>NZ_JBFAPK010000019.1:0-153017 GCF_040676675.1 Micromonospora sp. NPDC049559 | reverse complement strand
GCCCTCCCCCGCGCGGGCCCGTGCCGGCGGCGGGCGGGGCCCCCCGGCCCGGCCCAACCCCCATGGGCTTCAGGACCTCCGGCCCTCCGGGTGGGCCCCACCGCCGTTTGTCACCCGCGCCGCCCCGCGGGGCCGCGGCTCCGCGCGATCTCTGACCCGGCAGGTCCGGGGCGCGCCACCACTCAAAACCAGCAACAGGCCGCCCGCTCGATCGATAGGGAAGCCCGGATCGGACCCGATACGGGCGAAGCCGAACGATCGGGCAGCCCGGTGGGCCCTCAATAGCTCGGTGGCCCTCGGATGGGGCGGTCGGGACGCTGGCCGTCGCGCCGCCGTCCGGCGAGCACTCGGTGCATCGCTGACGAGGCGCGGGAGCCAGACGTCGACGGGTGAGCCGATGAGCTGGCGCGGCACACACGGCGGCCGTCGGCGCGCGGCCGGGCCCGGCGTGGACGCCGGCCCGGCGCAGAGGTCCCGTCACGGACGCGGGTGGCGGCCGTAACCTCCGGCGTGGACGGCGACCAGCGACGGGCGGACCAGGGTGCCCGGCGGGGGCCGTAGGTCACGGTGGGTGGGCCCACCGTGCCCGGCGAGGACATCAAGCCTGACGGGACTCGCCGGGCATGGTGGGCCCACCCCCACCCCGCGTGGCCGCAACCCGCAGGTCCCAACCCCGCGCGACCGCCAACCGCAAGCTGCCGGACAGCGAGCCGGGATCAGCGCGCGATCTCGGTGATCCGGGACTCGCGTACCACGGTCACCCGGATCTGCCCCGGATAGGTCAGCTCCTCCTCGATCTGCTTCGCCACGTCCCGCGCCAGCACCGCCGCGCCGATGTCGTCGACGTCCTCGGGCTTGACCATCACCCGGATCTCCCGGCCGGCCTGCATCGCGAAGACCTTCTCGACCCCGAGCTTGCCGCCCGCGATCTCCTCGATCCGCTCCAGGCGCTTGACGTACGCCTCCAGGCTCTCCCGCCGCGCGCCCGGCCGGCCGCCGGAGCAGGCGTCCGAGGCCTGGGTCAGCACCGCCTCGATGGTCTGCGGCGGCACCTCGTTGTGGTGCGCCTCGATGGCGTGCACGACGTCCTCGGACTCGCCGTACTTGCGGGCCAGGTCGGCACCGATGAGCGCGTGGCTCCCCTCCACCTCGTGGGTGAGCGCCTTGCCGATGTCGTGCAGGAACGCGCACCGCTTGATCGTCGGCGCGTCGAGGCGCAGCTCGGCGGCCATGATGCCGGCGATGTGCGCGGTCTCCACGAGGTGCTTGAGCACGTTCTGGCCGTACGAGGTCCGGTAGCGCAGCCGGCCCAGCAGGGTGACCAACTCCGGGTGGATCTCGGTGATGCCGACCTCGACCAGCGCGTCCTCGGCGGCCCGCTGGCACATCCGCTCCACCTCGTGCCGCGCGGTGTCGAAGACCTCCTCGATCCGGTGCGGGTGAATCCGCCCGTCGAGGACCAGCTTCTCCAGCGTCAACCGGCCGACCTCGCGGCGTACCGGGTCGAAGCAGGAGAGCAGCACCGCCTCGGGGGTGTCGTCGATGATGAGGTTCACGCCGGTGACGGACTCGAAGGCGCGGATGTTGCGCCCCTCGCGGCCGATGATCCGCCCCTTCATCTCGTCGCCGGGCAGGTGCAGCACGCTGACCACGCTCTCCGAGGTCTGCTCGCTGGCGACCCGCTGGATGGCGTCGACGACGATGTGGCGGGCCCGCTGCTCGGCGGTGTTCCGGGCGTCGGCCTCGATGTCGCGTACCAGGAGCGCGGCCTCGCGCTTCGCCTGGGCCTCGATCGTCTCGATCAGCTCGGTGCGGGCGGTCTCGGCGGTGAGGCCGGCGACGCGTTCCAGCTCCCGCCGGCGCAGCTCCTCCCCCTCGGCGACCTCGACCTCGCGGGCGGTGAGCGCGGCCTCCCGCGCGGCCAGCTCGGCCTCCGCGGCGATCAGCCGGCGCTCGCGCTCGGCGAGCCGCTCGACCTCCTCGGTGTGCAGCCGTTCCCGCTCGTCCATCCGCTGGGCCCGCCGTTCCACCTCGGCGGCCTGCTCGCGGGTGGTGGAGGCGAGGAGCGCGATCTCCCGCTCCCCGCTGCGCCGGGCCGCCGCGCGGGCGGCGTCGGCGTCGCTCTCGGCCTGCCGGTGCGCCCGTTCGAGCACGGTGTCGGCCTCGGCCCGGGCGGCGTCGAGCACCCGGCGCGCCTCGGCGCGGGCGGCGCTCGCCTCGGCCTTCGCGGCGGCGGCCTCGGCGCGGGCCGCCGCGGCCGCGGACTTGGCCGTGTCGACCGTCGAGCTGGCCTCGTCCGCCGCCGTCCGCAGCGCGGCGAGCGACTGTTCCTGGCGATCCTTCTCGGCGACGTAGGCGGGGTCGTCGGAGGCCGGCGCGACCGGTACGGCGGCGAAGCGGCGCAGGGCGCGAGCCCCGAGGTAGAGCGCGACCAGCACGACCACGGCCAGCAGCACGACCACGGCGAGCAGCGCGACCTCGATGCCGCTCATGCCGGCACCCCGGTTCGCCGTGTCCCGCCGACACGGGTGCCGGTGCGGGCGCGGCCGTGGCGCGTGGATGCGACGGCCCCGCCGGAGGGTCTGCCGCCGACGCACCGGCTCGCGTCGCCGGGTCTGACCCGGCCGGTACCGGTTCCGCCGGTGGTCCTGCCCCGCTCCGTCATGGCCGCCTCCCCTTCGCCGCTCGGCGCCGGAGGGACGACCCTCCTGGTCACGCACCGTACGACCAGCGAGATCGCCCGACCGAGGCGGCGGGCCGGGTAGGCGCCAACCGCGGTGCCGCCTGGGCACCGCCGATGGCCGGATACTGATACGTGCCGTCGCCGGACCGGCCCGTCCGGTGACAGCCTGCTTCGACCAGTCGACTGGTCGAAGATGATGCCGTACTGTTACGCGATCTATGTTGTGCGCTTAGCCTGCGATGGTCGAGCAAACTCGCTTTGTATGGCGAGGCTAGGTCGCGAAGTACCCATCGGTCAAGGACGCATGATCGAGCGTTAGTGCGAACGTACGGCAGCCGGCCGCTTACGCGCAGCTCACGGCGGGACGGGCATACCTGGACGAGTCCGGACTTCGGCGGTTCGCCCACGCCGTCACGCGGTGCCACGATACGATCACGAGCGCGCGATGCGGGGCTCAGCGGGCGCCCAACTCCACCGCGACCCGGACCAGTTCCTCGTTGCCGGCCGTCACCGAGCCGTCGGGCAGCGTACGGGTGTCCTCAAGTCCCACGCGGGTGTGCAGCCCGCGCTGGACCGCCAGCCGCAGCACGTCCCACACCGCCGGCCCCTCCGCGTGCAGCAGCACGTCCGGTCCGCCGGCCGGCAGCGCCGCCAGCACGACGTCCGCGTTCGCCAGCGCCTCGGCCGGGTCGGGCGCCATGCACTCCACCAGGACCCGCAGCGCCGGTACCCGCCACCGCCGGTACGCCGCCAGCGCGCCCGGCCGCCACACGCCGGCCTCCACCCCGACGCCGCGCTCGTGCAGCGCGGTGGCGACCAGTTCGGCGCCCTCCTCGTGCACGTTGACCGAGGCGAAGTCGGGCAGCACCGTCCAGGCGCGTACCGCCGCCACCCGGCTGCCCGGGTCCGGCTCGATCCAGGCGCCGGTGCTCACCCCGATCGGCAGCCCCGGACAGGCGCGCCGCAGCGCCGTGAGGGTGTCGGCCACGGCCGCCGGGTCGAGCGTCTCGTTACCGTCCTCGCCGCGCGGGTGCACGTGTACCGCCCCGGCGCCGGCCGCGACGCAGCGGGCCGCGTCGGCGGCCACCTCCTCGGCGGTGACCGGTACCGCCGGGTGCTCGTGGCGACCCACTCCTCCGTTGAGGCAGACCTTCAGCACGCCGCGCTACTCCCCGTCCCGGTCCACGCGGACCGACCCCGCCTCCCGGTCCAGCTCGGCCTCGGCGTCGACCAGCGCGTCCGCGTCGACGTACTCGGCGAACTCGGCCGCCTCGGCGCTCTGCGCCGCCAGCGCCTCCTTGACCGCCCGGATCGCCACCCCGGCCGGGTACCCCTTGCGGGCGAGCATCCCCACCATCCGGCGGAACACCTGCTCGGGGGTGCCCCGGGCGCTGCGCAGCTTCCGTTCGACCAGGGCGAGCGCGGTCTCCTGCTCGGTCTGGTCGTCCAGTTCGCCGAGCGCCTCGGTGGCGATCTCGCCGTCGACCCCGCGCTGGCGCAGCTCGTTGGCGAGCGCGCGGCGGGCCAGCCCCCGCCCCTGGTGCCGGCTGGTCACCCAGGCGCGCGCGAACGCCGCGTCGTCGATGATGCCGACCTCGTCGTACCGGTCGAGGACCTGCGCGGCGACCTCCTCGGAGATGCCCCGCCGGGCCAGCGCGCCCGCCAGCTCCGCCCGGGTACGCGGTCGGACGGCGAGCTGCCGCAGGCAGATCTCCCGGGCCAGCTCGGCCTCGTCGCGGGGGCGGGTCGGCTCGCTCCGCTCCCGCGCGGCACCGTCGTCCTCCGTACCGTCGACCGGCAGCGGGTCGAAGCCCGCGCTCCGGCCGCGCCGGGAGCGACCCGTGCCGCCACCGGAGTCGCTACCGGCCGGTCGGGGCGGCGCCGCGTCCCAGCCGCGCCCCGACCGGGCTCCCCGTCGTCGTCCAGCCACTGTGGTCGGTCAGGTAGAGAGAGATCCGGCCGTCAGAAGTCCACCGGCGGCAGCTCCGGGCCACCGGCGGCGTCGCTCGCGGCCACCCCGACGCCGAGCTTTTCGAGGATCTTCTTCTCGATCTCGGCCGCCACGTCGGGGTTCTCCTTGAGGAATTCCCGGGCCTTCTCCTTGCCCTGCCCGAGCTGGTCACCGTCGTAGGTGTACCAGGCACCGGACTTGCGGATGATCGCCTGCTCGACGCCGACGTCGATCAGCGAGCCCTCGCGGGAGATGCCCTTGCCGTACATGATGTCGAACTCGGCCTGCTTGAACGGGGCCGCGACCTTGTTCTTCACGACCTTGACGCGGGTCCGGTTACCGACCACGTCGGTGCCGTCCTTCAGGCTCTCGATGCGGCGCACGTCGAGCCGGACCGAGGCGTAGAACTTCAGCGCCCGACCACCGGTGGTGGTCTCGGGGCTGTTGTGCACCATGACGCCGTCGACGAAGTAGTTGTGGTTGCCCTCGACCTCGATGTCGAACCGGTTCATCGACCGGGTCTTCGGCTTCACCCGGACGTCGATGACGCGCGCCGGAACCGGCAGCAGCTCGGCCGGCGCGAACTGGGGCCGCACGGTGCACTGCCCCCGGAAGCGCGGCAGAAGCTTGTATTCCATCGCGGCCGGCACGTACGGCGCCACGAGCTCCTGGAACTTCGCCGACGCGGCGGTGCTGAACTGGAGGTACACCGTGTGCCGCGCCCCCCGGGTCGTCAGCTTCACGTCCAGCCCGTACGCGTCGCGCAGGTGCTCGACGAGCCGCTGCCGGCTCCCCTCGGCCATCGCCTCGACGCAGATCTCGATCCGCCCCGAGCCGCCCTCGGTCCGCTCCTGGAGCCCCTTGGAGCGCAGCGTGAAGCAGCCGTCGTCCATGTACCACACCGCGAGCGCGAGCGGCGTCAGCGCCTTCAGGTAGTCCCAGCTCAGGTGCTTCTTGCCGTCGCCGAGGTAGACCGCGCGGCGGAGTTCGTCCAGCTCCGGGAGGGGGGTGAAGTCGGCGAAGACCGCGCCCCGCGAGTCGACCCGGCGGGAGCTGGGGATGTTTTCGAGCAGCGACACCTTCCAGTCGAGGTAGGCGGCCTGGTCGGCGCCGTGCCCCAGCCGGAAGCGGACGCCCGACCGGTCGCGACGGTTGGGTGAGAGGTTGCCGTCGCCCATCACCGAGCCGAGCACCACCTGCCACTGCTGCTCGCTGAGCCGGCGCTCCTCGGCCAGCATCACCCGGTCGCCCGCGATCAGCTCGCCCGCCTCGCGCCAGCCGCCGGGGGTCCGGATCAGATGATTGGGAGTGGCGGCGAACTGCGCCCGCCCGCTGCCGCTGGACTTCGCGACGGTGAACTGGAGGAACTGCTCGGCCGGACCGTTGTTGAACCAGTTCACGATCCTCTTCGGCTCGACCCGGTTGGTCTCTGGGTCGTAGGAGAGGACCTCGACGTCCAGTCGCTGGTTGACGATCTTGCCGATCTTCTCCTGCGTCCCGTCCGCGAGGGTGACCCTCGTGGAGTAGGACATGCAGCCGAACATGACGCCGATCTTCTCGCGGAGCTGGTTGATGAAGATCGCGGTGGTGCCGGTGTTGTTGAGCACACCGGTGATCTTCCGCAGCGCCTGGCTCATCAGCCGGGCCTGGAGACCGACGTGGCTGTCACCCATCTCGCCCTCGATCTCGGCGCGCGGCACCAGGGCGGCGACCGAGTCGATGACGATGATGTCCAGCGCCCCGGAGCGGACCAGCATGTCCGCGATCTCCAGCGCCTGCTCACCGGTGTCGGGCTGCGAGACGAGCATCGCGTCGGTGTCGACCCCGAGCGCCTTGGCGTACTCCGGGTCGAGCGCGTGCTCGGCGTCGATGAAGGCGGCGATGCCGCCGGCCCGCTGGGCGTTGGCCACCGCGTGCAGCGCCACCGTGGTCTTACCACTCGACTCCGGGCCGTAGATCTCGATGACCCGGCCGCGGGGCAGACCACCCACACCGAGGGCCACGTCGAGCGCGATCGAGCTGGTCGGGATCACGGCCGTCTGGACGACGGGCCGCTCCCCGAGCCGCATCACCGAGCCCTTGCCGAACTGCTTGTCGATCTGAGCGAGAGCAAGTTCGAGCGCCTTCTCCCGGTCAGGTCCTGCCGCCATGGTTGCCACTCCTGCCTTCGCCGGCGTCTTTGCTGCTGAGCTTTTCGTCACGCGGACACGCTAGGCGCTAGGTCCGACAGAAAACAGCCGGCTGGCCGTGAGCTGTGGACAGGCACCCCGGTGTGGACAATAGCCGAACACCTGTACGAGCCGCCGCCTGACACGCCAAAACCACAAAACGACTGCTCAGCGTAGTCGCGCGGGTACCCGATCGGGATACGCCGCGCAGACCGCGCGCCAGACCACCACGGTCTCCTCGCCCTCGGCGAGCGCCTGCGTGATGGTCCGGCCGCCCAGTTGGGGCAGCACCTGATCGGCGGCGATGCTGCCCGCGTACGCCGGGCCGAACGCCTCTTCGAGCCGCGTCCAGAAATCCGTCAGCCGCACGATCCGGTCCCCTCCGCACTACCCGCCGTCCCCGGCGACCGAGGTCGGCCGCCGGCCAGCCGCAACGCTAGCGCCCGACCCGCCGGCGACGCGAACCCGCCGCCCGCCGGCGGGTCCGGCGGAGAGCCCCCCTGGGCGCGTCGCGTGGTTCGCCGCCGGGCGCGCCGCGCGGGCGCCACCGGCGCACAGCGCATTGCCCGCCGGCCCGCCGGGCAAACCCGGCGGACGGATCCCGGCGTACGGGGCGCCGACCGCCGGCCTCGCCGGGCTCACAGCCCCAGGTCGCGGCCGATGATCTCCTTCATGATCTCGGTGGTACCGCCGTAGATGGTCTGCACCCGGCCGTCGAGCCAGGCGCGGGCCACCGGGTACTCGAGCATGTAGCCGTACCCGCCGTGCAGCTGCACGCACCGGTCGGCGACCCGGTTCTGCAACTCGGTGGTCCACCACTTCGCCTTCGCCGCGTCGACGGCCGAGAGACGGCCCGCGTTGAACTCGGCCACGCAGTGGTTCAGGAAGGTACGGGCGATGGTGATCTCGGTGTCCAGCTCGGCGAGCAGGAAGCGGTTGTGCTGGAACGCCCCGATCGGCCGGCCGAACGCCTCCCGGGAACGCGCGTGGTCGAGGGTGAGGGCGAGCAGCCGCTCGGCCGCGGCCACCGCCGCGACGGCGATGCCGAGCCGCTCCCGGGGCAGGTTGGCCATCAGGTGGTAGAAGCCGTGGTTCTCGGTACCGACGAGGTTCTCCGCCGGGACCCGGCAGTCGTCGAAGAACAGCTCGGCGGTGTCGTTGGCCTTGAGGCCGACCTTCGCGAGCCGGCGGCCCCGCGCGAAGCCGGGCGTACCGCGCTCCACCGCGATCAGGCTCACCCCGTGCGCGCCCCGCTCGGGCGCGGTCTTGGCGACCACCACGACGAGGTCCGCCAGCTCGCCGTTGGTGATGAACGTCTTCTGCCCGTTGAGGACGTACCCGTCGCCGTCGCGGACCGCCGTGGTCCGCACGCCGGCCAGGTCCGACCCGGCGCCCGGCTCGCTCATCGCGATCGCGGTGACCAGCTCGCCCGAGCAGAACCGGGGCAGCCACCGCTTACGCTGCTCGTCGGTGGTCAGCTCGGTCAGGTACGGCGCCACCACGTCGTTGTGCAGGCCGAAGCCGAGACCCGAGCAGCCGTGCCCGACGATCTCCTCGACGAGTACCGCGTTGAACCGGAAGTCGCGCTGCCCGCCCCCGCCGTACTCCTCGGGCACGTCCATGCCGAGCAGCCCGGCGGCCCCGGCGGCGCGCCAGACGTCGCGGTCGACGATGCCCTCGGCCTCCCACCGCTCGTGCCGTGGTACCGCCTCGCGGGCGAGGAACTCGCGGCACAGCTCGCGGAACTCCTCGTGCACGGGTTCGTAGAGATGCTGTTCCATGCCGGCCAGTCTGCCGCCGCCCGCCGCGCCGGACCAGCACCGCCGCTGGCCGCGCTCGTACTCCTGTCGGTGCGGCGTGCTTGACTGCACGCCGCGCCAGAGCAGGAGGGGGAGTCATGACGCCCAGCACGCCACCGCGTCCACTGGACGTGGTCGCGCTCTTCCCGGAGCTGAGCGGGAGGGCCAGGACCGCCACCCGCCTTCATCCGCGCCCGGGAGACCCGACCGTGCGTGACAGCTCGGTGGGCGGACCGCTGTTGTGGCCCTCGGACGAGGCGTGGCCGACCTGCGGCGACACGCACGAGGCGTACGCACTGACGACGCTGGCGGACGTCCACACCCGTCGGCGCATCCTCGCGGCGGCCTGGGAACGGCCCCGACCACCCGGAACCAACCTGCTCACCCCCGACGAACAGGCGGTGATCGAGCGAATCGGCGCCGGTTACGATCCGGCGCTGCTACCGGCGGAGCCGCTGCCACTCATTCCGTTGGCGCAGCTCTACGCCCGAGACGTACCCGACCTGCCCGGTCCCGACGACGCGGACCTGCTCCAGGTGCTGTGGTGCCCGTTCGACGAGATCCTGGATTCGCCGTCGGCGGTGCACCTGCGGTGGCGACAGTCCACGGCCGTTCGCGACGTGTTGGCGCACCCGCCCGCGCCGGCCTACGTCGGCCAGGACCACTACGTACCGACCCCGTGCGTGCTGCATCCGGAGCAGGTCACCGAGTACCCGGCCTACCACGACCTGGGCGACGAACTCGCCGAACGCGTCATCTCCCGGGACCGGGAACTCCTGCTCTCCCAGCGCGAGGACCAGCCGACCTACCGGGGCGACCTGTCGACCGCACCCGGCTGGAAGGTCGGCGGCTGGTCCGCGCCCTTCACCTTCCGCGACCCCGCGGGGCCGGATGAGCTCCGGTGCTGCGGCGCTCCGCTGGAACCCCTCCTGACCATCGCCAGCGACGAGTGGGATGGCGACAGCCGCAGCTGGCGGCCCGTCTCCAAGGACGGCGAGACGAAGGACCACACCCCGACCGAGGTGGTCGTCGGGCGCGGCTACACGCTCCAGGTCTACCGGTGCGTCGCCTCGTACGGGCACCCACCGGTCACCATCATGCAGTAGCCGCGCCGAGCGGCCGGCCCCGACGATCGAGATCGGAGCGGCGCCGCGCGATCCTGGTATGGGGTGGCGCCTGGCGGGGCCATCTCGTACCAGGATCGGCGAGCTATGCGGCGAGGGCGTTCGCGACGACCTTGAGGTCGCTGACCAGGCCGTCGTACGCGATGTCGCGGTTGTCGGCGCGCAGCACCGCCGACGGGTGGATGGTCGCCACGAGCTGCGCCGGCGGTACGGAGCCACGCTGCCCGTCCGGGCCGATCGGGGTCTGCGTGAAGTCCTGCGGGCGCTGCGCCGAGTCCGGCCAGGGCATCAGCACGCCGCGCGACTGGGTGACCCGGAAGGAGGGGCCGAGCAGGGCCTTCGCCGCGGTCGCCCCGAGCACCACGACGATCTCCGGGCGCAGCCGCGCGAACTCGGCGACCAGCCAGGGCCGGCAGGCGGTGATGTGCACCCGGTCGGGGGTCTGGTGGATGCGGCGCTTGCCCCGCTCCTGGAAGCGGAAGTGCTTCACGGCGTTCGTGATGTAGATGTGGCGGGCGTCCAGCCCGGCGTCGTCGACCGCGCGGCGCAGCAGGTGACCGGCGGGGCCGACGAAGGGCAGCCCCTGGCGGTCCTCCACGTCGCCGGGCTGCTCGCCGACGAAGACCACCCTGGCGCGCGCGTCGCCGCGGCCGAAGACGGTCTGGGTGGCCGGTTCGTACAGCTCGCAGCCGCGGCAGCCGGCCGCCGCCGCGCGCAGGTCGTCGAGGGTGCGCGCGTCCGGCGGGATGAACTGTTGCGCCCCGGGCGCGGTCTCGGTTTCGGGCATGGCGAAGTTTGTACCCGCTGCCGGGCGGCAGCACGCGCTGAACGCGCCGACGATCTCGCGCCGAACCGACCGGAGACCACGGCCGGGGATCACGCGCTGAAGGTCCGGCGCAGGCGCTGAACCGGTCGGAGATCACGGCCGGGGATCACGCGCTGAACGGGCCGGGGCTGTCGCCGCGTACCGCGCGGGCCAGCGCGTCGGCCAGCGGCTCGATCCGCTCCTCCGGCAGCCCGCTGATGCTGATCCGCAGCGCGGGCGCGGCGGCGAGTCGGTAGAGCGAGCCGGGCGCGACCGCGTAGCCGGCGTCGCGCAGCGCGGCGACCGCCCGGGTCTCGTCCGGTACGGGGACCCAGAGGTTGATGCCGCTGCGGCCGTACGCCGGAAGCCCCCGGCCGGCGAGCGCGGCCCGCAGCCCCTCCCGGCGGCGCTCGTAGCTCTCCCGCGCCGTGGCGATCCGTTCGGCCGTCCCCGGGTCCCGCCACAGTTCGAGCGTGAGCCGTTGCAGCACGGTGGAGACCCAGCCGGCGCCGACCCGCATCCGGCCGGCGACCCGGGCCACCGTGGCGGCGTCACCGGCCAGGACCGCCAGCCGCAGGTCGGGGCCGTAGGGCTTGCTCATCGAACGGACGAAGGCCCAGTTCGGTACGGCCCCCGCGAGGCTGTGCAGCGGCACGCTGGCGAGTTCGGCGGCGTGGTCGTCCTCGATCAGCAGCAGCTCCGGGTGGCCGGCGAGCAGGGTACGCAGCTCGCCGGCCCGCTGCGCGGTGATCGCGGCCCCGGTGGGGTTCTGGGCGCGGCTGGTGACGACGAGGGCGCGGGCGCCGGCGGCGAGCGCGGCGCGGACTCCGGCGACGGTGGGGCCGGCCTCGTCCAGCGGTACGCCGACCGGGCGCAGCCCGAGCGCGGCGACCAGGTCCAGCAGGTTGGCCCAGCCCGGGTCCTCGACCGCGACCGGGTCGCCGGGGCGCAGGCCGGTGGCGAGGAGGCGGTCGATCGCGTCGAGGGCCCCGCCGGTCACGGTGATCTCCTCGGCCTCGACGCCCTCGGCGGCCAGTCGCTCCCGGGCGGCGGCGGCGAGTTCGGGGAGGACGCCGGCGTTGGCGTACCCGGCCGGCGGGTCGGCCCGGGCGGCGAGGGCCGCGAGGTGCGGGTGCAGCGGCGGCAGCAGCCGCGGGTCGGGCTCGCCGGCGGAGAGGTCGAGCCCGCCGGGCGGCGGGGCCAGGCGCAGGGCGTGCCGCTGGGCGGCGACCGGGGGCCGGGGCCGGATCCGGGTGCCGGCGCGCCCGGCGGTCTCGATCACCCCGCGCTGGCGCAGCGTCTGGTACGCCTTCGCGACCGTCGCCGGGCTGACCGCGAGCCGCTCGGCCAGGGCCCGTACCGGTGGCAGCGCGCCGCCCGGGGGCAGCTCGGCGGTGCGTACGCCGGCCTCGATGCTGGCCGCGATCTCGACGGCGGTCGTACCCGCGATCTGATAACGTGCTGACACAGATACGGGATTGTACTAGCACATACCACTCCCGTCACGCGCGACCCCCGGAACGAGGCGGCCAGATGTATCCCCAGACCCTCCGGACCACCCCCAACCGCCGACGCGACACCACCGACTACCGCCGGGCCACCGCCCACGCGCTGCTCGACGAGGCGTACCACTGCGCGCTCGCCTTCACCGTCGACGGCGAGCCACGCGTGCTGCCGACCCTGCACGTACGCGTCGACGAGACGCTCTACCTGCACGGCTCCACCGGCAGCCGACCCCTGCTCGCCGCCCGCGACCCGGACGGGCTGCCGGTCTGCGTCGCGGTCACCGTGCTCGACGGCCTGGTCTACGGCCGCTCCCAGTTCCACCACAGCGCCAACTACCGCTCGGTCGTCGCGCACGGCACCGCCCGGCTGGTCACCGACGAGGCGGAGAAGCTGGCGGTGCTGACCGCGCTGGTGGAGAAGGTGGGGCGCGGCCGGTCCGCCGACAGCCGCCCGCCGAGCCGGCGGGAACTCGCCGAGACCGCCGTGCTGGCGCTGCCGCTGCGCGAGGTCTCGGTGCGCGCCCGCGTCGGCGGCGTACGGGAGGAGGAGGCCGACCTCGCCCTGCCGCACTGGGCCGGGGTGGTGCCACTGCGACTGGTACCGGGCGTGCCCGAGCCCGACGCCGGGGTCACCGCCCCGCTCCCCGACTACCTGCGTCCGCCCCGCTCCCCCTGGCTCACGCCGGCACCGCTGCGCGGCACGCACGTGCTGCTGGAGCCGCTCGACCCGTCTCACGCCGACGCCCTGTACGCGGCCACCCGGGACGAGGAGGTCTGGCGGCACCTGGGCCACCGGCGGCCGCGCGACCGCGACGAGACGGCCGAGATCATCGCCGAGGCGCTGCGGGCCGCGCACCGGGGCGAGCGGGTGCCGTGGGTGCAGCGCAGCGCCGACACCGGCGAGGTCATCGGCACCACCTCCTACTACGAGGTCGACGAGGCCCGGCGCGCCGTCGCCATCGGACACACCTTCCTCGGCCGGCCATGGTGGCGTACCGGGGTCAACACCGAGGCGAAGCTGATGCTGCTCACCCGGGCCTTCGAGAAACTCGGCGCGGTACGGGTGGTCTGGCACACCGACATCCGCAACGAGCGGTCGCAGCGCGCCATCGAGCGGCTCGGCGCGCGCCGCGAGGGGGTGCTGCGGATGCACCGGCTGCGGCCGGACGGCTCGTGGCGGGACACCGTGCAGTACGCGCTGACCGTGGACGAGTGGCCGACGGCACAGGCCGCACTGCGGAAAAGGCTTCGCCCGGTACCGGTGCAGGCAGGATGATGGCGCACGTGCTGGGAACGACCAACATCTCGACGTACGTGCTGGGCACCATCGCGATCATCCTGCTCCCCGGGCCGAACTCGCTCTTCGTGCTCTCCACGGCCGCGCGGCTCGGGGTACGGGCCGGCTACCGCGCGGCGGCCGGCGTCTTCCTCGGCGACTCGGTGATCATGGTGCTCTCGGCGGCCGGGGTCGCCTCGCTGCTGCGGACGTACCCGCCGCTCTTCCTGATCGTGAAGTACGCCGGCGCGGCGTACCTGGGCTACCTGGGGCTGCGGATGCTGCGCGGCGCCTGGCAGCGCTGGCGTGCCCGCGGCACCGCCGCGACGACGGCGCCGCCCGCCGGCCCGGCCCTGCCCGGCGACGCGGCGCGTTCGGCGGCCGCCGGTGCGGTGCGTTCGGAGAGTTCGGCCGCCGCCGGTGCGGCGGAGCCGGGCCGGGACCCGTTCCGGCGGGCGCTGGTGATCAGCCTGCTCAACCCGAAGGCGATCCTCTTCTTCATCTCCTTCTTCATCCAGTTCGTCGACCCGTCGTACCCGTACCCGGCGCTGTCGTTCCTGGTGCTCGGCGTGATCGCGCAGATCACGAGCCTGCTCTACCTGACCACGCTGATCTTCGGGGGGTCGTACCTGGCGGCCCAGTTCCGCCAGCGCCGCCGGCTGGCCGCCGCGATGACGACCGCGGTCGGCGCGCTCTTCGTCGGCTTCGGCCTCAAGCTCGCCACCGCCAGCCTCGGCTGACCCCCGGTCTCGCGGCGGCCCGCGCCGTCCCGCCCCGACGGACAGGCGCTGTTCCCCGGATCGGCGCCGCGTTGTTTCGCCCGAATCGGGGCGGGGCACAGCAGGGGCGTACGGGAGATCGCCAGGAGGTGGCCATGCCGAGGAACACGTGGTGGAGGTTCGTCCCTCGCAACCGCGCCGTGGGTTGTCTGACCATCCTCGCCGGGGTGGTGCTGTTGGTCGGCAGCGGTTGGTTCCTGCTCACCGGCGAGCATGGACGGTCCGCGCTCGTCGCCGGGCTGGACGTGGTGATCTGTGTACTCGCGGTCCTGATGATCGTGCGCGCGGCCACCGGCCTCGCCGCCCTGCGCCACCGCGCCGGCTGACGGCGCGGGGCGGCGGCCCGACGCACGGACGACCGGCGCAGGCTCGGCGCTCGGGCGCCGGGCGTGGAGTCGCCCGGGCCGGCCGGGTCAGGTGCCGTCGCCGCCGCCACTGCCGCCGCCGGCCGTCTCGTCGTCGGGCGGCTCCGGGTGGGGCAGCTGGTGCTCCGGCGGCCGGCTCACGTGTACCGACTCCCGCGGGTGCGGCGAGCGGTGGTAACCGGCCGCCGCGTCGGCGTGCCGGTCCAGCGCCCGCCGCAGCCAGCCGTCGACCAGCTTCACCGGGTCGGCCCGGGCCGCCTCGGCGTGCGGCAGCCGGAACCGGCTCAGGCTGAAGTGGGTGGCCGAGCCGGCGAGCGCCATCCGCCGGTCCAGCCAGAAGATCACTTCGACGGCCGACCGGTCGGTGACGAAGGTGAGTTCCAGCTCGGTGATCGGGCCGGCGTAGAGAGGCGCCACCCAGTACCCGATCTTCTGGTGCAACGGCAGCGCCTGCCGTACCCCGGGCAGGCGGCCGGCCTGCATGCCGACCTGACGCAGCGTGAAGCCGAGCGTCGATAGCGCCCCCATGACCAGCTCCTGGGCGGGGAGTGGGTGCACGTAGAGCCCGGTCAGGTCGCCCTGGTCGAGGTCCGGATCGAGGGCGAGTTGGGTACGCAACCCCATCCGCAGGTCGAGCAGGCGCTGACCGTTGACCACGGTTATCGGCGTCTCCCACGGCAGCGGCGCGGCGAAGTCGACGGCGCGGCGGGTCCGGGCCGGGACCACGAACGGGCCGGACGCCGTGATCCGGTGGAACTCCAGCAGGAACCGGTCCGCGTTCGGATCCTCCGGCTCCACCCGGGTCACCAGGCCGAGCACGACGTGCCCGACCGGCACGTCCGCGCTGCCGGCCTCGACGAGCACCCGGCCGGGCAGGGCGAGCCCGGGCCGGGTGCTCGGGTTGGGGAGCACGGTGTCGACGGCGAGCCCGGTCCAGCTCGACCCGGCCGGTACCTGCCCGAACCCCATCGACCACCACCTCCCGCCGCAGTAGGGCTGCGTCCCGGTGTCAGCGCATCCGCCGCCCGCGCGGGACCGCGTCGGTCTCGTCGTCGAACTCCCCGATGACCTCCTCCAGCAGGTCCTCCAGGGCCACGAAGCCGACCGTACGGGCCCCCGCCGAGGCCGGACGCCCCACGCCCGCCGGCAGCGGGCTGAGCCGGACCCCGCGCTCGGAGAGGCCGGCGCCCGACGCCACGAGGGCGAGCTGGGCCTGCTCGGCCCGCATCGCGGCCACCGCCTCGGTCACCGTCGCCGTGCTGGGCAGCCGGAACGCGGGTGTCATCAGCTCCGCCGCGGTGGCCGTACGCCCGGCCGCGGTGGCCCGCAACGCCTCCCGTACGTGCACCACGCCGACCACCTCGCCCGATTCGTCGCGTACCGCCAGCCGGGACCGCCCGCTCTCCCGGCAGACCGCCTCTATCCGCTGGACACCGTCGTCGGGCCGGACCGCCACGATCCGGTCCAGCGGCTCCATCACGTCGCCGACCGCGGTGGCCTGTAGGCCGAGCATGCTGGTCAGCAGCGCGTGTTGCTCCGCGCCGAGCAACCCGTGCTCGCGGGACTGCTCCAGCAGGATGCGCAGCTCGTCCGGGCCGTGCACCTGGGCGAGCTGGTCCTGCGGGCGTACCCGGGCGACCCGCAGGGTGAGGTTGGCCAGCCCGTTGAGCGCCGAGAGCACCGGCCGGGCCACCCGGGCGAAGCCCCGGAACGGCAGGGCCAGCAGCAGCGCGGAGCGCTCCGGGTCGGTGATGGCCCACGACTTCGGGGCCATCTCGCCGATGATCAGGTGCAGGAAGGTCACCAGCACCAGCGCGAAGACCAGCCCGACCGCGTGCGCGGCCCCCGTCGGCAACCCCACGAGGTGCAGCGCCGGGCTGACCAGCCGCTCGACCGCCGGCTCGGCGAGCGCACCGAGCCCCAGCGTGCAGACGGTGATGCCGAGCTGGGCGCCGGCCAGCATCAGCGACAGCTCGCGACTGCCGGCCAGCGCCGCCCGGGCCGCCCGGCCGCCGCCGGCGGCGGCCTGCTCCAGCCGGTACCGCTTGCTCGCGACCAGCGCGAACTCGGCCGCCACGAAGAAGCCGTTCAGCGCCAGCAGCAACAGCGAGACGAACAGGGCCAGGGGCGCGCTCACGCGGTCACCTCCAGCCGTACCGAGTCGGCCACGTGCCGGTCGACCGCGAGCACCTCGACCAGGGCGCGCGGCGGCTGCTCCGGCGGCTCGCCGTCGGCGCCGAGGCGGATCTCCAGCCGGTCACCGACCTCGGGTACCCGGCCCAGCTCCCGCATCACCAGCCCGGAGAGGGTGTCGTACTCGGGGGCCTCGGGCAGCACGATGCCGGTGCTGTCGGCGACCTCGTCGATGCGCCAGCGGGCCGGTACCACCCAGGAGCCGTCCGGCAGACGGGTCGGCGCCGGCTCGGGCGGGTCGTCCTCGTCGCGGATCGGCCCGACCAGCTCCTCGGCGATGTCCTCCAGCGTGATCACGCCGGCGAACCCGCCGTACTCGTCGACCACGCAGGCGAGCTGGCGGTGCCCCGAGCGCAGCCGGTCCAGCACCGTCGGCAGCGGCAGCGTGTCGGGCACCAGCAGCGGCGGCACGGCCACCCGGGCGATCGGGGTGCTGGCCCGCAGCGCCGCCGGCACACCCAGCACGTCGGCGATGCCGGCGACGCCGACCAGGTCGTCGATACCCTCGCCGCCCTGCACCGGGAAGCGCGAGTGCCCGGTGTCGATCATTTCGACCAGCCGGCTGACCGGCTCGTCGGCCCGTACCGTGAAGACGTCCACCCGCGGCACCATCACCTCCCCGGCGGTCAGCTCGCGGAAGTCGAGCCCCCGGTCGAGCAGGGTCGACATCTCCGGGTCGAGGCTCCCCTCCTCCCGGGACTCGGCGATGATCTGTTCCAGGTCCTCGGGCGTCGCCCCGCTGGGCAGTTCCTCGATCGGTTCGATGCCGACCCGGCGCAGCAGCCGGGTGGCGGTCGCGTCGAAGAGCCGGACCACCGGGCCGGCGAGCATGAGATAGACGAGCGTGGAGCGGCTCAGCGCGCGGGCGAAGACCTCCGCGCGGGCGATGGCGAGGTTCTTCGGCGCCAGCTCGCCGAAGACCATCTGTACCGCGGTGGCGATGACCAGGGCGAGGGCGACCGAGAGCGGCAGCGCGACCGCGCTCGACACGCCCGCGACGCCGAGCAGGTCGGCCAGGCCGTCACCGAGGTACGGCTCGGCGACGTAACCGACGAGCAGGGCGGTGACGGTGATGCCGAGCTGGGCGCCGGAGAGCACGAACGAGAGCCGTCCGGTGACCTTGAGGGCCCGTTCGGCGGCGGCGTCGCCGTTCTCGGCGAGCTGCCGCAGCCGGCCCCGGTCGACCGCGACGTAGCCGAACTCCTGCGCGACGAAGTAGCCCGTCGCGGCGGTGAGCAGAATGATCAGAAGAAGACCGAACGCGATCAACACGGGGAACTCAGGGCTCCCCGGTGCGGCGCGCGGTGCGGGAGGTGCCGGGTCCGACCCGGCCGGCTACTGCTGCCCTCCTGGGCAGGAGAGTCGATCATGTCGCCATCTTATCCGGGCCGCCCGGCCGACCGGCCGTTCCCGGCCGGTAAGGAAGAGCCCCGCGCAGCCCGTTTTCGTGGCGCGAGGGGCCCTTCCCACCGCTCCGGTCAGCTCTGGGTGATCTCGGCGCTCAACTCTGGGTAGTCGCCGCGCTCAACTCTGAGCGCTCTCCCCGGTCAGCTCTGGGTGATCTTCACGTCGTCGACGGCCGCCTCGACCAGGCTCGCGCCCGAGCCGTCCGCGGCGTCTATCACGATCCGTACCGTCTGCCCGGCGTGTCCGGAGAGCAGGCTGCTCGCGCTCTGCCAGGCCGCCGCCCGGTCGCTGGCGGCGCCGGTGGCGTTCAGCACCGTCGTGGTGCTCGTACCGACCACCCGTACCCGCAGGTAGTCGGCGCTGCTGGCGTTGTTGAGGTGGGCCAGGTACCACGAGAACGTCAGGGTCAGCGTGCCGCTGGCGGGCAGCGTGATCGGCGGCGACTGGATGGTGCTCACCCCGCCGTCGAGGTCGTACGCCCCGGCGCTGCCGCCCGCCTGCGCCCCGGTCACCAGGTCGAAGCTGCCGCTGACGGTGGTGCCGAGTTGGGTCGCCACTCCGGAACTGGTCGCCGCCGGGTCGCCCCGCTCCCACTGGCCCAGGGTGGCCGTGTCGGTGCCGGACGGGTCGACCGTCCAGCCGGTGGCCGTCTCGAAGGTGTCGCTGTAAACCGTGCTGCCGGTCGGGGGTGCCGTGTCCGCCAGCGTCCAGACCGTGTGGGCGACGGCGTCGGCGTTGCGGTCGAGCGCGGTGTCGTTGATGTTGCCGGTGGTGTCGCAGGCGCGGTGGTAGCAGCCGTCGAAGGCGGCGCCGGCGGTACCGCCCCAGAGCGACGCCTGGGCGCTGGACTTGATCCCCTCGGCGCCGGTGAAGGTACCGCCGGCCGGGATGCCGGCGCTGATGAACGGCCCGTAGTCGCTGCGCCCGTCGAAGTCGGTGCCCCGGGTCGCCACCCCGATCGAGGTGAAGTACGACTGGATGGTCTGCTCGATCTGCGCCGAGCCAGCCGGGCCGGGACCGGCACCGGTCCCGTCGGAGTTGTCCCCGTCGTACACGAAGTAGCCCGCGTTGGGCGAGCCGACCATGTCGAAGTTCAGGTACTGCTTGATCCTCGTCCGCTCGGCGCTCGGCAGGTTGTTGACGTAGTACTGGGAGCCGCGCAGCCCCAGCTCCTCCGCGCCCCACCAGCCGAAGCGCAGGTGCTTGCCGGGGGCGAGCCCGGACCGGGAGACGGCGAGCGCCACCTCCAGGATCGCGGCGGAGCCGGAGCCGTTGTCGTTGATGCCCGGACCGGCGGTGACGCTGTCCAGGTGCGCCCCGGTCATCACGACGCTGTTCGGGTCGCCGCCCGGCCAGTCGGCGATCAGGTTGTAGCCGGTGGCGCCGTTGTAGGTGAACGACTGCACGGTCGTGGTGTAGCCGGCGGCGTCGAGCTGGGCGCGGACGTAGTTGACCGACGCGAGGTAGCCGGGCCGGCCGTGGGCCCGGTTGCCCCCGTTGGCGCTGGCGATCGACTGTAGCTGGCTCAGGTGCGCCTTGACGTTGGCCAGCGGAATGTCCGGCGCCGCCAGCGGGGCTGCCGGGGCGGTCGCGGCCTCAGAGGCCGCTGGGGCTGCCGGGGCCGCCGGGGCGCCCGCCGGGCGGGTGCCGGCGGAGGCGGTCGCGGCGGTGGGTGCGCCGGCCATGACGGCGGCCGTCAGCGCCGCGGCGGTGGTCGCGGCGCGCAGGCGGAGTCTCACGGATCCTCCCGGGTACTGGGTCGGCCAGGCGTCCCGGTACGCCGGGTGGGGCGGGCCGGGACGATCGTCGACACATCGACGACCAGCGAAGGCTGGCGACCAACCGGCCGGCAAGGCAATAGACCACCGTCAAAATCATCGCCTGGCCGGAATTGGGGCGCACCGCCGTCGATCTAGGGCAAATCGCGGTGATTGGAGATCAAACAACGCTGATTTGCCCTAGATCGACGAGGTCAGGGGCGGGTGACGGCGATCTGGAGTTCGGTCACGCCCTCCTCCGGCCGGTCGGCGTGGTAGTCCAGGTAGACCTCGCGGGCGTAGCCCGCGCCGACCGGCCGGTACCCGTTGTCGTCGATCCACCGGGCCAGCACCTGCATGCTCCGGTCGGCGTCGTCCATCGGGCCGTGATGGACCAACGTCGCCGCGTACTCGATGCCGGGCAGCTCGACCACGGTGAGATTGGGGTCGGCGGCCGGCACGGCCGAGACCGGGAACGCGGCGTGCACGGTGACGGCGTCGGCGGACGCGTCCGGCGCGCCGTCGTAGTACGCGATCGGCGCGCCGGTCATCTCCGTCCCGGCCCGGCGCATCCGATCCAGCAGCTGCGGATAGAGCGGCGTGAGCGCCGGCCCGATGTGCTCCGGCGCGTAGCTGGCCGCGACGGCGGAGAGCTCGGCGACGCGGATCGCCGGCACCCGCCGGAGTACGACCTCGGCGGTGTCCATGTGTCCCTCGCTTTCGATCAGCCGGAGCCTCGCCTCGACCCGGAGCAGCCGGGCGGTGTCCGCCGCGAGCTGGTCGGCCAGCTGCGCCCGGCGCAGCCGGAGCATGCCGCGCAGCTCCGTCACGTCGACCTTCTCCTCCAGCACCGCCTGCACCTGTTGCAGCGTGAAGCCGAGGTCCTTGAGGGCGATCACCCGGTTGAGCCGGGAGAGCTGGTCGGCGGCGTAGTAGCGGTAGCCGGTCGCCGGATCGACCCGGGCGGGCCGGAGCAGACCGATGGCGTCGTAGTGCCGCAGCATGCGGACCGACACCCGGCCCAGGGCGGCGAAGTCTCCGATGTTGAACATGGCACCACCTACGCTCGGGCCTGACACGGTGTCAGAGTCAAGCCCTCGCGCGCACCGCCGGGCACCGGCCGCCGTCGATCTAGGGCAAATCGCGGTGATTGGAGATCAAACAACGCTGATTTACCCTAGATCGGCGAGGCGGGGCGAGGTCAGGGGGTGCGGCGGGGCTCCACCAGCAGGTCGGGGCGGCCGAGCTGCACCACCACCTTGTTCACCACGCGCTGGGCGGCGGCGAGCGAGCGTACCGGCAGCAGCTGATCCAGGCTCTCCCGGCGCAGCACGAAGTAGTGCACGGCGGCGCGTACCCGGGCCCGGTCGGCGGCGCTCGCCTGGGTGGTCTCCACGACCAGGGCGCGCAGGCTGGCCGCGAGCCGTTCGGCCAGTTCGAGGTCGGGGCCGCGGAGTCCCGGGCGTACGGCGGCGAGGTGGCTGTCCACCTTGCGGATGAGCACATCCGTTGCCGGCTGGCTCTCTCGCCGAACGACGGTCATCCGGCCTCCTCCAGTACCCGGCAGTCGCGAGAGAAGTTACTGTAGGTCGCGCGCCACTAGCAAGCAGTTAAGTAAGACTTAATGCCATAGAACCGGCCAAAGATGGTGCTATCCCCGGGTTGTCGGAGCGGCCAGGCAGGATAGGAGTCGTGGACGACGTACTGGCCCGCTTCGGGGAGGCGACCCGCACCTGGTTCGGCGCCGCCTTCGCCGCCCCGACCGGCGCGCAGGCGGGGGCCTGGCGGGCGGTCGGCGCCGGCCGCAATGCCCTCGTCGTCGCGCCGACCGGCTCCGGCAAGACCCTCGCGGCCTTCCTCTGGTCGCTCGACCGGCTCGCGGCGACGCCTCCGCCGGAGGACCGGCAGCGCCGGTGCCGGGTGCTCTACGTCAGCCCGCTGAAGGCCCTCGCCGTCGACGTCGAACGCAACCTGCGCGCCCCGCTCGCCGGCATCCGGCACGCGGCCGTCCGGCTCGGCATGCCGCCGCCCGAGATCACCGTCGGCATGCGTACCGGCGACACCCCGGCCGACGAGCGCCGCGCGTTCGCCCGTACCCCGCCGGACATCCTGATCACCACGCCCGAGTCGCTCTTCCTGCTGCTCACCTCGTCGGCGCGGGACGCGCTGCGCGGCGTCGAGACCGTCATCGTCGACGAGGTGCACGCGGTGGCCGCCACCAAGCGCGGCGCCCACCTGGCGCTCTCGCTGGAGCGGCTGGACGAGCTGCTGCCCCGGCCGGCCCAGCGGATCGGGCTCTCCGCCACGGTACGGCCGATCGAGGAGACGGCTCGCTTCCTCGGCGGCGCCCACCCGGTCGAGGTGGTCACGCCCCCGACCGCCAAGACGATCGAGGTCAGCGTCGAGGTACCGGTCGAGGACATGACCCGCCTCGACGAGCAGGAGACGCCGCTCGACGACGAACTGGGCGTACCCCGCCGCGCGTCGATCTGGCCGGCGGTCGAGGAGCGGGTCTACGGGCTGATCCGCCAACACCGCTCGACCATCGTCTTCACCAACTCGCGCCGAGGCGCCGAACGGCTCTGCGCCCGCCTCAACGAGCTGGCCGCCGCGGACGCCGGCATCGCGCCGGCACCGTCGGCACGGCCGCCCGCCGAGGTGATGGCCCAGTCCGGTACGGCCGGCGGCGCGGCACCGGTCATCGCCCGCGCCCACCACGGCAGCGTCTCCCGGGAGGAGCGCAAGCACATCGAGGAGGCGCTCAAGTCGGGGCAGCTCCCGGCCGTGGTCGCCACCTCCAGCCTGGAGCTCGGCATCGACATGGGCGCGGTCGACCTGGTCGTCCAGATCGAGGCGCCGCCCAGCGTCGCCGCCGGTCTGCAACGGGTGGGCCGGGCCGGGCACCAGGTCGGGGCGGTCTCCCGGGGGGTCGTCTTCCCGAAGCACCGCGGCGACCTGCTCTCCTGCGCGGTGGTCGCCGAGCGGATGGTCGACGGGGCGATCGAGGAGCTGCGCTATCCGCGCAACCCGCTCGACGTGCTCGCCCAGCAGATCGTCGCGATGGTCTCGCTCGACCCGTGGCGCCTCGGCGACCTCGCCACCCTGGTACGCCGCGCGGCGCCCTTCGCGGAGCTGCCCGACTCGGCGCTGCACGCCGTGCTGGACATGCTCTCCGGCCGGTACCCCTCCACCGCCTTCGCCGAGCTGCGCCCGCGCCTGGTCTGGGACCGCGCCACCGACCTGCTCAGCGGCCGGCCCGGCGCCCAGCGGCTCGCCGTCACCAGCGGCGGCACCATCCCCGACCGGGGCCTCTTCGGAGTCTTCCTGGCCGGCGCGGAGCGGGCCGCCCGGGTCGGCGAGCTGGACGAGGAGATGGTCTACGAGTCGCGTGTCGGCGACGTCTTCCTGCTCGGCTCCTCATCGTGGCGGATCGAGGACATCACCCCCGACCGGGTGTTGGTCTCCCCCGCGCCCGGCCAGGCGGCCCGGATGCCGTTCTGGAAGGGCGAGTCGCTGGGCCGGCCGGTCGAGCTGGGCAAGGCCATCGGCGGCCGGCTGCGCGCCCTGGTCCGGCAGGACGAGGACACCGCCACGGCGGCGCTGCGCGCGGGCGGACTGGACGAGTGGGCCGCCGGCAACCTGCTGAACTACCTGCGCGAGCAGCGGGAGGCCACCCGGGCGCTGCCCGACGACCGTACGGTGGTGGTCGAGCGGTTCCGCGACGAGCTGGGCGACTGGCGGTTGGCCGTCCACTGTGTCCTCGGCGCCCGGGTGAACGGCCCGTGGGCGCTGGCCATCGGCCGCCGCCTCGCCGAGCGGTACGGCGTCGACGCCCAGGTGGTCCCCTCCGACGACGGGATCGTGGTGCGGCTGCCCGACACCGCCGACGCGCCGCCCGGCGCGGAGCTGGTCGCCTTCGACCCGGACGAGATCGCCCGGCTGGTCGAGGAGTCGGTCGGCACCTCGGCCATGTTCGCCGCCCGGTTCCGCGAGTGCGCCGCCCGGGCGCTGCTGCTGCCCCGCCGCGACCCGCGCCGCCGCCAGCCGCTCTGGCAGCAGCGGCAGCGCGCCGCGCAGCTGCTCGACGTCGCCCGCGAGTACCCGGAGTTCCCGATCACCCTGGAGGCGGCCCGGGAATGCCTCCAGGACGTCTTCGACGTGCCGGGGCTCACCGCGCTGATGCGGGAGCTGGCCGGCCGCCGGGTACGTCTGGTCGAGGTGGAGACCCCGCAGCCCTCGCCGTTCGCCCGGTCGCTGCTCTTCGGCTACGTCGGCGCCTTCCTCTACGAGGGCGACGCCCCGCTGGCCGAGCGCCGGGCCGCCGCGCTGGCGTTGGACTCCGCGCTCCTGGGCGAGCTGCTCGGCCGGGTCGACCTGCGCGAGCTGCTGGAGCCGGCGGTGGTGGCCGAGACGGAGCGGCGGTTGCGGTGGCTCACCGACGAGCGGCGACCGCGCGACGCCGAGGACGTGGTGGAGCTGCTCCGGCTGCTCGGTGACCTCTCCGACGCCGAGCTGGCCGAGCGGGGCGCCGAACCGGCCTGGCTGACGGAGCTGGCCGCCGCCCGCCGGGTGCTGCGGGTCCGGGTCGCCGGCGAGGAGCGCTGGATCGGCGTGGAGGACGCGGGGCGGATGCGCGACGCGCTCGGCGTGGCGCTTCCGGTCGGGGTCGCCACCGCGTACCTGGAACCGGTCGCCGATCCGCTCGGCGACCTGGTCGCCCGCTACGCGCGTACGCACGGGCCGTTCCGGGCGGCGACCTGCGCGGCCCGCTTCGGGCTCGGGGTCTTCGTGGTGGAACAGGCGCTGCGCCGGCTCGCGGCGACCGGCCGGGTCGTCTCCGGTGAGTTCTCGCCGCTCTTCGGCGCGGTGCCGGAGGTGAACGCGGGCGCGGACGCCGGCGCGACCCCGGTCGCCGTGCCGGGCGGGCTGGAGTGGTGCGACGCGGAGGTGCTGCGGCTGCTGCGGCGCCGGTCGCTCGCCGCGCTGCGGCGGGAGATCGAGCCGGTACCGCCCCGGGCGCTCGCCGCCTTCCTGCCCCGCTGGCAGCAGCTGGGCTCGTCGGCCCGGGGCGTGGAGGCGGTCGCCGCCGCGCTGGAGCAGTTGCAGGGGGTGGCGGTGCCGGCTTCGGCACTGGAGCGCCTGGTGCTGCCCGGCCGGGTGGCCGACTACTCCCCCGCCTACCTGGACGAGCTCTGCGCCAGCGGCGAGGTCGTCTGGGCCGGCTCGGGCGCGATCGCGGGCGGCGACGGCTGGGTGACGCTGGCGTACGCCGACACCGCCCCGCTGCTGCTGCCCCCGCCCGACGAGGCACTCGCGCTGACCCCGCTGCACCGGGCGGTGCTCGACGCGCTCGACGGCGGGCAGGCGCTCTTCTTCCGTGCCCTCGCCGACCGGGTCGCCGCCGCCGCGTCCGCCGACCGGTCCGGCGCCACCGGGTACCAGGCGGCCGGCGCCGACGACGCGGCCGGCCGGATCGGCGCCCCGGACGACGCCACGCTGGTCGCGGCGCTCTGGGACCTGGTCTGGGGCGGATGGATCACCAACGACACGCTCGCCCCGCTGCGCGCGGTACTCAGCGGCGGCGGCGCCCACCGGGCCAGGCCCGGCGCGCCGCGCACCCGGTACCGCCGGCCGGGGCGCGCGGTGCTGCCCGCCCGGGGCGGCCCGCCCACCGTCGCCGGCCGCTGGTCCCGCCTGCCCGAACGCGACGCCGATCCGACCCGGCGGGCGGCGGCCCTCGCCGACGTGCTGCTCGAACGGCACGGCGTGGTCACCCGCGGCGCGGTCGCCGCCGAGGGGATCACCGGCGGCTTCGCGGCGGTCTATCCGGTGCTGGCCGCGCTGGAGGAGCGCGGGGCGGCCCGGCGCGGCTACTTCGTCGAGGGGCTCGGCGCCGCCCAGTTCGCGGTGGCGGGGGCGGTCGACCGGCTCCGCGCGCTGGCCGAGCCGGTCGAGACCGGCCGGGCGACCGGCGGGAACCCACTGGTCCTCGCCGCCACCGACCCGGCGAACCCGTACGGCGCCGCGCTGCCCTGGCCGGAGCGCGTCGTCGACTCCGGCGACGGTACGGCGACGCCGGCCGGCGGGCACCGGGCCGGACGCAAGGCGGGCGCCCTGGTGGTGCTGGTCGGCGGCGCGCTGGTGCTCTACGTCGAGCGCGGCGGACGTACCGTCCTCTCCTTCGCCGACGACCCGGACGCGCTGGCCGCGGCCGCCAAGGCGCTCGCCGACGCGGTGCACTCGGGCGCGCTCGGGGCGGTCTCGGTGGAGCGCGCCGACGGCGAACCGGTGGCCGCCTCGCCGCTACGCGACGCGCTGACCGCCGCCGGCTTCCGCGCCACCCCGCGCGGGCTGCGGCTGCGCGGCTGAGCGGCCCGGCACGCCGCCCGGACTCCGGCTCCGCCGCTCAGGCTGAGGGACGGCTCAGCGGGCGCGGGCCCGCCCGGGGGACGCGCCGATCCGGCTCGTACCGCGGTAGGTGCCCGGCGTGGTGGCGTACTCGCGCCGGAATGCCTTGGCGAACGCGAACGCGGAACCGTACCCGACGGCGACCGCCACCTGCCCGAGGGTCTTGTCGGTGTCGCGGAGCAGCCGCGCGGCGGTGGTCATCCGCCAGCGCGTGAGGTACGTCAGCGGCGGCTCGCCGACGAGCGTGGTGAAGCGGCGGGCGAAGGCGGCCCGGGACAGCCGCGCCGTGTCGGCCAGTTTCTCGACCGTCCAGGGGTGCGCGGGTTCGGCGTGGATGGCGGCCAGCGCCCGCGAGGTGACCGGATCGGCCAGCGCCGCCGACCACCCGCCCGCGTTGTCGCCGTCGGCCAGCCAGGCCCGCAGCATGTACACCAGCAGGGCGTCGACCAGTGCCGGTGTCACCACCGTCGCGCCCGGCGGCTCGTGTGCCAGCTCCTCGCCGAGCAGTTCGACCATCGCGCGCAGGCCCCGGTGCCGGCCGGGCAGCGCGGACAGGTGCATCACCTCGGGCAGATCGCGCAGCAGCGGGTGCGGGTTGTGCCGGTGCAGCCGGTAGGCGCCGCAGACGATGGTCGACCGGCCGCCCGGACCCGGCAGGACCACCCGGCCGAGCGGCGCCGACGGCGAGCTGCGGGACGGCGCGAAGTCCGTGAGCGGGACGTCGGGCTCCGAGACGACGGCGTGCGTGGCGCCGCGCCCGAGCAGCACCACGTCGCCAGGGCCGAGCGCGACCGGCTCGAACTCGGCGCTGTCCGGCAGCGGCGTCAGCCAGCAGGTGCCCTGGAGGACGACGTGGAACGCGGCGCCGGTGACGTGGCCGAAGCGCAGCCCCCAGGGCGCGCGCGCCTCGGTGTGCGCGGCGACCGGCCGGCCGACCCGCATGGCGCTGAGGATGTCCGCGAGCACGTCCATGACGGAACAGTAGCCGTCTTCGATGGCGAGACGGAAGGACAATCTCAGGAGCGTGACAACCATTTTTCGTCTCGCCACTGCCGCCTAGCTTGGTGGTCACAGGCAACCGCTAGAGAGTGGGAGACGCGATGACCGTCTGGATAGAGGGCGCCACGGGCAAGGTCGGCCGGCGGGTCGTGGCGGCCCTGGCGACCGCCGGGATACCGGTACGGGCGGCGAGCCGGCACCCCGGAGAACCGTCACCCGGCGTGACCCCGGTGCGCTTCGACTGGTACGACCCGACGACCTGGTCGGGAGCGCTGGGCGACGCCGACACGCTGTTCCTCAAGGGGCTGGACTCCGACGACGACAACAGCGGGGACATGTTCGCCCGGCTGCTCGACTCGGCGCCGAACGCCCGGCGCGTGGTGCTCATGACGGCGATGGGTGTCGACCGTTCGCCGGTCGACGCGCCACGGCACGTCCTGGAGCGGGTGGTGCGGAACTCCGGGAAGGCGTGGACCATCCTGCGGCCGAACTGGCTCATGCAGAACTTCGACGAGGACGAGTGGGTCTACGCCCGGGCGATCCGCGAGGAGAACGAACTGTACGCCGGCAGCGGCGACCGGGTGGTCAGCTTCGTCGACACCCGGGACGTCGCCGACGCCACCGTGACCGTACTGACCGAGGACGGGCACGACGGGCAGGGCTACACCCTGACCGGCCCGGAGGCGGTGACCTTCGGCGAGGTGGCCGAGGTGCTGAGCCGGGCCTCGGGCCGCCCCATCCGGCACGTCGACGCGGACCTCACCGCGCACCGGGCCCACTTCGCCCGGTCCGGCCGCCCCGACGCCTGGGTCGACCACATGATGCACCTGTTCGTACTGGTCCGGGCCGGGGTGTTCTCGGCCGTCACCGACGACTTCCGGCGGCTCACCGGCAACCCGCCGCGCACCCTGGAGGCGTACGCGAAGGAAGCCTTCGGACGGTGACGGTGGGTGCCGGGCCCGGTCGGGGGGGCGGGCACGGCACCCACCGGTCGGTGGCCGCCTCGCCGCCGCGCGACGCGCTCACGGCCGCCGACTTCCGGGCGACGCACCGGGGCTCGGGCCATGCGCCTGACCGGAGGAAGGCCCAGGGGCGGCGCGGCGGGATGACCGGCATCGTCGCGCCGCCCCGGGTGGGTCAGCCGCCCCGGACGAAGCCGCCGCGGGGTGTGATCAGTTCGAGGTTGTTGCCATCCGGGTCGTTGAAGTACGCCACCTCGGTGCCGACCGCGTCCTTGGCCGACACCTCCTCGTCGGCAAACCGGTACGGCTCACCGAGGAACTCGACGCCGGCCTGTCGCATCCGGGCGTACACGTCCGCCAGGTTCTCGACCTCGAAGCAGAGGTGCATCGACCCTGGCCGGTTGGCCGTGGCCGGCACCGGCTCACCCCTCGGCTCCTGGAACTCGATGACGTCGAGGTTGAGGTTCGTCAGGTGGAACGTCGCGTACCGCAGCTTCGTCACCGGCAGCCCGGCGCCCCGGGCGAATCCGGGCCCCTCGATGGTCTCGTCCCGGACCGCGGGCGCGATGCCGGTCAGCGCCTCGTAGAACGGTACCGAGCGATCGAGGTCGGCGACGGAGATGCCGACGTGGTCGACCGATTTCAGGCTGAAGGACGGTCCCTGCTGGCTGTTTCGTGAGTTGGTCATCGGTGTCAACTGCCCTGACAGATGGGGCGTAAACCGTCGTATCACCCGGCATCAGGCGGCGCGGATGCGGCAGGCGGTGGCCGACGAGGTGCTCAGCGCGTACGTCAGCGCGTCGGGCGCCGGGGCCGCGACACCGGCGCCGCCGGGCGGCCCCTGACGCCGGTGCGCCCGGCGGGCGTGCGAAGGTGACGGCATGCGTTTGGTCATCTTCACCGAGCCCCAGCAGGGCGCCTCCTACGCGGAGCAGCTGCGGGTCGCCCAGCACGCCGAGGAGCTGGGCTTCGACGGCTACTTCCGGTCGGACCACTTCGTCGCGATGGGCGACGCCTCCGGGCTGCCCGGCCCCAGCGACGCCTGGGCCACGCTCGCCGGCCTGGCGGTGCAGACCAGCCGGATCCGGCTCGGCACGCTGGTCACCTCGGCCACCTTCCGGCTGCCCGGGCCGCTGGCGATCACCGTGGCGCAGGTGGACCAGATGAGCGGGGGGCGGGTCGAGCTGGGGCTGGGCGCGGGCTGGTTCGAGGCCGAGCACACCGCGTACGGCATCCCCTTTCCGCCGGTGCGGGAGCGGTTCGACCGGCTGGAGGAGCAGCTCGCCATCGTCACCGGGCTGTGGCGTACGCCGGAGGGCGAGCGCTTCAGCTACCACGGCGAGCACTACCAGCTCACCGACTCGCCCGCGCTGCCGAAGCCGGCCCAGCACCCCGCCCCGCCGGTGATCATCGGTGGCGCCGGACCGCGCCGTACCCCCGACCTGGCCGCCCGGTACGCCGACGAGTTCAACGTCCCGTTCCGCCCGCTGGACGAGACCCGCCAGATGTACGAGCGGGTGACGGCGGCCTGCGAGCGGGTGGACCGGGCCGGGTCCGGGCGCGCGCCGCTGGTCTTCTCGGCCGCCCAGCCCATCGCGGTCGCCCGCACCGACGCGCAGGCCAAGGAGCGGGCCGAGAAGATCGGCTGGACCCCGCCGCTGTACGGCAGCCCGGACCAGGTGGTCGACCAGATCGGGCAGTGGGCCGAGCTCGGCGCGAGCCGGTTCTTCCTGCAGATCCTCGACCTGGCCGACCTGGACCACCTCGACCTGATCGCGGGCGAGGTCCTCCCGCAGCTCGGCTGAGCGACGCCGTCGTGTCCGGTTACGGCTGGATCAGCCTCACCACCGACTACGGCCGCTCCGACGGTTTCGTCGCCGCCTGCCACGGGGTGATCGCCCGGATCGCCCCGGCGGTACGGGTCATCGACGTCACGCACGAGATACCGCCGGCCGACGTGACCCGGGGCGCGGCGGTGTTGGCCCAGACCGTCGGGTACCTGCCGCCGGCGGTGCACGTCGCCGTGGTCGACCCCGGCGTGGGTACCGCCCGGCGCGGGGTGGCGGTCGGTACGCCCGGCGGGGTGCTCGTCGGGCCGGACAACGGGCTGCTGCCGTGGGCGGCGGAGACACTGGGCGGGGTGGACGCCGCGGTGGAGCTGACCAACCCCGAGTGGTTCCCGGCCGGCGTCTCGGCCACCTTCCACGGCCGGGACGTCTTCGCCCCGGCGGCGGCGCGGCTGGCGCTCGGCGCGCCGCTGGCCGCCGCCGGTACCGCGATCGACCCGGCGAGCCTGGTCCGGCTCCCGGAACCGGTGGTCGCCAGCGGCGACGGGTGGCTGGAGGCCCAGGTGCTGACGGTGGACCACTTCGGCAACGTACAGCTCGCCGCCCCGGCGGCGAGCCTGGCACGGCTGGGGCGCGCGCTGCTGGTGGGGCCGCTGCGCGCGACCCGGGCCAGCACGTTCGGCGAGGTGCCCGTGGGCGAGCTGGTCGTCTATCCCGACTCCGCCGGCCTGGTCGCGATCGCGGTCAACACCGGCCGCGCCGACCGGCGGCTCGGGGTCGCCCCAGGCGAGATCATCCGGGTCGCCGACGCGCCCGATCCCGCCCCTCGGGACACAGTCGATCATTGAGGGCGAAACGCGGATGTCGATGGCGCGCCGGTCCCGCCCGCTGTGGAATGCTCTAGTCCGTGGCTCAGCACTCGATCGACGTCGAACTCTGTCCCTGCTGCGGTTACCGGACCGGGGCCGGCACCTGCCCGGTCTGTTTCTGGACCAACGACGGGCAGGGCGACCCCGACGCGGACGTGGTGCGGGGCGGGCCGAACGGTGAGTTGAGCCTGACCGACGCCCGGCTGAACTTCGCCATCTACGGCGCCAGCCACCCGCGCTACCAGGAGATGGTCCGGGCGCCGCGCCCGGACGAACAGCCCTGACGTTCCGCGGCCGCGCCGGGCCCGCCGCGCGGCGCGCCTTTGCTCCGGGTCGGGCCCGGCGTCCCCGGCGAATCCCGTCAGGCTTGATGTCTTCGCCGGTGACGCCGGGCCCCACCTTTCGGTGGTCGCGGCGCGCGCAATGCGAAAACACCGCCCGTCGGGTGAGCGTCCGGCGGGCGGTGTTCGCGGTTCGGGCTCAGCAGGCGGGTACGGCCTCGCCGGTGGTGGCCGAGATGTACGAGTGGCTGACGAACTCGCCGGTGGCGAGCCGGTCCCAGCGGGTGGTGGTGCCGTACGGGCCGGCCACGGAGGTACCGGTCACCCAGCACTCGATCGGCACCTTGGCGTACTGCGCGGCCAGGCCCTTGACCGCGTAGCTGGTCCCCGGGCCGCTACGGATGTTGAGCGGCCCGCTGCCGACGGTGCCCCGGGAGCCGGTGCCGGTCCAGAGGTAGGAGACGTTCACCCAGGCGTTGTTGGTGAGCAGCAGCCCGTCCCAGAAGGTGCCGTCGGCCAGGTCGATCCCGGCCGGGTTGGCCACCGTGCTGCCCCGGTCGTTCTTGCCGCCGTTGTAGCCGTCCTGGTACGCGGCCTGCGCCTCCGGCTTGCCCTGGGGCAGGTCGGCGAAGGTCTCGCGGACGGTCGGCGGGTTCCAGTAGTCGTCCCGCAGGTTCCACGGGCCGCGCTCCCAGACCGGCGCGTACTCGCAGCGGCTGCCGCTGGTGGTGCAGACCTTCGCCGTGTAGTCGCCGGTGTTCTTGGGCGACAGGCTGCGCGCCGAGGGGAAGGAGACGAAGTGGTCCCGTGAGGTGATCACGTGCCCGTTGGCGGTCATGCCACCGACCAGCCCCTCCCGGGTGGCGTAGACCTGGTAGGTCAGCCCGGGGGTGGCCGCCGCGGTGACGGCGACCGAGTCGGCGCGCAGCCGCAGGGCGCTGGCGGTCGGGGCGGCCTCGGGCCGCTCGGCGGTCAGCACGATCCGCGCCTGGACCTGGTCGACCGGGCGGTCGAAGACGGCGGGCGCGGTCGCGGTGGCGGTACGCCACTCGGTCCAGTCCGCCCCGCGCAGCCCGCGTACCTCGACCTCGGCGCCGCCGCCCGGGCGGGCGGCGGCGGCCAGCTCGGCGCGTACCCGGTTGGCCGGGGTGGCGAGCCGGTGCGGGGTGAGCAGCAGCATGCCCTCGGCGGCGGCCCGCCGGCCGGCCCGGGACGGGTTCGGGTCGGCCAGCCGGAGCCCGGCCGCGCCGGTCCCGACGTTGACGTCGTCGGCGTCGACGGTGCCGAGGTCGGCGGTCCACTCGTTGCCCTCGGCCGGCGGGCTGGCGGGCGCGGCGGGCGCGGCCACGGCCGGCGCGGCGGCCAGCACGGCGACGACGGTGCCGGCCAGGGCGGCCAGGGTCGGACGGGATCTGCGGTACGTCATCGGGGTTCTCCTTGCCGCCACAGCCGTTCCGGCGGCGCTCGGGGTCGAGGATTTTCGATGCGTCGGCCGACGATGTGTAGAAAAGCACCGATCATCGTCCGGAGTCAAGAAGAAAACCTGCAAGCCGCGGCGGGCGGGCACGGCGGGCGGTGGTGGCGTTCGGAGCGGCCGGTGGGCACGATTGGGGGATGCCCGAGGGCGACACCGTCTGGAACACGGCCCGCGCACTGCACCGCGCGCTGGCCGGCGGGCGGCTGACCGCCGCGGACTTCCGGGTACCGCAGCTCGCCGCGACGCGCCTGGCCGGCTGGCGGGTGCTGGAGTCGGTGAGCCGGGGCAAGCACCTGCTGCTACGACTCGCCGATCCGGCCGGCGAGCAGCGCCGGACGCTGCACTCGCACCTGCGGATGGACGGCGCCTGGCGGGCGTACGCCCCGGGCGAGCGCTGGGCGGCCCGCCCGGCCCACCAGATCCGGGTGGTGCTGCGCACCGCCGACGCGGTGGCGGTCGGCTACCACCTGCACGAGTTGGCGCTGGTGCCCACGGCCGAGGAGGAGACCCTGGTCGGGCGGCTCGGCCCGGACCTGCTCGGCCCCGACTGGGACCCGGCCGAGGCGGTACGCCGGCTGGCCGGGCACCCGGACACGACCATCGCCGAGGCCCTGCTCGACCAGGCGAACCTGGCCGGGGTGGGCAACCTCTACAAGAGCGAGCTGCTCTTCCTGCGCGGCCTCTGGCCGTGGACCCCGGTCCACGACGTACCCGACCTCCCGGGCGTCGTGGCGCTGGCCCAGCGGCTGCTGGCGGCGAACCGGGGACGCTGGGCGCAGAGCACCACCGGCTCGCTGCGCCGGGGCCAGACCAGCTACGTGTACGGCCGCCGCGGCGAGCCCTGCCGGCGCTGCGGTACCCCCGTCCGTGGCCAGGAGCAGGGCGAACGGGTTACGTACTGGTGCCCGTCGTGCCAGCCAGCCCCCTGAGAAGGTGTTCGGGAAGGCGCCTCCGTCGCGAGCCGTCACACCCAACCGCGTCCGGACTGTGCCCCGGTGCCGGTATCCGCCCCATCCGGCAACCCCGGCACGTATCCCGCCGCCCGCGCCCGCCGTTTGTCAGTTTGCGGGTGACCAGGCGATGCCGCGGCGGGGCGGCGCCGACCGGCCGGAGCCGGGCGCGGAGGGCCACCGGCGGGTGGGGGGAGGCGGGTGCGATGTTCAGGAAGTGGACCGGCCGTTCCGGCCGGCGGGAGGAGCCCGGAGCCGGCCGCACCGCGACCGACCCGCCCGTACCGGCGGCCCGTACCGGTGCCGATCCCCCGGTGCCGGGCGCCGGGCTGAGCCCCTCCGCCCACCCGGACTACTTCGGTCCCGTCCCGCACTACGCCACCAGCCCGCTGCCCCGGCTCGACCCGTCCGGGGAGGTGCAGCGGGGCACCGGGATCCGCAAGTTCGTCGACTCGCTGCCCGGCCTCGGCCCGGCCGGCACGAACGACCTCGGCAACCATCTGCCGGTCGCGGTACCCGACACGGTGACCTATCCGGGCAGCGACTACTACGAGATCGCCCTGGAGGAGTACACCCAGCGGATGCACCGGGACCTCCCGGCGACCCGGCTGCGCGGGTACCGGCAGATCAACAACGGTACGGACCGCGGCGGGCACAACACGGTCGCCCCGCCCGCGCGCCCCTGCTACCTCGGGCCGGTGATCCGCGCCCGGCGGGACCGACCGGTACGGGTGAAGTTCGTCAACCGGCTGCCGACCGGCCCGGCGGGGCGGCTCTTCCTGCCGGTGGACCCGACCCTGCCCGGGGCCGGCACCGGCCCGCTCGGCGGCGCCGAGGCGTACCCGCAGAACCGGGCGGTGCTGCACCTGGCCGGCGCCACGACCGCCTGGATCAGCGCCGGCTCGGCGCGGCAGTGGTTCGCCCCGGCCGGCGAGGAGACGTCCTACCCGCGCGGGCCCGGCTACGCCCGCGTGCCGGACATGCCCGACCCCGGGCCGGGGGCGGTGACCCTGTACTACCCGAACCGGGCCAGCGCCCGGCTGCTCTGGTTCCACGACCAGGCCGAGGGGATCGGCCGGCTCAACCTCTACGCCGGGGCGCTCGCGCTCTACCTGCTGGAGGACCCGGTCGAGCGCCAGCTCGTCGCGGACGGCGCGGTGCCGGCCGAGCAGATCCCGCTGGTGATCCAGGACAAGACGTTCGTGCCGGACGCCGCCCAGTTGGCCGCCCAGGACCCGACCTGGGACGTGTCCCGCTGGGGCGACCGGGGCAGCCTCTGGTTCCCGCACGTCTACCTGCCCCGGCAGAACCCGGGGCACGGCAGCGGCCGGAACCCCACCGGACGCTGGGACTACGGGCCCTGGTGCTGGCCGTCCGGGCCGCCGCCGGCGCACGGCCCGGTCCCCAACCCGTACCACGATCCGGCCGCCCACCCGACGCAGCCGGAGCTGGCGCCGGGCACCCCGACGCCGTCGGCGGTGCCGGCCGCGTACCTGGACACCCCGGTGGTCAACGGCGTCGCCTACCCGTACCTGCGGGTGAGCCCCCGGGCGTACCGGTTGCGCATCCTCAACGCCTGCACCGAGCGCGCGCTCAACCTCCAGCTCTACCGGGCCGCCGCCGACGGGCCGATGTGGCACCCGGACGGTTCGCTCGCCGACGCCGCCGCCGGCGAGGTACCGATGGTCGCGGCGACGCCGGGCCGGGAACTGCCCCCGGACTGGCCGACCGACGCCCGCGAGGGCGGCGTGCCGGACCCCCGCGCGGCCGGTCCGGAGTGGATCCAGATCGGCAACGAGGGCGGCCTGCTGCCGGCGCCGGTGGTGCTGCGCCCCCGGCCGGTCGACTACGGGTACGACCGGCGCGACGGCGGCGTGCTCAACGTCACCGGGCACACGCTGCTGCTCGGCCCCGGGGAGCGGGCCGACGTGGTGGTCGACTTCTCGGCCGTACCACCCGGCTCGAACGTGATCCTCTACAACGACTGTCCCGCGCCGATGCCGGCCTTCGACCCCCGGTACGACCACCGCACCGGCGGGCCGGACCGCCGCGAGCAGGGCGGGGCGCCGCCCACCCGGCCCGGCTGGGGGCCGAACACGCGAACCCTGCTGCAATTCCAGGTGACCGGCGAACCGGCGGCGCCGTTCGACCCGGCCCCGCTGGCCGAGCGGCTCCCCGCCGCGTACGCGGCCAGCCAGCCGCCCCCGGTCGTCCCCCAGCGCGCCTACGACCCGGCGTTCGGCACCGCCACCGGCCGGGACGTACGGGTCGCCGTGCACGACCGCGCCGTCACCTTCGCCCCGTCGGGCGGGACCGGGCCGGTGACGCTGGCGGTGCGCGTCAAGACGATCCAGCGCTCCTTCGACGCCGCGTACGGGCGCGAGCGCACCCTGCTCGGCGTGGCGCCGCCGGTCGACGCGCCGGCCGGTCCGGGCGGCGTCGGGCTCCGCTCGGTCGATCCGCCCACGGAGGTCGTCTTCCCGTCCGACCCGGCCGCGCCGGTCGGCTCGGCCGGGGACGGTACCCAGCTGTGGCGGATCAGCAACACCGGCCCGGAGACGCAGTTCGTGCACTTCCAGCCGGGCAACGTGCAGGTCGTCAACCGGGTCGGCTGGGACGGCGCGATCCACCCGCCGGACGGCAACGAGCTGGGCTGGAAGGAGACCGTACGGATCGACCCGCGCACGGACGTGGTGGTCGCGCTGCGCCCCGTCCTCCCCGCCGGCCTGCCGTTCAAGGTCGGCGACAGCGTCCGGGCGTACGCCCCGCACCGGCCCGCCGGCGGCACCGAGGGCCTCACCCAGCTCGCCCCGGAGACGGGGCAGCCGGCGACCGTGACCAACCGGGTCGCCAACCTCGGCTGGGAGTACGCCTGGCAGAGCCAGCTCCTCGGCCACCAGGAACACGACGCCCGGCGCCCGCTGGTGCTGCGGGTCAGCCCCGCGCAGCCCACCGGGCTGACCGCCACGCCGGTGCCGGGCGGCCCGACCCGGCTGCCGGCGGTCGCGCTGGTCTGGACGAACAACGCGACCCGCCCGGCGGCCACCATCAGCGTGATCGAGCGGGCCACCGACGCCACCTTCACCACCGGACGGACCAGCTTCGCCGTACCGGCGGGCAGCCGCGCGTACACCGACGCCAGCGTGGTGCCCCGGACCACGTACCACTACCGTCTGCGGGCGGAGAACCAGGCCGGCTACTCCGCCTGGTCGAACACCGCCAGCGCGGCGGTGGGGCTGCTGGCCCCGAGCGGGCTGACGGTCGCGATCCCCGCCAACCCGCCGCTGCGGGCGGCGCTGGCGTGGCAGAACCAGTCCTTCGCCACCGGTGTCGACATCCAGCGCGCCACCAACCCGACCTTCACCAGCGGGCTCGCCACCACCGGCGTACCGGTCGCCACCGACCACGTGGACGCCACGATGACCCCGGAGACCACCTACTACTACCGGGTCCGCACCCGCTATCTCGGCGCGGTCTCACCCTGGTCGAACATCGCCATCGCGATCGCCCCGGGCGTGCCGGAGGTACCGGCGGGCCTCACCGCCACCGCGAGCGTCTCCGGCCCGGACACCGCCGCGATCGAGCTGCGCTGGCGGATGGAGCCGGCGGGCGCCACCAGCGGTTTCGTCCTCCACGGCGGCACCGATCCGATCTTCAGTACCGGTTTCAGCAGCGTCACCGTTCCCGGTACCGCGCGCGGCCACACCGTCAGCGGGCTGGCCCGGGGCCGCACCTACCACTACCGCCTCCAGGCGCTGAATCCCGTCGGCGGGTCGGCCTTCACCGGCACCGTCTCGGTGACCACGCCGGCCTGAGCCGCCCGCCGGCGTGCTGGTTGCCCCGGGCGGCTGTTGGCCGCCGCCGGGGTGTCGCCGCCCGCCGGGATGTCGCCGCCCACGGTGCTCAGGCCGCCGCCGGCTCCGGCCAGGCGTACGCGGCCAGCGGCGGGTCGAGCGGCGCCCGGGTGAGCCGGTTGGCCAGGGTCGACATCGTGTACACGCCGATTCCGAGGACGACCTCGAGGGCGTTGCGGCGCGTGAACCCGTGGGCCAGGAATGCCTCCAGCGACTCGTCCGGTACCGCGCCGGCGTCCGCCAGCACCTCCAGCGTGAAGCGCTGTACCGCCGCCAGCCGTTGATCGGCCAGCGGTCGCTGTTCCCGCAACGCCTCGACGAGCTCGGCCGGTACGCCCAGCGCGGCGAGCCGGGCGGTGTGGATGGCCACGCAGAGGTGGCAGCGGTTCCGGGTCGCGATCGTGAGCACGAGCACCTCCCGGGCGACCGGGTCCAGCGTGCTGGCCTCGAAGAGCGCGTTGCCCCTGAGGAAGCCCTCCAGCAGCTCCGGCGCCTCGGCCATCCGGGCGACCGCCGTCGGCAGGTACCCGAAGTGCTTGGTCGTGGCGCGCATCGAGGCGCGCGCCGCCTCGGGGGCGGACTCGACGGTGTGGTCGGCGAATACGGTCTGGGACATGGTTTCTCCGTACCCGGCGCGGCCAGCGGTGTGGACCGCCCCGCCGCGCCGTAGAATCGACAACGTGGTTGTCCGTACAGTAAACGTGGTTGTCGAATTTGGCAATGATCGAGCCGGCGGCGTCGCCGGAGCCCGCGGGTGTGCCGGAGTCGGCCGCGCCGGGCGCGGCAACCGCCGGGTCGGCGGCGATGACTGAACCGGCCGGCGTTCGGGACGCTCCCGGCTACGAGCTGCCGCTGCTGCTGCTCGCCAACTTCCGTGCCCTCATCGACCAGTTGCACGCCGAGCTGGCGGACCGGGGACACCCCGAGATGCGCCCCGCCCACGGCTTCGCGATGCAGGCGATCGGCCGCGACGGCACCACCGCCACCGAACTCGGCCGCCGCCTCGGCGTCTCCAAGCAGGCCGCCGGCAAGACGGTGGAACGGCTGGAACGCCTCGGCTACGTCGAACGGGTCGACGACGCGCACGACGCCCGGCGCAAGCTGGTCCGGCTCACGCCGCGCGGGATCGACGCGCTCGCCCAGTCGGCGGCGATCTTCGACGACCTGCGGGCCGGCTGGGCCGCGCGGCTCGGGCCGCAGCGACTACGCGAACTGGAGGCGGCGTTGCGCACCATGGCCCCGGAACGCGGGCTCAGCTTCGACATGGCCGCCTGGTTCGGCGCCTGACGGACGCGCGGCTGCCGGGCGGACAGCCCTTCGCCGCGTCAGGCTCCGGCACGCGGCGGACCTACGCCCCGGAAGCTCAGTTCGGCGCCCGCATCGGGCGGTTCGGGGCACGCAGCTCGGCCAGGCCGGTGGCGATGCCGTGCAGCAGCTCGGTCGCGTCGGTGAGGCGGGAGACGGCCGGGTGCTCGCCGCCGTGGCCCTGGCCGTCCTCGGCGACGTAGCCGGCCGCGGCGGCGACCAGCTGCTCGTACGCGGCCACGCCCTGGTCGAGCTGCGCGACCAGGCTGCCGTGGGCCTGCTCCAGCGGGGCTCGGGAGTCGGGTGGGGCGAGCCGCAGCCCCCGCTCCACCGACGCCACCCGTTCGGCGAGGTCCCGCAGCGAGTGCTCGGCCACCGCCGCCTCCAGCACCGCCGGGTCGGCCGGGCCGGTCAACCGGTTGGCGAGCCCGGCCAGGGTGAGCGAGGCCTTGTCGAGCCGCGTCCACGGGCCGGCCGCGGCGGTACCGCGCAGCGCGAACCGGGCGCGCTGCCGGCGTACCTCGGCCACCGCCTCCTTGCCGGCCGGCAGGCTCTCGACCGCGTTGACCAGCCGCGCCCGGGTCCGCTCGGCGCTGCGGGCCGGGTCGGGGGGCGGTGGCGCCGGTCGCGCGGCCAGCGCCCGCAGGTCGGACCAGCGCCACAGGGCCAGCGCGGTACTGGCGCCGGCGGCGCCCGCCCAGAGCGCGTCGGGCAGCCCCAGCCCCGCGTACGGGGTCAGCACCGCTGCCGCGCCGCCCAGGCCGCCGGCGAGCACGCTCCAGCGGCGGGCCGAGCGGCGCAGCTTGCGCAGCCGGCGGAAGTGTCGGGCTCGCGGGTCTGCCATGGGTGCCCTCCGGGGAGCGGCCGGACCGGAAAACGCCTAGCCGGCGGCGCTGGCGTCGCCGGTGCTCTTCTCCTTGGCCAACGAGGCCCTGATCTCGTCCAGCCGGGCGACGCTGGCGCTGTCGGCCCCGGCCGAGGTGGGCTCGGCCGCCGGCTGCGCCGGCGCCGCCGCGAGCTTCTCGCCGGCCATGCTCGCGCGGATCTGCTCCAGCCGGGACGAGCCGGCCAGGTCGAGAGTGGACTTCTGAATCTCCAGCATCCGCCCCTCGACGGAGTTGCTGGCCAGCTCGGCGCGGCCCATCGCGGTCGCGTACCGCCGCTCGATCTTCTCCCGTACCTCGTCGAGCGAGGGGGTGTTGCCGGGCGCGGCCACCGCGGACATCGACTCCAGCGAGCGGGCCACGCTCTCCTGCATCTTGGCCTGTTCGAGCTGGCTGAGGAGCTTCGTGCGCTCGGCCAACTTCTGCTGGAGGATCATGGAGTTGTTCTCCACGGCCCGGCGGGCCTGCGCGGCGGCGCCGAGCGCCTGGTCGTGCAGGGTCTTGAGGTCCTCGGTCGACTGCTCGGCCGCGACCAGCTGGGTCGCCAGGGTCTGCGCGGTCTGCTCGTACTTGGTGGCCTCGGCCTCGTCCCCGGCTGCGCGCGACCGGTCCGCGAGCACCAGCGCCTGGCGCGCCATCGCCTGGAGCCGCTCGACCTCCGACATCTGGCGGGAGAGCCGCATCTCCAGCTGGCGCTGGTTGCCGATCACGGCGGCGGCCTGCTGTACGAGCGCCTGGTGCTGGCGCTGGGCCTCCTCGATCGCCTGCTGGATCTGCACCTTGGGATCGGCGTTCTCATCGATCGCGGCGCCGAAGCGCGCCATCAGGTACTTCCAACCCTTGACGAACGGGTTCGCCATCTCCCCGGTATCCCCTCAGTGTCAGCGCGCCGGCCGCGCCACGCGGCGGCGCTTCCATGGTCGCAGTCCGGCGCCAACCGGACCCGGGACCTCAGGGGATCCGTGCCGGAGCTGCCACCCGGTGACCAACCCTACGCCGGCCCGCCGGCCGCCAGCCAGCGCCGACGTCCCCGCCCGGGCGGGCCCGGACGCGGAAGAGGCCGCCAGCGGCGTCAGGCCACGCAGACCACGTCGCGGTTGCGGTCGGTGTCGGTGGGGCGGACCAGGCGGGTCGTCCGCAGGGTCGCCTTGAGCGGGGAGTCCTGCCGTACGGAGACCGCGACCTTGCCGTCGGTCGCCACCCGGTGCAGGTTGGCCGCCGCCTTCTGGGGCGACGCGTCGGTCCGCGCGGCGGGCTGCTCGACGGCGTCGGCGGCGCCGCCACCGCCCGCACCGGCCAGCGCCGGCACCCTCGACTCCCGCTCGCTCGCCCCCCGGGCCGCGCCGCGCGCCGCGAGCCGCTCCGGCGCGCCGTCCGGCGTCACCAGCACGTCCGGCATCTGCTCGGCCAGCGCCACCGTGTCGCTGACCTCGCGCAGCAGCTCCGAGAGCCGAGCACCCAGCGCGTCGCAGATGGCCGCGAGCAGTTCGCTCGACGGCTCCTTCTGCCCGCGCTCGATCTCCGAGAGGTATCCCAGGCTGACGTTCGCCGCGGAGGAGACCTCGCGCAGAGTGCGGTGCTGCCCCTGTCTGCGGGCTCGCAACGCGTCACCGATCACCCGGCGTAGCAGGACCATGCGCACCTCCCCCTCCCGGAACGATCCAACCTCCGGGAATCGCCGTGGTCCCCGCCGTACCGGCCGGAGCCGATCACCCGGGGACCACGAAGCCTTCCCGCAACCGTACCCGTTGCGAGCCCGGACGACATCCCACCCGAGCCGGGAATCCGGCCGGGTGGCCCCGGGGTGACCCCGGTCACCCGGGCCGGGCGCCTCCCGCGCCGTCCGCGGGTCCCGCCGGCCGGGGGTGCCGACCGGCGGCACGGGGCGCCGGTCAGCGGTGGTTGCTCGGCACGGCCGGCGGGGCGGCGTGGATCCGGTCGGCGACCAGGCGCAGCGCCGCCAGGGCGGCGCCGGTGCGGACCGCCTCCCGTCCGCCGGAGAACTCCGCCCGCCGTACCTCGCTACCGGTCGGGCCGGCGACCGCCACGAAGACCAGCCCCACCGGCTTGCCGCCCTGCGGTTCCGGGCCGGCCACCCCGGTGGTGGCTAGGCACCAGTCGGCGCGGCAGCGTTCCCGCCCGCCCTCGGCGAGGGCGATCGCCACGTCCGGGTCCACCGGGCCCCGGGCGGCGAGCAGGTCCTCCGGTACGCCCGCCAGGGACGCCTTAAGCTCGGTCGCGTAGACCACCAGCCCGCCCTGGAAGACGCTGCTCACCCCGGCAATGTCGACGATCGTGCCGGCCACCAGCCCGCCGGTGAGCGACTCCACCGTCGCCAGCGTCTCGCCCCGCTCGGAGAGCGCGTGCACCACCGCCGCGGCCGGGCTGCCGAGCTGCTCGCCGCGGGAAACCTCGCCTTCCATCACACCGTCCCCTCACCACGCCGTCCGGCGTCACGCCGGACGGTACGTCCAACGACCATGCCGCGGGCCCGGCGCGCGTACCCGGTCCGGGGCGGCACCCACCCGGTCCGGGGCGGTACGCCTCGGGCGGAGCCAACCTCCGCGCCGGGCGGCGAGCCTCGGGCGGGCCGGACTCCCGCGATTCCCGCACCGGGGCGGCGTCAGCCCGCCCGGCGGCGCAGGCGCAGCGCGCGCACCACGTAGTCGAAACCGGTGACGGCGGTCACCAGGACCGCCACGCCCATGATCCAGAGGCCGACGTCCGCCAGGACGTCGGGCAGCGGCCAGAGGTACCAGACGATCGCGACGATCTGGAGCGCCGTCTTGATCTTGCCGCCCCGGCTGGCCGCGATCACGCCGTACCGGATCACCCAGAACCGGATCGCGGTCACGCCGAACTCGCGTACCAGGATCACCACCGTGATCCACCAGGGTAGCCGGTCGTACCAGGAGAGCAGCACCAACGCCGCGCCCGTGAGCGCCTTGTCCGCGATCGGGTCGGCGACCTTGCCGAACGAGGTGACCAGCTTGAACCGGCGGGCGATCCAGCCGTCGGCCAGGTCCGTCGCCGAGGCGAAGACGAAGGTCAGGCAGGCGGCTACCCGCCAGCCGAAATGCGTCATTCCGGACGCGACGACCGTACCGACGAAGACCGGTACCAGGACGAACCGCAGCGCCGTGAGCGCGTTGGCGGCATTGACGAGGGGCACCCGCCCGATCGAGGCGGCCGGCGGACGGTCGGTCGCCTTCGTCACCGGATCACCTCGCCCCACCCGCGCACGTCCCGCTCACGCCCTCGGCCCCGCTCACGCCGCTGCCGAGATCATCTCAACCGGTACGGCGAGCAGGTCGACGCCCTCGGTACCGGTCACCGTGGCCCGCACCAGGTCGCCCGGGCGCAGCGCGGCGAGGTCGACGCCGCCCGTGACCGGCGCCACCAGCGTGGTCGACCCGTCCACCTCGGGCGCCTGGTGGGCCGCGCGCCCCTCCACCACGCCGCCGTCGACCGAGTCGACCAGCACCTCCACGGTCGAGCCGACCCGCTCCTCGGCCCGCTGCGAGCAGAGCTCGTCGGCGAGCGCGCTGATCCGGTCGTACCGCCGCTTCACGGTCGCCGCCGAGACCTTGCCGTCCATCCCGGCGGCCTCGGTGCCGTCCTCGTCGCTGTAGTCGAAGACGCCGATCGCGTCGAGCCGCGCCGCCGAGAGGAACCGGACCAGCTCCTCCACGTCGCGCCGGGTCTCGCCGGGGAAGCCGACGATGAAGTTGCTCCGCGCCCCCGCCTCGGGAGCCAGCTCACGGGCGGAGGCCAGCAGGTCCAGGAAACGCTCGGTCGAGCCGAACCGGCGCATCCGGCGCAGCACCGGCTCGGACGAGTGCTGGAACGACAGGTCGAAGTAGGGCGCCACGCCGGGCGTGGTGGCGATCGCCTCGACCAGCCCCGGCCGGGTCTCCGCCGGCTGGAGGTAGCTCACCCGCACCCGGACGATCCCGGTGACGGCGGCGAGCTGCGGCAGCAGCTTCTCCAGCGCCCGGGGGTCGCCCAGGTCCTTGCCGTAGGAGGTCGAGTTCTCGCTGACCAGCACCAGCTCGCGTACGCCCGTCTTGGCCAGCCACTCGGCCTCCGCGAGCAGCTCGTCCGGGGTACGCGAGACGAAGGCGCCGCGGAAGGCCGGGATGGCGCAGAACGCGCAGCGCCGGTCACAGCCGCTGGCGAGCTTGAGCGAGGCGACCGGGCCGGACTCCAGTCGCCGGCGCAGCACCGGCCGCAGGTGCGCCGGGGTGTGCTCGTCGGCCGCCAGCTCGCCGCGGGCGGGAGCGCCGCCGTGGCCCGGGAGCACGACGTGCTGCGCGCCGTCGCGCCGCGCCACGGGCGTCAGCGGCAGGAGTTCCCGCCGGTCGCGGGGGCGGTGCGCGTCGATCCGCTCGCCGGCCAGCACCGCGCCGAGCCGCGCGGAGATCTCCGGGTAGTCGTCGAAGCCGAGCACCGCCTGCGCCTCGGGCAGGCTGTCGGCCAACTCCCGGCCGTACCGCTCGGCCATGCAGCCCGCCGCCACCACCTTGGCGCCCGTGTCCGCGGCGGCGAGCAGCGTCTGGATCGAATCCTGCTTGGCCTTCTCCACGAAGCCGCAGGTGTTGACCAGGACCACGTCGGCGCCCTCGCCGTCGGTGCTCACCTGCCAGCCGTCGGCGTGCAGCCGGGCGGCCAGTTCCTCCGAGTCGACCTCGTTGCGGGCACAGCCGAGGGTCAACAGGGCGACGCGGCGGCCATCGGCCGAGGGGGTGGAGGTTCCAGACACCCCCCGAGGGTACCGGGCGCCACCGACCGTCCCGCCGACGCGGGGGCGCGGCCGTCCCGCGTCCGCCGTCCGCCGGGCCGACCGGGCGCGGGCGCGGCGACGGCCGGCGAGGTCAGCCGCGTACCGCCACCCGGGTGAGCGCGTCGAGGAGGAAGACCTCGGTGCCGGCCAGCCCGACCGAGCAGAAGAGGCTCACCTGGTCGGCGTCGGCGCGCCCGGGCAGCTCGCCGGCGAGCACGGCGCCGAGTGAGCACAACCGCCCGGCGTACGGGCCGACGGCCGCGAGCATCGGCGGCTCGTACGCCCGCGCCTGGGCCGGCGAGTCGGTGACCAGCAGCCCGGCCCGGTCGAGCAGGTCCGGCCCGAACTCGGTCCGCCCGTGCTGCTTGAAGCCGACCGCGTTGACGTGGGTGCCCGGCGCCAGGTCCGCCGCGCGGATCACCGGCTCGGGGCTGGTGGTGGCGAGCACCACGACGTCCCGGTCGCGCACCGCCGCGCCGGCGTCGCCGACCGCGCGGGCGGGCACGCCCAGCTCGGCCCGGACCCGCTCGGCGAAGCGCTCCCGGGCGGCCGGCGTACGGGCGAAGACGCTGACCTCGCGCAGGGGCCGTACCGCCGCCGCGGCCCAGACCTGCGTCCAGGCCTGCCGGCCGGCGCCGATCACGCCCACCGTGGCCGCGTCCGGGCGGGCCAGCGCGTCGACGGCGACCCCGCCGAGCGCCCCGGTACGCCGCGAGCCGATCTCCTCGCCGACCGCGACCGCGCGCACCCGCCCGGTACCGGCATCGTGCAGCACCACCAGTTGCTCGCCCTCGGCGTGGCCGAAGGTGTCGTAGGAGCGGAAGCCGTACCACTCGCCGGTCAGGTGGCCCGCCGTCAGCACCAGCCGGCCGCCGCCCAACGGCGCGGACGCGCGGGGCGGGGCGACCAGTTCCCCGGCGTGCGCCGCCAGCAGCGCGTTCCGCATCGCCACGACGGCGGTCGGGGCGTCCAGTCCGGCGGCGACCTCGGCATCGGTGATGAACAACGTCATTCCGGCATCCTGATACTTCAAGGATGCTTGAGGTCAAGCCCCGGTGAGCACCCACCGCCCCGCCGAGCGGGCCGGGCGGGGACAGGTCCGGCGCCTGGACCGGTCAGCGCCGGTCCGGGAGCGGCTGGTTCGGATCCTGGGCCGGGAAGGGCTGCCGGAGGGTGAAGGCCCCCGGCCCGGGGCCCTCGGCCGCGAGCAGTTCCCGGCGCTCGCGCGCCTCGGCGAGGGTCGGCAGCCGCCCCGCCGGGATCCACCAGAGCACCAGGCGCGGTTCGAGACCGTCAGGGTGGAACCACTCGCGCCGGCGGCGCAGCGACTCCAGGTGCGGGCTGCGGTAGACGTAGTCGCGCAGGGTGTCGACCGACTCCCAGACCGTGAGGTTGACCAGCACGTCCGGCCCGAAGGGACGCAGCCCGGTCGCGTCGGCGGCCTCCTCGTCCCGCAGCCGCCAGACGAAGCCGGGCGCGGTGTCGGCGATGCCGTTGAGCACGGGTAGGTCCGCGACGAAGTCGGCCAGCCGCGGATCGTCGAGGGGTGCCCGCAGCCGGGCGAGGTTGAGCTGGGCGAGGTGGAAGCGCATACGGCGCAGCAAATCACCCGGACGACACTAAAGTCAATCAGAATTGTTTTTAGATGTCCCGTCCGGCGGCTCGATCAGCACGCAGCAGTGACCCGGGATCGGGTCGAGCCGGGACCGCCAGTCGTCCCGGCCGGCGCCGGCCAGGACCCCCTCGATCAGCGCCAGGTTCATCCCGCAGACCAGCGGCGGAAACTGCTCGGCGAGCCGGTCGAAGGGGCAGTTGCGCAACCGGATGGCCGTACCGTCGGAAACCGGCTGGTAGCCCCGCTCGGCGAGCAGCCCCGGCACGTCGCCCGCGACCGCGTCGCCGGCGGCGGCGGCGGACGACTCTCCCGCCGCGCGGGCCACCCGGTACAGCGTCTCCTCGGCGCCGGCCCGCTCGACCGCCTCGGCGAGCAGTTCCGCGGCCGACCGGTAGGCGCGGGGTGGGACGGTCACGACGTGCTCGCCCGCCGCACGCCGGTACAGCTTCGCCGGCCGTCCCGCGCCCGGACCGGTACGCCCCGAGCGCCGCGCGTAGGAAACCGCCAGCAGCCCGGCGGCGACCAGCTTGTCGAGGTGGAAGGCGGCCAGGGTACGGCCCACGTCGAGGGCGGCCGCCACCTCGTCCCGCCCGACCGGCCCGCTGGCCGCCACCACCGCCTGGTACGCCGCCCGGCGCACCGGGTCGGCCAGCAGGGACACGGCGTCGAGGCCGCACTCCGGATGCACGCCGCTCGTCATCGCACCAGTCTATTGACCACCCACGTTGGCACTAGAACCTCCCGCCGCCCGCTCCGCATCGACCACGGACTCACGGCCGTCGCGGAAGCGGGGCGCCCGTTCCCCGCGTTCCGCCACAACTCCATGATCGACGTGGAGATCGTCCGCCGGGGGCGGGGCTGGCCTGCGATTCTGGGGCGGTGGAGCAGCAGCCGGCGTCCGAGGACGCGGACCAGCGCGAGACCGCCCGGGGCCGGTCGGCGGAGCGCGAGGACGTGCTGCTCGACGTACCGGCGCTGAAGATCGAGCAGATCGAGCTGCAGGTCTCCAACCTGCGGGCACACGTCGCGCTCAACGCCGAGGTGCTCGACCTGCTCCGGCTCAACATCGGTGTCGACGCGGTCCTCGGCGAGGTGAGCCTGGACATCCGGGGCGTCGAGGCGCAGGCCCTGCTCAAGGTACGGCTCGACAACGTCGTACAGATCCTGGACCGGGTGCTGGCCACGATCGACCGGAACCCGGAGATCATCCACTCGCTCACCCGGGGCGCCGGCGCGGCGATCGAGCGGATCGGTCAGGGCACCGGAGCCGCCCTGCACCAGACTGCCCAGGGCGTCGGCACCGCCCTCGGCCAGGCCGGACAGGGCGTCGGCACCGTGCTGGGCCAGGGGGTGGAAGACCTGGTCGAGCGGGCCGGTCGGGGTACCGGAGACCTGACCCAGCAGGCGATCCAAGCCGAGCAGCAGGTGACCCACGCCGGGCAGCGGGCGGGGCAGGCGGCACAACGCACCGAGCAGGCGGCGCAACGCACCGAGCAGGCGGCGCAACGCACCGAGCGGGCGGCGGAGCGGGCCGAGCGGGCGGCGCAGCGGGGCGTCCAGAACGAACCCGGAGCACCGGGCAGGGCGCAATCAGGCAGGGCGCCAGGCGCGGAACCGGGCGGACCAGCCGGCCCCGGCGGACCGCAGGGCTCGCGGCAACCACCGCAACGCCCGCCGGAGCCGGAACCGGACCAGGAGCCGGACCAGCGCCGGAACGAGCCGGCCCCGCGACCCGAGCAGTCCCGCGACCGACGGGGCTACCGCGGTCTGCCCCGCCGCATCCGCCGCCGCTGGTAGCCGCACCCGGGCGCCGCCGGGTGGCCGCCTCAGTCGGCGCTCGCGACGACGGCGGCGTCCAGGCCACCGCCCTCGCCCGCCCGGCCGGGCCCGTCCCCCGCCGCCGGGCCCGGCGCGTCCTCCTGGAGCACCCGGCCCGACCGGATCTCACCCCGCCAGCCCCGTACCGCGTCCGGGTCGAGCAGCGTCTCCGTCATGACCCGGCGGACGAAGCGCAGCAGTCCGGCGCGTACCCGCCGCCGCACCGGCCCGCCCAGGTCGCCGCCCCGGCGGACGAGCCCGCGCGGGTCGAGCAGGGCGCGCGGGGAGAGGAGCCCGAGCGGGCGGTACGCCAGCACCACGAGGATGCGGGTCAGGTCCGGCGTGAGTTCGTGAAAGCTGACGGTGCCGTCCGCCACCCCCGGCTCGCCCCGCGAGCGCCAGACGACGCGCTCGTCCGGCACCTGTTCGAGGATGGCCACCTCCCACTCGCCCCGGGACCAGAAGACCGGGCCCCGGCCGCCGACCGCGCCCTCCGGCCCGTCGGGCCGGTCCGTACCCGGACGCGTCGCGAAGCCCGGGAACTCGTCGATCTGGGTCCACTGGTCGTAGGCGAGGCGTACCGGGACGCCCACGTCGACCTGGTCGACCACGTCCACGGACCCGACCGGACGCCACGGTCCGAGCAGCGGCGCGACCAGCCCGACGACCAGGTTCGGCAGCAGGCCGGCGAACGGGTTCGGGTCGACCGACTCCGTGTGCGGGCCGGCGGGCTCCCGCCTCATCCGCCGTACCCACCGGCGCGCGTGGAATGCATGGCGCCCCCCGTCGTACCGTGGCACCGCCCCCGCATCGGCGGCGCCGCCGTCTGGTTGCGAGTATCCGCAACCCGGCCCCGCCCGCGTGGCCGAACGCCGGATCCGCCCGACGGCGCCGACCCGTACCCGGGGTCAGCCGTCGCCGCGCAGCGGGGCCAGCGCCTCCTCCAGCTCGTCCGGCTTGACCAGGACGTCGCGCGCCTTCGACCCCTCGGAGGGCCCGACGATGCCCCGGGTCTCCATCAGGTCCATCAGCCGGCCCGCCTTGGCGAAGCCGACGCGCAGCTTGCGCTGGAGCATCGAGGTGGAGCCGAACTGCGAGGTCACCACCAGTTCGATCGCCTGTACCAGGAGGTCCAGGTCGTCGCCGATCTCCTCGTCGATCTTCTTCTTGGGGTCCTGCACCGGCGTCAGCACGTCCGGCCGGAACTCCGGTTCGCGCTGGTCCTTGCAGAACTTGACGATGTCGTTGATCTCGCCTTCGCTGACCCAGGCGCCCTGGATCCGGATCGGCTTCGAGGCACCCATCGGCAGGAAGAGCCCGTCGCCGCGGCCGATCAGCTTCTCCGCGCCGGGCTGGTCCAGGATGACCCGCGAGTCGGCCAGCGACGAGGTGGCGAAGGCCAGCCGGGACGGCACGTTCGCCTTGATCAGGCCGGTCACCACGTCGACCGAGGGGCGCTGGGTGGCGAGCACCAGGTGGATGCCGGCGGCCCGGGCCAGCTGGGTGATCCGGACGACCGAGTCCTCCACGTCGCGCGGCGCCACCATCATCAGGTCCGCCAGCTCGTCCACGATCACCAGCAGGTACGGGTACGGCCGGATCTCCCGCTCGCTGCCCGGCGGCGGTTTGATCTGGCCGGCGCGTACCTTCCGGTTGTAGTCGTCGATGTGCCGTACGCCGGCCGCGGCGAGGTCGTCGTACCGCATGTCCATCTCGCGGACGACCCACTCCAGCGAGTCGGCGGCCTTCTTCGGGTTGGTGACGATCGGGGTGACCAGGTGCGGGATCCCCTCGTAGCCGCTCATCTCGACCCGCTTCGGGTCGATCAGCAGCAGCCGCACCTCGTCCGGGGTGGCCCGGCTGAGGATGGAGACCAGCAGCGAGTTCAGGCACGAGGACTTGCCGGCGCCGGTGGCGCCCGCGATCAGGATGTGCGGCATCTTGGCCAGGTTGGCCACCACGTAGCCGCCCTCGATGTCCTTGCCGAGCGCCACCAGCATCGGGTGGTGGTCGCTGGCGGCGGCCCGGGACCGCAGCACGTCACCGAGGGCCACGTCCTCCCGGTCGGCGTTCGGGATCTCCACGCCGACCGCGCTCTTGCCCGGGATCGGGCTGAGGATGCGCACGTCCGGGGACTTGACCGCGTACGCGATGTTGCGGGAGAGCTGCGTGATCCGCTCCACCTTCACCCCGTGGCCGAGCTCCACCTCGTACCGGGTGACGGTCGGTCCACGGGTGAAGCCGGTCACCGCGGCGTCCACGTCGAACTGTTCGAAGACGCCGGTGAGCGCCGCGATCACCTCGTCGTTGACGCGGCTGCGGGACTTCGGCGCGCTGCCGGCGCGCAGCAGGTTGGCCGGGGGCAGCGTGTAGTCGCCGGCGAGGCCGGTGATGGCGAGCTGCTCGGCCCGGGTCGGCGCGGGCGAGTGGTCCGGCGGGCTGGGCGGCGGCTTGCGGGCCGCCGGCACCTTCGCGGGCGGCTTGCGCGGCAGCGGGATCGTCTCCTGGAGATCCAGGTCGTCGTCGTAGCCGTCGTCGTCCGCCCCGTCGCCCTCGGGCTCGGCGAGGGCGGCCTGGCGCCGCCGGGACGGCCGGCGGCGGGCCGGCGCGGCACCGGACTTCGCGACCGCCTCCTCCTCGTCGTCCTCGGTGTCGGGGCGGCCCAGCACGGCGCCGGCGAAGAGACCCAGCCGCTCCGGGATCTTGTTGATCGGGGTCGCGGTGACCACCAGCAGCCCGAAGAGCAGCAGCAGCACGAGCAGTGGTACGGCCACCCAGGAGCTGACGGCGTTCTTGAGGGTCTCCCCCACGCCCGCGCCGACCAGGCCGCCCGCGTAGTCGCGCTGCACGTTGTCGATCGGGTGCTGTCCGATGTGCAGCAGCGCGGCGGTGCCCACGATCAGCGCGGTCCAGCCGACCAGGCCCCGGCCGCGGTGCTCCTCCTCGCGCGGGGAGCGCATCAGCCGTACCGCGCCGATGGTCAGCAGCACCGGCAGCGCCGCGGCGACCGCGCCGAAGAAGAGCCGCACACTGTCGGCGACCCACCGGCCGAACGGCCCCGCGCCGGAGAACCAGATGGCGACGGCGGTCAGCAGCGCCAGGCCGAGCAGGAGCAGCCCGGCGCCGTCGCGTCGGTGCTCCGAGTCCAGCTCGCGGGCGGTCGCCGCCTGCCGTCCGGCGGCGCGCACCGCCCAACCGACGCCGTGCGCCAGTCCCATCCAGACCGCTCGCGCGCCCCGGCCCGCGTACACCGCGAGGCCCGTGCGCTGTGGACGGCGCGCGGGGGTGCGACCCCGCGCGGGCTGACGTCCCCGGCTCGGTTGCCGGGCACGGCTCGTCGCGGCACCGCGCGCGGACGACGCGCCGCGGCGCCGGCTCGCCTGAGAGGCACGGCCCGCCATAAGGTCATACGGTAGCGGCGCGGTCCAGCGAACACCCGCTTTTGCCGACCGTGTCCGGTACCGCCGCCATCGCCACCCGCACCATTGGTGATCTTCATCACCAGAAAGGGACGCCGCATGCCATCGCCGGGCTTCGAGGACACGTCGGACTCCCCCTCCGGCGAGGGGCGGTTGCGGACCCTGCAACCGCTCACCCACGACCTCATCGCGGCGACGCTGACCGCGCGGGGCTACACGTTCTACACCGACTCCGACGGCGACCTGGTCGGCAAGTGGGACGACAACCTGATCTACTTCTTCCGGCTCGGTACCGACGGCGACCTGCTCCAGGTCCGCACCCTGGCGGCGACCGAGTTCACCATCGACGACGTCCCCGCGCTGCACGCCTTCTGCAACTCCTGGAACCACGACCGGCTCTGGCCCAAGGCGTACGTGCACGTCAACGACGACGGCAGCGCCCGGGTCTGCGGCGAGGTGGTGGCCGACCTCGAACGCGGCGTCACCCCCGAGCAGCTCGACCAGCTGATCAGCTGCGGCATCTCGACCGGGTGCCAGATGTCCGACGCCGTCGCCGAGCTGCGGTCCTGAGGGGCGGAGTGTCCATGATGGAGCGTCGGTTCCAGGTCGACCTGCGCGGCGTCGTCGACCTGCTCAGCCACCACCTCTACGCCAGTCCCCGGGTCTACGCCCGCGAGCTGCTCCAGAACGCCAGCGACGCGATCACGGCGCGCCGGGCCGCCGACCCGGACGCGCCGGCCGGCCGGGTCCATGTCGAGCCGCTCCCCGACGGCGCGCTGCGCCTGCACGACAACGGGATCGGCCTGACCGAGCCCGAGGTGCACACCTTCCTGGCCAGCGTCGGGCGTACCTCCAAGCGCGACGAGCTGGGCTTCGCCCGGCAGGACTTCCTCGGCCAGTTCGGCATCGGGCTGCTCTCCTGCTTCATGGTGGCCGACGCCATCGAGGTGACGTCCCGCTCGGCCGCGGGCGGCCCGGCGGTGCGCTGGACCGGGTACGCCGACGGCCGCTACGAGGTGGCCGTGGACGACGACGCCCGCGCCGAGGTCGGCACCACCGTCACCCTGCGGCCCCGGGCCGGCGCCGAGCACTGGCTCGCCGCGGACCGGGTACGCGAGCTGGTCACCTCGTACGGGCACCTGCTCGACGCGGACGTGCGGCTCGGCGCGCCCGGCGCGGACGGCGTACGGCTGACCGAGCCGCTGGCGCCGTGGGAGGTCCCGTACGACGACCCGGCGGTACGCCGCGACGCCCTGCTCGACTACGGCGCCGGGCTGCTCGGCATCCGCCCGATGGACGTGATCGACCTGGCGGTACCGGAGGCGGGCCTGCGCGGCGTCGGCTTCGTCCTGCCCACGGCCGGCGCGGTCGGCGAGGGCGGGCAGCGGGTCTACCTCAAGCGGATGCTGCTCGCCGAGGACGCCCGGGGGCTCGTACCGGACTGGGCGTTCTTCGTCCGCTGCGTGGTGGACACCTCGATGCTGCGGCCGACCGCGAGCCGCGAGGCGCTCTACGCCGACGACCTGCTGGACCGGGTCCGCGAGTCGCTCGGCGAGCAGCTGCGCGACTGGCTGCTCGACCTGTCGGTCAACCACCCCGACCGGCTCGCCGCGTTCCTGCGGGTGCACCACCTGGGCGTCAAGGCCCTGGCGGTACGCGACGACGACATGCTGCGGCTCGTCGACGCCTGGCTGCCGTTCGAGACCAGCCGGGGCGCCATGCCGCTGCGGGTCTTCCGGCGCTCCGCGTCGGTGCTGCGCTACGTGGAGACCGTCGACGAGTTCCGGGCGCTCGCGGCGATCGCCAGCGGCGCGGGTACCCCGCTGGTCAACGCCGGCTACGCGTACGACACCGAGATCCTGGAGCGGCTGCCCCGGATCGACCCGCAGGTCACCGTACGGCGGCTGGACCCCGGCGAGCTGGGCGCCCGGCTCGAACGGCTCAGCCCCGCCCAGGAGGCCGAGGTGGCGCCGTTCCTGGCGGCGGCGGGTGCGGCCCTGGCCGAGCTGGACTGCGTGCCGCGGATCCGCCAGTTCGACCCGGTCACCGTCCCGGCGCTCTACCTGGCCAGCCGGGCGGCGCGCAGCCAGGACGCGGTGCGCCGGGACCTGGCCGGGGCCGACGAGCTCTGGTCGGACGTGCTCTCCGCGTTCGCCGAGGTGGAGGTCGAGCACCGCCCCGAGCTGGTCTTCAACTGGCGGCACCCGCTGATCCGCCGGATCGTCGCCACCCCCGGCGGCCCGGCCCTGCGGCACGCGGTGGAGGCGCTGTACGGTCAGGCTCTGCTCGCCGGGCACCACCCGCTGCGGGCGGTCGACACCGCCGCGTTGAACCGATCGTTCCTCGCCCTGCTGGACCGGGCCTTCACCGATCCGCCCACCCCGACCGGCTCCACCACCCCCACCCCGTCCACGGACGCGGCCAACCCGTCCACGGACATCCCCACCGAGGAGACCCCGTGAGCGACCCGCGAGGCAGCGGCATGACGAACCGGCAGGAGCTGGTGGACGCGCTGGCCGAGGCGCGGGACCTGCCGGACGGCGAAGGCAAGATCGCCGAGCTGGAGCGGATCGCCGCGCACGCGGACGCCGCCGGCGACGTACGGCTCGGCTTCGACGCGCGGTTCGAGCTGATCGAGGCGTACAACAACCACACCGAGCGGTGGCGGATGCTGCCGCCGTTCGGCTGGTGCCTGGCCGCCTTCGACCGCGACCCGTCGATGTTCGACGACTGGGACGCCGAGATGCTGCGCTGGTACCACAAGTGGGCCATCACCGCCCTGCGCAGCACCCCCCGGGTCGGGCTGGCCCAGACCCAGGCCGCCCTGGACGACCTGGAGCGGCGCTTCCGCGCCGGCGGACACAGCATGCAGGCGGTCTACAACCTGCGCTGCCGCATCGCCGACCACCTCGGCGACGAGGCCGCCGCCCGGGACTGGCTGGCGAAGTGGCGCACCGCCAAGCGCGACGAGAACAGCGACTGCGCCGGCTGCGACCCGTCCCGCCAGGCGGAGCTGCTCGCCGGTTGGGGCGAGTGGGCGGAGGCGGTACGGATCGTCGAGCCGGTGCTGCGGGGCAGCCAGGGCTGCACCGAGCAGCCCGAGAAGGCGCTGGTCACGGTGATGATGCCGTACCTGCGCCTGGGCCGCTACGACGAGGCCGCCCAGGCGCACGTCCGGGCGTACCGGCGGCACCGGCACGAGCGGGACGCGTTCCCGTACCTCGCCACGCACCTGCGCTTCTGCGCCCTGACCGGTAACCACGCGCACGGCCTGGACCTCCTCGCCGAGCACCTGGGCTGGCTGGACCGGCCCTTCGACGAGGCGTCGGCGATGGAGTTCGCGACCGCCGGGGCGCTGCTGTGCCGGCTCGCCACCGAGGCGGGACTGGGCGAGCGGATCATCCACCGCCCCGCGCACGAGCAGCGCCCCGCCGCCGAGCTGACCGTCGCCGCGCTCGGCGCCGACCTGCTCGCCGCCTCCCAGGACCTGGCCGGCCGCTTCGACGCGCGCAACGGCACCAGCCACCAGTCCGGGCGGATGGCCGCCTGGCTGGCCGAGCGTCCGGTCGACGAGACCGTACCGCTGCCCGAGCCGGCGCCGGCCCGCGCCTCCTCCCCGATGGGCGACGCCCCGGACGGCGGCCAGCCGGACGTGGTCGCCCCGCTGACCGTCGAGGCGATCGTGGCGGTGCTGATCGAGCGCGAGGACCGCTACATCGTCGACGAGGACGGCACCGTACGCGGCCGCTGGGGCGACGCCTTCGTCCAGTTCGAGCGGATGGGCGAGCGCGGTGAGATCCTGCACGCCCGGATCGTGGCGGCGCGGCGGCTCCCCACCGACCGCCTCACCGACGCGTACGAGTTCTGCAACTCCTGGAACCACGACCGGCCGATGCCGAAGGCGTACGTACACGACACCGGCGAGGGCGAGCTGATCCTGGCCGGCGACGTCACCACCGACCTGGAGCACGGGGTGACCGGCTCCCAGCTCGCCGTGCTGGTCAACACGACCCTGGCGACCGGGGCCGCCTTCGCCGCCGCGGTCGGCAGCCTGGCCTGAGCCCCCTTCGGCGACCCAGCCCGGTCGGCCGGCGCGATCGGCGACCGGGCTGGGTCCGCGTACCTAGGCGGCGCGGGCCCCGGGCTGCGTAGCCTGACCCCGGAGGGTGCGATGGGCTACCGGCTGTTGACCGCGGGCATCTTGGTGCTGCACTTCGGGTTCCTGCTCTACCTGGTGCTCGGCGGGTTCCTCGCCTGGCGCTGGCGGTGGAGCATCTGGCCGCACCTGGCGGCCGCCGGCTGGGGCGTGGTGATCGTCGCGAAGCTCTCCGACTGTCCCCTCACCTACGCCGAGTACTGGTCCCGGCGCCGGGCCGGCCAGACCGGACCGACCGAGGGCTTCATCGACCGGTACGTCGAGGGCGTGCTCTATCCCGAGCGCTACACCCTGCTGGTCCAGCTGCTCGTGGCGCTGTTGATCGTCACGTCCTGGACCGGCTTCCTCTACCGCCGCCACCGCCGCGCCCCCGCCACCTGACCCGTCCCCCTGCGGCCCGCCCGGCACCACGACCCCGCCCGACGCACGTCAGGCGCGAGGCACGGCAAGGTGGGGCCCACCGTGCCCGGCGAAGACATCAAGCGTGACGGGCTGAGCCGGGCATGGTGGGCCCCACCCCCAGCCCGACCCGCGAAACCACCGCCCAGCCCGACGGCCTCAGACCTCCACCACCGTAGGGACGATCATCGGCCGTCGCCGGTACGCGTCGTTGACCCAACGGCCGACGGTACGCCGGACGATCTGCTGGAGCTGGTGGGTGTCGGTGATGCCGTCGGTGGCGGCCCGGCTCAGCGCCTCGGTGATCAGCGGGATCACCGCGTTGAAGGCCTCGGGGTCCTCGGAGAAGCCCTTCGCGGAGACGGTCGGCCCGCCCACCACCTTGCCGGTGACCGAGTCGATGACCACGGTCGCCGAGATGAAGCCGCCGTCGCCGAGGATCCGCCGCTCGGTGAGGAGCGACTCGCCCACGTCGCCGACCGCGAGCCCGTCGACGTAGACGTACCGGCTCTTGACGTGCCCGACCAGCGTGGCCCGCCCCTCGACCAGGTCGACGACGTCGCCGTCCTCGCAGAGCACCACCCGGTCGGGCTCGACCCCGGACTCGATGCCGAGCCGGGCGTGCGCGCGCAGGTGGCGCCACTCGCCGTGCACCGGCAGCAGGTTGCTCGGCCGCACCACGTTGAGCAGGTAGAGCAGCTCACCGGCGGGGGCGTGCCCGGAGACGTGCACCTTCGCGACGTCCTTGTGGATGACGGTGGCGCCGGCCCGGGAGAGCTGGTTGATCACCCGGTAGACCGAGGTCTCGTTGCCCGGTACGAGCGAGCTGGCGAGGACCACGGTGTCGCCGGGCGCGACGGTGATGTGCCGGTGGTCGCCGGTGGCCATGCGGCCGAGGGCGCTCATCGGCTCGCCCTGCGAACCAGTGGACATCAGCACGATCCGGTCCGGCGGCAGGGCGGTCGCCTCGTCCAGCCCGACGACCAGGCCGGGCCGGATCCGCAGCAGGCCGAGGTCGCGGGCGATGCCCATGTTGCGCACCATCGACCGGCCGATGAAGGCGACCTTGCGGTCGTGCTCGTGCGCCGAGTCGAGCACCTGCTGCACGCGGTGCACGTGCGAGGCGAACGAGGCCACGATGATCCGACCCCGGGCCTTCGCGAAGGTCGAGTCGAGCACCGGACCGATCTCCCGTTCGGGCGTCACGAAACCGGGGATCTCGGCGTTGGTGGAGTCGGAGAGGAGCAGGTCCACGCCCTCGGCGCCGAGCCGGGCGAACCCGGCCAGGTCGGTGATCCGGCCGTCCAGCGGCAGCTGGTCCATCTTGAAGTCGCCGGTGTGCAACACCAGGCCGGCGGGGGTGCGGATGGCCACCGCGAGCGCGTCGGGGATCGAGTGGTTGACCGCGAAGAACTCGCACTCGAACGGGCCGAGCCGCTCCCGCCCGCCCTCGCGTACGGTCAGCGTGTAGGGCTCGATCCGCCGCTCGGCGAGCTTCGCCTCGACCAGGGCGAGGGTGAACTGCGAGCCGACCAGCGGGATGTCCGCCTTGTGGGCGAGCAGGTACGGCACCGCCCCGATGTGGTCCTCGTGCCCGTGGGTGAGCACGATCGCCTGCACGTCGTCGAGCCGGTCCAGGATCGGCGTGAAGTCGGGCAGGATCAGGTCGACGCCGGGCTGCTCGACGTCGGGGAAGAGCACCCCGCAGTCGACGACCAGCAGCTTCCCGTCGTACTCGTAGACGGTCATGTTGCGACCGATCGCACCCAGACCGCCGAGCGGGATGACCCGCAGGCCGCCCTCCGGCAGCGGCGGCGGCTCCGCCAGTTCCGTGTGCGATCCACTCACGCTCATGCCGCCGCCTCGCTCCGTTCCCCGCCGCCACAACCGATCAAACTACCGCCGTACCGGAGAGCTCCGCTCATGCCGGCAGTCCCAGGCCCGCCTCGGCGCAGTCGATCCGCAACTGCGCCAGCTCGTCGTCGGTGGCATCCACCAACGGCGGGCGGACCGGGCCGGCCGGCAGGCCGGAGGCCGCGAGCGCGGCCTTGACCAGGATGGTGCCCTGGGTACGGAAGATTCCAGTGAAGAGTGGCAGCAACCGGCGGTGCAGGGCAAGCGCTGCGCCGACATCGCCCCGGTCGTACGCCTCGATCATCCGCTTGGCGAGCGCCCCGGTGAAGTGGGTCGAGGTGCCGACCAGGCCGACTCCGCCGATGGCGAGCGTGGGGACGGTCAGCGCGTCGTCGCCGCTGTAGAAGGCGAGGTCGGTCCGGCTGGTCACCCAGGAGGTGGCGGTGAGGTCGCCCTTGGCGTCCTTGACCGCCACGATCCGCTCGTGCTCGGCGAGCCGTACCAGGGTCTCGGTGGCGATCGCCACGCCCGCCCGGTGCGGGATGTCGTAGAGCATCACCGGCAGGCCGCTCGCGTCCGCCACCGCGGTGAAATGCCGGACCAGCCCGGTTTGTGGCGGCTTGTTGTAGTACGGCGAGACCACCAGCAGCCCGTCCGCGCCGGCCTTCTCGGCCGCGGTGGCCAGCTCGATGGTGTGCCGCGTGTCGTTGGTGCCCACCCCGGCCACGACCCGCGCCCGGTCCCCGACCGCCTCGACCACGGCGCGTACCAGGCGTTCCTTCTCCGCGTCCGTGGTGGTCGGCGACTCACCGGTCGTACCGTTCACCACCAGCGCGTCGTTTCCCTGCTCGTCCACGAGGTACGTGGCGAGTTGGGCGGCACCGTCGAGGTCGAGGCCACCGTCCGGGGTGAAGGGCGTGATCATCGCCGTCAGCAGACGCCCGAAGGGCCGGGACAGGTCCCGTCCGGTCGCGGCAGCTCCGTCGTGGGTCATGCTGACAACCTAGCCGACGCCCATGGGCCGCCCGCCACGGAAGCCATCAGGACTGCTCGCCATGGGGACTGGTAGCGATCTCCGTACCGTCCGCCAGCGTCGAGATGGTGAAGTCGGCGAAGACGTTCGGGGCGACCCGCTGCAACTGCCGCAGGCACTCGATCGCCAGCTCGCGGATCTCGACGTCGGCCTGCTCGCTGGCGCGCATCGCCACGAAGTGCCGCCAGGCCCGGTAGTTGCCGGTGACCACGATCCGGGTCTCGGTGGCGTTGGGCAGCACCGCGCGGGCCGCCTGACGGGCCTGCTTGCGGCGCAGCGTGGGGCTCTCCACGTCCGCGAACCGCCGCTCCAGCCCCTCCAGCAACTCCGTGTACGCCCGCACGCTCGCCTCGGTCGCCTCGACGAAGCGCTTGTGCAGCTCGGGGTCCTCGGCGATGACCGCCGGCTCGACCATCGCGGCGTCCCGCTCCGGCACGTACCGCTGAGAGAGCTGGCTGTACGAGAAGTGCCGGTGCCGGATCAGCTCGTGCGTGAACGAGCGGGAGACCCCGGAGAAGTAGAAGGTCACGGTGCCGTGCTCCAGCACCGAGTAGTGCCCGACCTCCAGGATGTGCGCCAGGTAGCCCGCGTTGGTGGCGGTGGCCGGGTTCGGCTTGCGCCACGACTGGTAGCAGGCCCGGCCGGCGAACTCCGCGAGCGCCTGGCCGCCGTCGGCGTCGGTGGACCAGGGCACGTCGTCCGGCGCCTCGAAGTGGGTCCACGCGATCAGCTTGACCTGGGGCTGCACGAGTTGCGACATTCCTGGGACTGTAGTGGCAGGCCGCGCCCCTCCCAAGCGCGGGCACCGGCGCGTTGCCGGCGTCACGCGCGCCGCGCGGGGCCCTACACGTACAGCCAGGTGAACGGTGCCCAGGGCAGGTTGCGCAACACCGAGAAGGTCAGCCAGACGGCCAGGAAGACGCCGACCACCTTCGGGGTGACCCGCAGCTGCGGCAGCCGCCAGCCGAACGTGTGCGACAGCGCCCAGGCCACGTACAGGTAGATCAGGAACGGCAGCGCGAAGACGAAGACGACGTGGTGCCGCGCGGCCGCCGGCAGGTCGCCGTGCAGCACGTACCAGAGGGCGCGGGTGCCGCCACAGCCCGGGCAGTCCAGCCCGGTGGTGAGCTTCAGCAGGCAGGTCGGCATCGCGTCGGGGCTGGTCCTGGTCGGGTCGGCCAGCAGCGTGTAGCCGACCCCGGCGGCCATGCAGCCCAGCGCGGCGACCGGCGCCGCCCAGCGCGGCAGGCGGGCGTTGAGCCGGTTGACGAACCGGGTCAGCCGGTCCGGCTCGGCGTACTGGTAGTACGGTCCGCCCGCCGGCGGGTAGTAGTACTGGCCCGCGCCCGGTTCCTGGTGCTCGCGGTCCGGCGCGGTCGGGACGAAGGAACCCTCGGCAGCCGAACGCTCAACGCTCACCATCACGCCTCCACCTCGCCACGGTCACCTCACGGTACACCGGGCGCGCCGGCGAGCATCGCCGCGAGCGGGGCCGCGAGATCACCCGCCTCGGGCGGCGCCACGGCGCCCAACCCGAGCCAGCCGGCGAGCCGGTGCAGCTCCGCGGCGAGCCCCGCCGCCGTCTCCGTCACGTCCACGCCCGGCTCGACCCACGCGGCCGGCACCCGCAGCACGCCGGCCTTCCGGTCCGCCTTGAGGTCGACCCGGGCCGTGAAGCGATCCCCCTGCAGGTACGGCAGGACGTAGTAGCCGTGTACCCGCTGCGGCGCCGGCACGTAGATCTCGATCCGGTAGCTGAACCCGAAGAGCCGCTCGGCCCGGCCCCGCTCCCAGACCAGCGGGTCGAACGGGCTGACCAGCGTGCTCGCCCGGATCCAGCGCGGCAACCGCGCCTCGGCGTGCAGGTAGGCCGGACCCTTCCAGCCCCGCACCACCACCGGCCGCAGCTCGCCGGCCTCGACCAGTTCGGCGATGGCCGCCCGGGCGCCGGCGACGGGCAGCCGGAAGTAGTCGCGCAGCTCCGGCTCGGCCGCGACCCCGAGGGCGCGGGCGGCGACGGCGACCAGGGTCCGGTACGCCTCCGCGTCGCTGGGCGTCGGCGCGCCCAGCACCGCGGCGGGAAGCACCCGCTCGGGCACGTCGTAGAGGCGGGCGAACGCCGTGTTGCGGGCGGCGGCGGCGACCTCGCCGGACCAAAAGAGGAACTCCAGCGCCCGCTTGACCGCCGACCAGTTCCAGCCCCAGTTCTCCTTCTTGACGGGCGTGTCGTGCTCGATCTCGGCGGCCGTCAGCGGCCCGTTGGCGCGTACCTCGTCACGCACCCAGGCGACCAGCTCGGGCTGTTCCACCGCGATGCGGCGCATGCCGCCCCAGGCGTCGGTGTGCGCCGCCGCCATCCGCCAGCGCAGGGCCGGATGCAGCCCGACCGGCACCAGCGACGCCTCGTGCCCCCAGTACTCGAACAGCTCGCGGGGGCGCCGGTAGGCGGCCCGGTCCAGCAGCGCGGTCGGGTAGGGCCCGAGCCGGCTGTAGAGCGGCAGGTAGTGGGCGCGCTGGAGGACGTTGACCGAGTCCATCTGGATCAGGCCGATCCGGCCGAGCACCCGGCGCAGGTGGCGCAGCGTGGGCACGCCGGTCGGCGCCGGATCGGCGAAGCCCTGGGCGGCCAGCGCGATCCGGCGGGCCTGGGCGATCGTGAGCGACTCCGGAACGGTCATCGAACAGCACCCTAGTGGACCCGTACGACACGGCCCCCGCTCCTCCCCACCCCCGTCGATCAAGGAGTTCTGGCAGGGACAAAGAACCTCTACGGGGACAAAATTTCGACCACAAGTCCATGATCGGCGGGAAAGTCGTGGGGCGCGTCCGGCTGGACTCGACCGCCGGTGGGACCGAGACTGCCGGTATGGAGATCCGCCCGGAGCGACCCGAGGACGCCGAGCCGATCGCGGCGGTGCACATCCGGGCCTGGCAGGCCGGATACGCCGGGATCATGCCCGAGGAGGTGCTGGCCCGGCTCAACGTGGCGGCCTGGGCCCAGCGCCGGCGCGACGTCGGCACGGCCGACCCGGAGCACCCGTTCACCACCCTGATCGCCGAGCACGACGAAGAGGTGCGGGGATTCGTCACCTTCGGCCCGTACCGGGTCGACCAGGACTCCGACGACCTCGACCACCGGTACGCCGAGATCCTCTCCCTCTACGTCGACCCGGCGCACTGGGACACCGGCGTCGGCCGGCGGCTGCTCGACGCCGCGCTGGCCGGGTTGGCCGGGCGGGACTGGACCGAGCTGCGGCTCTGGGTGCTCGCGGAGAACGCCCGGGCCCGCCGCTTCTTCGAGCGGGCCGGGCTGGTCACCGACGGCGAGCGGTCAACGTACGAACTCCAGCGGACGGGGGGACGGTCGCCGCTCGGGCTGGTCGAGCTCCGGTACGTCGGAACCCTCGACCGGCTCGGCGGGGCGGATCGGCAGCACCAGCAGCAGGGCGATGCTGATCCACACGTAGAAGTTGCTGCCGAGGAAGCCGCTCACCCCCGGTGAGCCGTGCTCCCAGATCCAGACGAACCGGCTGATCAGCATCCCGTACCCGAACACGGCGAAGCCGAGCAGCCAGCGCCGCCGGCGGCTGCCGGCCGGTGCCCGGTAGGCGTTGTCGAGCACCAGCACCAGCGCCGGGATCAGCCAGACCAGGTGGTGCACCCAGGTCACCGGGCTGACCAGGCAGCCAACCACGGCGGTGAGCGCCATCCCGGTGGCCCAGTCGCCGGCCCGGGCCGCCGCCCGTACCCGCCAGAACCAGACCGCCAGCGTCGCCACGACCAGTACCAGCCAGAGCGCCCTGCTGGGCTCGGCCGGGTCGAGTCGCGCCACCACCCCCTGCAGGGACTGGTTGGAGATGAACGCCAGCGAGCCGACCCGGTCGGTGTTCAGGAGCGCGTCGAGCCAGTACTCGCGCGAGGCGTCCGGGGCGACCGCGGCGGCGAGGAGGGTGGCCGCGGCGGCGCTGGCGCTCGCCACGAACGCGGCCCGCCAGCGCCGGGTGACCAGCAGGTAGACGATGAAGATGCCCGGGGTCAGCTTGATCGCCGTGGCCAGCCCGATCCCGATCCCGCCGAGGCGGCGATACCAGGCGTCCTCGGAGTACCAGGACGGCCTCGCCGGGCCGCGCCAGCCGAGCGGGAGCGGCCCGACCAACCAGAACAGGTCGGCCACGACCAGGACCAGCAGCAGCATGTTGACCTGGCCGAAGTTGACCGTCTCCCGCATCGGTTCGAAGGCCGCCGCGAGGCAGAGCGCGACGGCGAACGCGAACCAGCGGGTCCAGCCCATCCGCCGGGAGATCGGGTCGACCAGCCACCAGATCAGCAGGGCGCTCACCACCACGGTCGCGGCGACGTGCAGCACGATCGCCGCCAGCCAGGGCAGGTACGCCATCGGCAGCATCGCCAGCGCCGCGAACGGCGGGTACGTGTAGCCGTACTTGCTGTTGGGCTTGAGGTAGTCGTAGATCTCGCCGCCGTCGCGGGCCCAGTAGCGGATCGCGCCGTAGTAGACCTTGAGATCGAAGAAGCCGTGCCGCACCGCGGCGACCGCGAGGAAGCCCGCCACCGCCACGGCGAGCGCCAGGACGAAGAGCGCCTGGTACCGGGTGCGCCGCGAGCCACCCACCGCCATCGTCGCTCCCCTCGGCCCGTACTCTTCCCAACCATGGCTCTGGGGTACGTCCGCCCGGCGCGTCCGTCCGACGCCGCCGAGATCGCCCGCATCCAGCTCGCGACCTGGCGTGTCGCGTACCGCCGGCTCCTACCCCGCCACGTGCTCGACAGTCTGGACGAAGCGTGGTTCGGCCGGCGGTGGAGCGCCGCGATCGAGACGCCACCGTCCGAGCGGCACCGGGTGCTGGTCGCCGTCGAGCAGGCCGAACAATCGTATCTGGTGGGTTTTGCGGCTTCCGGACCGGCCGACGAGCAGGCCCTCGCCCCGAACGAGCCGGCCGACGGACTGGGCCCGGAGGTGGCGGCCGTCACCGACCTGCTGGTGGAGCCGCGCTGGGGGCGGCGTGGCCACGGCAGCCGGCTGCTCGCGGCCAGCGTCGACCTGTGGCGCTCCGACGGGTTCACCGCCTCGGTCGCCTGGGCCTTCGACGGCGACGCGGCGACCCGCAAGTTCCTGGGCAGCGCCGGCTGGGAGCCGGACGGCGCGGCGCGGGCGCTGGACGTCGAGGACATGCTCGTACCGCAGCTGCGGCTGCACGTGAACCTGCCGGCGGCCTGACGCAAGGTGTGGGGTGGGGCCACCATGCCCGGCGAATCCCGTCAGGTTTGATGTCTTCGCCGGGCACGGTGGCCCCACCTTTTCTTGGGGCGTGGCTCCGTCCAGCTCGGTTCCGCTTCGCGGCGGCGGTGACTTCGTGACGGTGGGCGGGTGCCCCCTTCGCTGACGTGCTCGCCGAGCGGGGCGCGTTCGGGCGGGGTACGTTCCGGGTAGGTGCGTTCCGGGTGGGGTGAGTTCGGGTGGGGTGTGGGCGGTTCTTTCGGGTGTTACCGACCAGTACCAGGGTGTGGCTATCGGGAATGATCCGGCCCGCATGCTGCGAATACGTCCGAATTTGACAGGGTCCGATATCATTTACCGCGCCGGCAAACGAGGTGCCGTAAGGGCACCAATGCGACCTGATTCCAGGTACCCGTAATCGTGACGTCCATCCGCACAGCGCCGGTGTAGGAGACGGAAAATGGGAATTGGGCACGGGGATTCCAGCGCGCCGTTCGAGCAGTTGCCGCGATCACGCCGCGACGCCGACCGGAAACGCTATCGGAAGGCCAAAACATTGACGCCACCAATCGTGCTGGCGTCGACACTCGCGGCGCTCCTGGGCAGCGCGGCCTGCGGCTCGGACACGGCAGCCCAACCGGACGCGCTCACCACCACCCCGCCCCCGGCCGTCGTGGCGCCGGACGGCGGCAGCATCCGAATGGTGGAGCAGGGACTCTCCTCCATCTGGGACGGCGCCGGCAAGGAAATGGTCACGTACGGAATCGTCGTCGAGAACACCAGCCGGGATCGCGCGGCGGTCAAGACGAAGGTCACCATCCGGATCACGGACGGATCGGGTAAGGCGATCACCGACCTGGACGCCGGCAGCCCCGCGGTCGCCCGCGAAATCGGGGTGGTGCTGCCCGGGCAGCAGGTCGGCATCGGCGGTGACGTGTACGTCGACCGTCCGGGCGCCGCCAGCCTGCTCGTGGAAATCGCCGGCGCGACCTGGCTGCCGCCGGAGAACGAGCTGATTCCGGTGGCGCGGCTGGGCGCCAGCGAGATCCGCACCCAGGCCGCCTCCCCCGGTCCGGGGACGACGATCACGTTCGCGGTCGACTCGGAGTACCCGGACGCGCTCCAGGCCCCGAAGGCACAGGCGATCTTCCGCGACTCGCTCGGGCAGATCCTCGGCGGCACCGGCCCGAACCGCACCGCCGCCGACAACCGGTACGCCCCGGGTCGCTCGCAGGGGCAGATCCGACTGCCGCACGGCCGGCCGGACAAGACCGACGACTCGCGAACCGAGGTCTACCTCTCCCCGTTCTGACCGGCACCGCTCCCCCACGCGTCGATCTAGGGCAAATCGTCGTGATTAGAGATCAACTGACACGGATTTGCCCTAGATCGCCGGGGCGGCAGGGCGGCGCACGCCCCGTGTGGCGTCACGCCCCGACGGGCTCCCCCTCACCGACCTCGCTCCCGGCGGCGTCCCCCTCGCCGGCCTCGCTCCCGGCGGCGGCGATCAGCGCGTCGAGCAGCCCCGGAAAGCGCGCGTCCAGGTCCTCCCGGCGCAGCGACAGCAGGTTCTCCCGCCCGTAGGGGCGCTGCCAGATCACGCCGCTGTCGCGCAGCACCCGCCAGTGCCGGGTCAGCGTCGACTTCGACACCCCCGGCAGGATGCTGCCGCAGGATTGCTCGCCGCCGCCGGCCAGCACCCGCAGGATCTGCATCCGGGTCGGGTTACCCAGCGCGGTGAGGACGTTCTCCAGCCGGATCTGATGCGGCTCGGGATGCTGCGCGATCATGCCTCAGATCGTACCTCCGTACGCGTACGTGTGAACTATCCGACAGCGGCTTCCCAGCCCGGACGACCGTACGTATGTTGACGTACCCGTGAACTGTACGCGTTTATGCGTACTATCTCGTCCGGTCACCGGCCCCGCCCGGCACGACCACGCACGAAGGGACGTCGAGTGACGACCACAACCTCCCTACCGGCCACTGTGGATCGGGAAGCACCGCCCCGGCTCGGCTGGAGCCTGCTCCTGCTGGCGCTGGCGCAACTGATCTTCTCGCTCGACCTGAACATCGTCTACGTCGCGCTACCCGAGATCGGCACCGACCTCGGGTTCTCCCAACAGACCCAGCAGTGGGTGGTCAGCGCCTACGTGGTGTTCGCCGGCGGGTTCCTCCTGCTCGGCGGGCGCGCCGCCGACCTGCTCGGCCGGCGCCGGATGTTCGTGCTCGCCCTCACCGTCTACGCGCTCTCGTCCCTCGGCGGCGGACTCGCCCGCGACCAGGTCGTCATCGTCGGCGCGCGGGCCATACAGGGGATCGGCGGCGCGCTGCTCCTCCCCGCCACGCTCTCGCTGATCAACACGCTCTTCCCGGAGGGGCCCCGACGCAACCGGGCGCTCGCGGTCTGGGGCGGCGCGGGCGCCAGCGGGCTGACGCTGGGCGCGCTGCTCGGCGGCCTGCTCACCCAGGCGTTCGGCTGGCCGGCCGTCTTCTTCGTCAACGTGCCCCTGGCCGGGCTCGTCGCGCTCGGGGCGCTGGCGGTCATCCCGCGCGACCGGCCCCGGCCCGCGCACCGCCGGTTCGACCTGCCCGGCGCGCTGACGGTGACCGGTGGCTCGACCCTGCTCGTCTTCGCGCTCGTCCAGGGGCCCGAACTGGGTTGGACCGCGCCGGCGGTGATCGGGGCGGCCTGCGGTGCCGTGGTGCTGCTGCTGGCGTTCGCGCTCGTCGAGGCGCGGAGCCGGGATCCGCTGATGCCGCCCCGGCTGCTCGCCAACCGGAGCCTCGGGGTCGGCGTCACGGTCACGTTCCTCTACCTGGGTACGTTCGGCGCGCTGCCGTACTTCCTCACCGTGCTCCTGCAGACCGTGCACGGGTTCGACGCGCTACAGACCGGCCTCGCCTTCCTCGTACCCTCGGTCGCGATCGCGACGGGCACCCAGCTCGGCGAACGGCTGACCACCAGGTTCGGGACCCGGACGACGCTGCTGGCCGGTTTCGTGGTCGGCGCGTTCGGCACGGTCGTCCTCGCCCCGGCCTTCGCCGAGGACGCCGGCTACCTCGCGGCCGTACCGGGACTGGTCATCTCCGGCCTGGGTCAGGGCGTCGTCTGGACCGCCATGTGGATCGCCGCGGCGACCGGCGTCGCGCCGGAGGAGCAGGGCGTCGCGTCGGGCATGGCGTCGACCACGCTGAACCTCGGCAACGCCCTCGGCCTCGCCGTGCTGGTCGCGATCGCCAACGCCGGTACCGCCGGGCTCGCGGACGACCGGCTCCGTGCGGCGATCGCCGACGGTGGTCGCACCGCCGTGCTGCTGGCCGCCGCCGGCATGCTGCTCGGCGCGCTCGTCACGCTCGCGCTGCGGCGCCGCGCCACGGCCGGCCGGTGACCGGACCGGTCCGCGCGGGGACCACGGCTCCCGCACCGGGCGGGGCCCACGGGGGCGGCAGACGCCCATCGTCGTGGTGCCGCCCGCCGCCCGCCGCGCGGACCGGTACCCGAGCCGCCGGGGCCGGGTGCCGGACGCGGTGACCCGTCGCCGGGGGCCCGGCGTCCCGGCTCAGTCGAGCAGGGCGTCCAGGCCGACGGTGAGGCCGGGGCGCCCGACCACGGAACGGACCGCGAGCAGCACGCCGGGCATGAACGACGCCCGGTCGTACGAGTCGTGCCGGATGGTGAGCGTCTCGCCGGTCGTACCGAAGAGGACCTCCTGGTGCGCGACCAGCCCGGCGGCACGTACCGAGTGCACCCGTACGCCGTCGATCTCGGCGCCGCGCGCGCCCGGTACCTCGTCCTTGGTGGCGTCGGGGCCGGCGCCGCGGCCGGCGGCGGCCCGGGCCTCCGCGATCACGCGGGCCGTGTGGGTGGCGGTGCCGCTCGGCGCGTCGAGCTTGCCCGGGTGGTGCTGCTCGATGATCTCGACGGACTCGAAGAAGCGGGCGGCCCGCGCGGCGAACTGCATCATCAGCACCGCGCCGATGCCGAAGTTGGGGGCGATCACCACGCCCACGCCCGGCTTGTGCGACAGCCAGGTGCGGACCCGCTCCAGGCGCTGCTCGTTGAAGCCGCTCGTGCCGACGACCACGTTGATGCCCTGGTCGATGCACCAGTGCAGGTTGTCCATCACCACGTCGGGGTTGGTGAAGTCGACGACCACCTCGGCTCCGGCGTCGGAGGCGTTGAAGAGCCAGTCGCCCTGGTCCACCATGGCCACCAGTTCGAGGTCGTCGGCCGCGTCGACGGCCTTGCAGACCTCGATGCCCATCCGGCCCCGGGCCCCCAGCACCCCGACCCGCAGCGGCTCCGCCGCCAGGTCACGGTCCGCTCCGGCGGTCGGGCCACCCGTCTGTTCGCGCGCGTCACTCACGGGCACAACCTATCCCAATGCGGGCAGCCACGTGCCTGGGCGTCTCGACCCGCTCGCTCAGCCCCCGTGAGCCCCCCTGCGGCGTGGACATCCGGTCGCGGTGAAGCCCTCCCCGGCCGCCGGTCGCCTGGCAACGTCACCTCGGGTCTTCCGCACGGTCAGCGTCGGCGGCGCGACCACGACGTCCGCGGAGAGCAGCCCGAACCTCGACGACGAAATACCAGAGCAGCGCGATGGAGACCGGTACTCCGATCCATGCCCGCCAGCCGCCCTCTGACACGACTTCGGGCAGACGAATGGCCGTATAGAGCAGCACGAGCCCGATGACGAGCGGCTTCTTCCACGACACTCCGGATTTCACCATTGCCAGCGCCGTCGGTACGACACTCGGCCCCACGAGCTGCGCGACAGGCCTCGGGTCCAGCTGTTCAGCCTGCTACAGAAGCCGTTCCACCCTCTCGCGGCCGTATCGTGCGACCGGTCGCGCCAGAACCGACCCGCCGTCTTGAGGTTGTCCCAGTCACCGCCGATGCTCGCCGCCCAAAGACTTCCTCCCACCTTCGGCACCGCTCTCTTTCCACAGCTCTTCCAGTTCGACCGACAGCTCTTCCATTTTGCCCTCGTAAAGCGCTTCTTCGCCTTCCAGCTCAGCTTGGCGAAGCGACGGCGGCGTCCGGTGGGCTGGGCGCCGCTCAGCCGTTGGAGCGGCCCGAACCCAGAACCGCGGCGAGCAGCGCCACCGCGCGGTCGATCTCGCCGGGCGAGGTGGCCGCATACCCGAGCACCAGCCCCGGCCGACCGCCGGCGGTGAGCCGGGTCCGGGAGAGCGGCAGCGGGGCGAGCCCGGCCTCCGCCGCCCGCGCCACGACCGCCACGTCGTCGAACTCCGGCGGCAGCTCGACCACCAGGTGCAGCCCGGCCGCGACCCCGGTGACCCGCAGCCCGGGCAGGTGCCGGTCGAGGGCGGCGACCAGCGCGTCGCGCCGCCGCCGGTGCTCCGACCGGGCCCGGCGCAGGTGCCGGTCGTACGCGCCGCCGGCCAGCAGCTCCGCGAACGCCAACTGCTCCAGCACCGGCCCGCCGAGGTCGGCCCAGGTCTTGCGCGCCTCCACCGCCGCCCGCCACTTCCCCGGTACGGCGAGCCAGCCGAGCCGCAGCGCCGGGGCGAGCGCCTTGCTGACCGAGCCGACGTAGGCGACCGCGTCCGGGGCGATGCCCTGGAGGCAGCCGACCGGATCGCGGTCGTAGCGGAACTCGGCGTCGTAGTCGTCCTCCAGGATCAGCCCGCCGGTGCGCCGGGCCCACTCGACCAGGGCGGACCGCCGGGCCGGCGCCAGCACCACGCCCGACGGAAACTGGTGGGCCGGCGTGACGAAGACCGCCCGCACCCCGGTACGGGCCAGGGCGGCGACGTCCAGCCCGTCGCGGTCCACCGGCACCGGTACCAGGCGCAGGCCGTGAGTCTCCAGGTGGCCGCGTACCCCGTGACTGCCCGGATCCTCGAAGCCGACCTCGGTGATCCCGGCGTCCCGCAGCGCGGCGGCGAGCAGCGCGAACGCCTGTGCCGCGCCGGTGGTGACCACCAGCGCCCCGGCGTCGACGCGGGCCGCCCGGACCCGTCCCAGGTAGCTGGCCAGCTCGGTGCGGAGCCGGCGGGCGCCGGCGGGGTCGCCGTAGTCGAGGTCGGCGTCGGTCATCGCGCCGAGCGCCCGCTCGTACGCCCGCCGCCAGGCGCCGCGCGGAAACATCGCGGGATCGGGCACGCCCGGCCGCATCGGCCTGATCCCGCTGCCATGGCAGGGGGTCGGGTAGCCGCGGGAGTCCTCCGACGGAGGTTCCCGGAGCACCAGGGCGGGGGCCACGACGGTACCGGCTCCCCGGCGGGAGAGGAGTCGCCCCTCGGCGACCAGTTGCTCGTACGCCTCGACCACCACGCCCCGGGAGAGTCCCAGGTCGGCGGCGAGCGCGCGGCTCGACGGCAGCCGGGTGCCGGGCGCCAGCCGGCCCTCGGCGATGGCGTCCCGTAGCGCCGTGGTGAGTTGGCCGGCCAAGCCGGCGCGGGCCCGGTCCAGTTCGACGAGCGTCTCCAACATTTGGTCCTCCATTACGGACGTCGAGTGGCCCTGTCACGGGGACCACTGGCACCCTAGCGTCGGACCCCATGAAGGTCAGCGTCCTCCTCTGCGTTTTCGGCATGGCGATCGTCGGCAGCTCCGTGTCGCTGAGCCAGTTGCTGCTCGGCTATCCCACCCTGACCGGTCAGGCGCTGCGGTACGCCGCGGCCGCCGCCGTGCTGCTGCTGATCGCCCGCCGCGCCCCGGGACCCGCCCGGCCGACCGCGCGCGAGTGGGGCATCCTCACGGCGCTGGCGGCGACCGGGCTGGCCGCGTTCAACGCGTGCATCCTCGTCGCGCTGCCGCACGCCGACGCGGCCGTCGTCGGTACCGTCATCGGCGCGGCCCCGCTCGGGCTGGCGCTGATCGCGCCGCTGGCGCGCGGGGTCCGCCCCACGTACCGCATCGTCGCCGCGGCGGCGGTGGTGGTCGCCGGTACCGCCCTGGTCCAGGGCACCGGGCGGGCGGACGGGACCGGGCTGCTCGCCTCGCTCGGCGCGCTCGCCGGCGAGGTGCTCTTCTCGCTGCTCGCCGCCGCCGTCCTGCCCCGCCTCGGGGCGGTACGCGTCGCCGCCTACAGCTGCGCGCTGGCCGTACCGCTGCTGCTGCTCGCCGCGGTACCGGCCGGCGAGGTTCCCCGCTGGCGCGTACCGACGGCGACCGAGGCGGTCACGCTCGGCTACCTGGCGCTGATGATGACGGTGGTGGCGTTCCTGGCCTGGTTCACCGGGCTGCGGCGGCTCGGCGTCGAGCGGGCCGGCATGATCGTCGGGCTGATGCCGGTGGCCACGCTGGTCACGGCGGCGGTCCAGGCCGGACGCTGGCCGGATCCGGGCCAGGCGGCGGGCGTACTGGTGGTCGCCGCCGGGCTGGCGGTGGGCCTGACCGGTGTGCGTCCGTCGCCGCCGGTCGCGGATCCGGCCGCCGCCACCCGTCTCCCGGCCCGGCCGCCCCTCAGCGGCCCGGCGACGGCGGAGCCGGCGTCGCCACCGGCAACTGCTTGACCTCCTGTACGCCGGGCAGCTGGCGCGCCTGGGCCATGACCGGCTCGGCGCCGGCACCGTCGGGCAGGCGGCACCAGTACGACTCGGGCAGGCTCTCGGGGCGCACCTGGTCGAGCAGGTCGGGCCGGTCCTTGAACGCCTCCCGGAACCGCCGGTACGTCTCCGCCCGGTCGACGAACGTCACGGCGTCGACGCCCGGCAGCTCGCGCAGCCCCGCCCCGACGGCCTCCCGCTGCTGGTCGGTGAGGCCCGTGCTCAGGTAGACCACGATGTCGACCGGCACCGGCCGGGTGGGCGTCGTCTTCGGCAGGGTGACCGGCCCGCCCGTGCACCCGCTCACGAGTCCGGTCAGCAGTACCGCCACGAGCAGCGCGATCCTCCGCATGTCCGGAGCCTAGTCACACCTCGCCGCCGGAGCCGGGCCGTGGCCCGATCAGGACCCGGCGGCGGGCAACCTGGCCGCACCTCGCCGCCGGAGCAGGGCCGTGGCCTGATCAGGACCCGGCGGCGGCGGGGCCGAGGAGCTTCTCCAGCTCCGGGCGGATGCCGTCGGTCCAGGGCGCCGGACGCAGCGTCGCCGGGTCGAGGCGGACGATCACCCGCCGTCCCTCGGCGTGCACGGTCGCACCGTCGGCCGAGAGGATGCGGAAACCGTACTCGGCGCTGGTCCGGCCGACGCTGTTGAGCCAGAAGTGCACCAGTCGCTCGCCGGCCCGCCGGATCGGCAGGTGGTACGTGACCAGCAGTTCCCGGACCACGTGGAACGAGTCCGGCGCCTCCTCGACGGAGTCCACCGCGTAGCCGCGCCGGATCCAGTACGCGGCGAGTGCCCGCTCCAGCAGCGTCGCGTACCGGCTGTGGTGCAGCATGCCGAAGGCGTCGAGTTCGTCCCAGTTGACCTGCGCGGACTCGACGTGGCCGTACTCGACCGGGACGGGGGCGGTGGATGGCATGGCGGCTCTCCGGGAGAGGTCTGGATCGCGTCGCGAGCACGCGGGCCGGGCTCGCCGCGACGCACGCTACCCGGCCGGTCCGACCGAACGCCCCGGTCCAGATCTTTCTCACAGCGGCGAACCGGGTCTTTCTCACAGCGGTGAACCGGCCGGCCGATCGAGCCGCCGTTCCGCGCCCCACCCGATTTCGTTGGAAATTCCGGGTCGCCCGAATCAAGGTGACCGGTCGCCGACACCGGTCCGGCCGGGCGTGACTTCGGGTCGTCGACTCAATAGCATCGTTGAATCTCGACCAATGCCGAGGGAGCGGATGGATAGCGAGTACTGGAGCCGGTCGCACCCCGTGCTGGAGGTGCTCCGGTCCCGCCGGGAGAGACCCGATCCGCCGGGTCAGCGACGCGACGGATACAAGGTCGGACTGGCGGTCGAGGGCGGTGGGATACGCGGCGTCGTCTCGGCCGCGATGCTGGCCGCGCTCGAGGATTGCGGGCTACCTTTCACCGCCTTCGACGCGATCTACGGCACCTCCTCCGGCGCGATCAACAGCGCGTACTACATCGGCGGCAACACCTGGTACCCGCTGTCGATCTATTTCGACGACCTGAGTACCCCCGAGTTCGTCAACTTCCGCCGGCTGCTGACCGGAAACATCCTCAATCTCGACTACGCGCTGGACAAGGTGATCAGCGAGGTCAAGCCGCTGGACGTGCCCGGGCTGCTCGTCTCGCCGGTACCGCTGCACATCTCGATCACCAACGTCGACGAGCTCCGCACCGTGACGGTCGCCAAGTTCGAGTCCGTGGCGGAGGTGATGGCCGCGCTGCGGGCGAGCATGTGGCTGCCGGTGGCGATCCGGGGTACGACCCACTTCCGGGACTTCCGCGCGGTGGACGGTGGCGTGTTGACGGCGCACCCCTTCCAACTCGCCCTGGACGACGGCTGCACGCACGTGCTGTCCCTGAGCACGAGACCGATCCAACCGCCCAGGATGCGGTTCGGCCCCATGCACTACTTCACCTACTGGCACCTGGAACGGCTCCAGCGCGGCCTCGGTAGCGGGTATCTGGCGGCGGTCCGGCGGTACCGGACGGATCGTCGCCGGTTGCAGGCCAGGATGCGCGAACCCGGCGAGGCGCCGTACGTGCTGGATCTGGCGCCGCTGCCCTGGATGGCCGAGGTGAAGCGGCACGAGACGCGACTCGGCCCGATCCTGACCGGGGCACGGGGCGGCTACGAGCTGATGTGTTGCGCGATCGAGGGCATCGACCCGGGCATGGCCCAGTCCGGCGGGGTACAGGCCATACCCCGGTTCACCTTCGTGAGAAGAGACTATGGCTCCCGTTCGTTCGGTATCCCGCGTCCGGGAACTCCTCCGCGAATGCCGACAGCTGTCCAGCCGTCGGGGTCGGTCGGCGGTGCTGTCGAGGTGGACGACTGAGGACTGGCGCGCCGCGCTGGCGGACCTGCCGCTGGACGCCGGTACCTTCCAGGACCGGTTCGAGGTGCATCCCGACCGGCTGATCGCCGACCTGCGTACCTGGTGGCACGGCCCGGACCGGGCCGCCGGCGCGCTCTCCGGCAACCTCGGCCTGCTGATGCTCACGCTCATCTGCCTCAGGTATTCGGAGAACAACCGCACGGGCGTCGGGACCGACGGGCACGACTGCGCCGCGGACTGCCAACGGCTGGTCGCCGACCCGGCGGTACAGCGGGCGATCCACGCGATCTACACGCCGGGCAAGTTCCCCACCGACCTGCCGAACCTCGGCAGCCCGGCTCAGCAGACGAACGCCGAGCGGGAGTGGCGGGCCATCGACCCGGCCAGTCTCCGTTTCCACCGGCACGGGACCACGTCGTTCATCCTCGTCGGAAGCACCGTGCTGACGCACGGGCACCGCGGCGAGTTCGCGCTGAAGTGCCTCGTGCACCCCTACCTGCGGATCCCGGCGATCGCCCGGGCCACGGTCGACTACCAGCGGACCTACGGTGCCGAGACCGGCGAGTTGGAACACCTGATCCGGGTCTGGGCCAGCAGCGACAGCTGGATCCTGATGGATCTGGTCCACGGGGACCAGCTCGACGCGTACGTCCGGAAGCGCTTGGCGGCCGAGCGGCCCAATCTCGGGTTGCGGCTCGGACCGCTGGAGGAGTTGGGCACCGAGCTGCTCTCCGCGCTGGAGGAGCTGGAGCGACGCGGACAGCAGCACGGAGACCTGTCGATGTCCAACATCCTGGTCGTCGACCGCGGCGACCGGATAGTCCTGCGACTGATCGACCTCGGCCCGAACTACCTGCACACGCAGCGGATCCCGGGGCGTGCGGGCGGCGCCCAGTACGTCGCCCCGGAGGTGCGTTCGGACCGCGCCGACCTGCACCGGGCCGACCTGTACTCGCTCGGGCAACTGCTGATCAACTTCGCCGGCACCGCCAGCCCCGTCGACGGCACCGTCCCGGACGACTTCTACTCCGAGGCGCCACTGCTCGCCCGGTTCCTGGAGGATCTGATCGACAACGACCCGGCCCGGCGGCTGATCGTCTTCGAACCGGAGCCCGCCAAGCCGGTCTACCCGCAGTTGAAGACCTTCTTCACCGGGGAGATCGCGGCGATCCGCGCCACCCGCAAAGCCAGCCTGACCCATCCCCACTCCCCCTGGTACATGCACCTGCGCGAGCTGTTCCGCCCGCTCTCCGGGGCGCCCGCGGAGCAGCGCAGGCTGTGGGAGTTCCGCCGCGAGCACGACTCCCAGGGCAACCGGACCCGCCTGCCGGCGCACCTCGGCTGGCTGCACTGGTGGGCGATGGCCGGCGCCTACGCGTTCTTCGTGGCCGCCGCCGGGATCACCATGTGGTGGCTGCGCGACGTCGGCCTGGGCTGGGACAACCGGGCGATCGAGCTGCTCCAGCGCGTCACCGGCTCCAGCGAGGACCGGCTACCGTTCGTGGACGACCTGCGGGCGGGCGACTATCCGTTGCCGGACCCGCAGGGCAGCCTGCCGGCCCGGCTGGTGTGTCTGAGCTTCGCGTTCGCCGGCGCCAAGTACTACCAGAACCTCTTCGCCGGCCTCACCCCGCTGGTCGCCGTCGGGGTGGACCGCGCCCTCCAGGCGCGCGCGGTGATCGCCGAGGTCGCGATGCGCGCCATGACGCTGGTACCCGCCGTGCTCACCCTGATCCCCACCCTGATCGACCGCGACTGGTGGCCGATCTGCACGGCCATCGGCATCACCGCGACCTTCCTGTGCAACCTGGCCTGCGCCGGCTTCGCCCGGACCGCGCTGACCCGGGCCGCCGCCGCCGGGCTGACCACCGTACCCAGGGAGGCGGGAAACCCGGCCCGGCCCGACGTTCCTGGCGCCCGGGCGCTCAACAGTTGGGCCGGCACCGCGGCCTTCTACGGAGTGGCCTGCTGGACGATCGGACTGCTGATCTACCACGAGATCCTCCGGGACGTCCTCGTGTACGCGATCGCGGTCACGTCGATCAACGTCATCCTGTTCTACGTGGTCCGCTGCGGGGTGAACGCCCGCTATCTCCGCGCCGGCCTGGTTCGCGCGTGTCTGGCCGCCGAGCGGCTGAGCAAGCTCGAGAAGCGACGAGGTTCGCCCGTGCCACGCCAGGATCGACGCGCCCCGCGCGAGCCGAGGCGCCAGCTCGCCGCCCGGTGATCGCAGCGAGTGTGATCGGCTCCGGCACCGGTCCGCCGATCACGTCCTGATCGCCGGCGGCTTTCCCGAGAACGGTTGACACGGGCAGCAGCGACGGGGAGTATTCAACCTAGCGGTTGATTAACCGAACGGTTGAGAAAGGTGGCGACGGTGGACCGGCTGAGCGAGGTGTTCAATGCCCTCGCCGATCCGACCCGGCGGGCCATCCTGGCCCGGCTGGCGGAGGGCGAGGCGACGGTCAACCAACTCGCCGAGCCGTTCCCGATCAGCCTCCAGGCCGTCTCCAAGCACCTGAAGGTGCTGGAGCGGGCCGGACTGATCACCCGCGGCAGGGAGGCGCAGTGGCGGCCGTGCCGCCTCGATGCCGGGCCGCTGCGCGAGGTGGCCGACTGGATCGCCGACTACCAGCGGTTCTGGGCGGAGCGCTACGACTCGCTCGGCGACTACCTGCAGAAGCTTCAGTCCGAGAAGACGCGACAGGAGGAGTGAGATGGGCGACGAACTGACGGTGACCCTGCCGTCCGACCTGGAGATCAAGATGGTGCGCGTCTTCGACGCGCCGCGTGCGCTCGTCTTCGAGGCGCACGCGAAGTGCGAACACGTCAAGCACTGGTGGGGCCGGGGCAACCCGCTCGACTGCGAGATGGACTTCCGCCCGGGCGGCGGGTACCGCTTCGTCGAGCACGCGCCGGACGGCGAGTCGTACGCCTTCCGCGGCGAGTACCGGGAGATCCAGGCGCCGGAGCGGATCGTGCAGACCTTCGAGTTCGAGGGCATGCCCGGCCAGATCTGCGTCGAGACCCTCGAATTCACCGAGGAGGGCGGGAAGACGACGATCACCAGCGTCACCCGCTTCGACACGAAGGAGCAGCGCGACGGCATGGCCGCCTCCGACATGTCGGAGGGCGCCGGCCAGTCGTACGACGCGCTGGCCGCGTACCTGACGAAGCTCTCCTGAAGCCGGCGCTCCGGCGGGCGCCCGTCCCGCCGGAGCGCTCGCGCCCCCGCACCGGCCCCGGCGTAGGGTCGTGGTCGTGAGGGAACCCGGTGTCGCCCCGTTCTGAAGGCACGAACCGCCGGCTGCGGGCGAGTTCGCAGGAGCGCATCCTGACCGCCGCGCTGGAGGTCTTCGCCGAGCAGGGGTACGAGAACGCGACGATCTCGCAGATCACCGAGCGTGCGGCGGTCTCCCGGGGCCTGATCTCGTACTACTTCGCCACCAAGCGCGACCTGCTGCAGGCGATCCTCGGCCGGTGGCTGGACGGCCTGCTGACCCTGCTGGACGACCTGGACGCGGACGCCGCGCCGGACGACCTGCTGGCCGCCGTCATCGACCGCACGCTGGTCGGGGCGAGCGCGCACCTGGGTACGCAGCGGCTGGTGCTCTGCCTGATGCTGCAACCGGGCACCCGCGAGGTCTACGCGCGGGTGGAGCAGGAGCGCGCGGACGCGATGGTGGCGTTCGAGAACCGGCTGCGGGCCATCTTCGCCGCGCGCGGGTCGGCGGATCCCGCGGTGGAGGAAGTGCTCTTGCGCAGCCTGATCGAGGGCGTGCTCTTCAAGCTCGCGGTGTACGAGGAGACATACCCGCTGGACGCGATGCGGACCCGGCTGTACGCCCTGTACGGCCTCGGTGAGCCGGCCCCGCTGGCGTTGCCGGAGCACGTCTTCACGAAGACCGGGCGGCTGCGCGCGCCGGTCGACCGAGCCCGGTAGGGGCCGTTCGGTCATTGACCGTGGCTGATCACCCTTTCTATATTCGTGGCTCATCTACTGGATGGACGTCCAGTCAACGATGCTCCGTCCAGTCAACCAGGTTCCTTGGGGAGGACAGCACCGCCATGTCACGAAGATGGGGCACCACCAGGCCGGCGGAGACCGGCCAACCGGTCCCGGGCCACCGGCGATCCAGCAGGGCCCGGCTCGGCGCCGTGGCGATCGGCATCGGACTGGTCGGCTCGCTGATCATCAGCACACCCGGCCTGGCCAAGCCGCCACCGGACGACGTACCGATCGGCCAGGAACCGCCACAGCCGCCATCGCCACCTCCGCACCTGCCGCCGCCCGGCACACTGCAGGGGCTGGTCAACCTCGCGCCGCAGCAGAACTGCCCGGCCAACGGACCGATCGCGCCCTGGCAGGGCGCCGCCGGGGTGACCCCCCAACCGGGACAGCGGGTGGTCCGGATCGTGATCACCGGAGACTCGTACATGTCCGGCGAGGGCGCCGGGGACTACCTGAACGCGCGCGGGGTCATCCCGCCGCCCTACACCCGTAGCCCCCTCTCCCCCATGCCGATCATCCCGGACGGCTACACCGCCAGCGACTACAACACGGACTGGCGGCACCGCTCCCGGCACGCCGCCGCCCTGCTCGCCGTCGACGAGCTGCGCAAGGCGAACCCGAACGTGGTCTTCGACGTGGTCTTCAACGCCTCCTCCGGGGCGGAGACCAAGCACTACTGGACCGCGCAGTCGGACAACAACCGCGCCAACCCGCCCCAGTCCGCCGGCATCACCAACCAGACCAACCTGGTGGTCGTCGGCATGGGGGGCAACGACGTCGGCTTCGGCCCGCTGGTGGAGTACGCGCTGCTCTTCGACAACGAGACCGGCCTGGAGTCCCTGGCGGCCCAGCGTACGGCGATCATGAATCCTCGGCCGGACGACGTCGAGTGGGCCGACGCCAACGCCAGCCAGCCGAGCAGCCTGGTCTCCCGGTACATCAAGATGGTCCGGGCCATCCACGCCCAGGGGCCGAACGCCCGGGTCATGATGGTCACCTACCCGCAGGGCATCACCCGCACGCAGGGCGTCGACGGGATGATGGGCTGGCTGCTGATGAACTACGAGTACGACGTCCTGGTCAGGCTCGCGCCGCAGATCTCCGACGCGATGCGCCGGGCCCAGGAGATCCTGGTCAACCACGGCGTTCAGGCCGACCTGCTGGACATCCGCAACGCGTTCCAGGGACACACCCTGGGCAGCGAAGACCCGTACGTCAACGGGCTGACCGCGCAGACCGCACCGTCGCTGTTCAACGCCATGCAGGAGAGCGCCCACCCGAACCGCAAGGGCACCCAGGCCCTTTCCGCGCACTACGCCAAAATGATGGCGACCGAGCTGGGCGTGAACGCCCCGCCGAGCGGCGCCCGCCCCACCGGCGGCGTGGCCCAGCCCTGCCGGCCCGGCCTGCCGCCGCCCGGCAGCGGCAGCGGCAGCGGCGGGAGTGGCGGTACCGGCACCGGCGGCGGTGGTGGTGGCGGCGGCGGTGGCGGCTCCGGCGGTACGGGCACCCCGCCCGGCGGCGGGGACGGCGGTGGGGACGGCGGCGGCTGGTCCGGCCCGGACGTACCGCCGAGCGGCGGCGACGAGCCGGACCCCGACCCGTACTCCCCCGGCTACGGCGACATGGACCCGGTCGACCCGGTGAGCCCGCGCGACCCGTACATCCCCGGCGGGCTGGAGGGGCCGACGCCCACCCTGCCCACCAACCCCGTCCCCAACCAGCCCCCGCCGGGCAACGGCGGCGAGCCGGAGATGGCGGAGCCCAGCCTGAACTACGGTCCGACCTGGACCTGACCGGGTTGAGGTGATCAGACCAGGCGGCGCCCGTCCCCGTTCGGGCGCCGCCTGCGTCGTCTCCGCTCCCGGGACGCGGCCGCACCCACCGGCTCCCGTCGGGGTGCCTACCATGGCCCGGTGCGGCTCGCTGACTGGTTGCCGGACGTCTGGGCGCAGACCCGGACGGTACGGATCCTCGACGGCGGCGGGGACGGCGGACCGCTGCCCGAGCGCAAGATATTGGCGGGACTGGCCGACCCGGCGCAACTGGACAGGCTGCGGGGACTCAGCACGAGCGGACGGTTCACCGGCGACAGCTGTCGTTGCCTGGGGAACCTGACGCTGGCCCTGTACGACGTCGACGACCGGCTTCTCGGCAACGCGACCGTCCACGGGCATGGCAGGATCTCGTGGGAGCGAGCCGGGTTCGCCGACGACCTCGAGGTCGCCGAGCCGACCGCCCTGGCCCTCTTCCTCGCCGAGTGCGGCGTCGCCGGCCGCCTCGTCGGTCTGTTCACCGATCTCGTCATGGCCCTCGGGTACTACGAGGAGTCCGACGCGCCGCAGTTCCGCCCCGCCGGCGTCGCTGCCGCGCTGGCGGACCGCCAGGTGCCCGAGGCACTCCGCGCCGAGCTGGTCGGTGTCGCCGGCAACGTCGCGGCGGAGCTTCCGGACGATCGGGTACGCGAACTCGCGCGGCGCCTGACCGCCGCCGAACCGGACGGGGTCGCCCGTGCCCGTACGCTGCTGAACTGGCTCGGACGGCTGCCCTTTCCCACGGAGGCGCTGTGGGGCGAGGGCGTCCTGGTACGCCACCTGCTGGCCACGCTGCCCGAGCCGGTCATCGTCGCGGCAGCCGCCGCCGACCAGGCGACCGTGGCGCTCGGCGCGCTCAACTGGGGAGTCCATCAGCCGGACGACCGGGTGATCGCCGCCGCCATCGCACCGACCCTGCGCCGCCTGCTGCCCTGACCGGCAGTCCCGTACCAGCACCAGCGGCGCAGGCGTCTCTGCCGTACCACCCAGGCCGAGCAGGCCCCGCAGCCGGCAAGCACCGGCCCATCCGGGGCGGAGAACAAGGCCGGTGCTGAGTTCGCTGCTCTGCAACGGGAATCACCCCCGCATACGCGGGGAGCACGTCTGCGCCATCAGCAGGTCAAAGACGGTCTGGGGATCACCCCCGCGTGCGCGGGGAGCACGATCTTGCCGTCGGCCGGCGTGCCCATGATCTGGGGTCACCCCCGCGTGCGCGGGGAGCACGAGCCGGAAGAGTGGGAGGCGGTCTGCGCCACGGGATCACCCCCGCGTGCACGGGGAGCACGACGCCGCCCGCACGCGTACCGACCCGGAGGCGGAATCACCCCGCGTGCGCGGGGAGCAAAGACACCTCGCTGATAACGAGGAGATAGCAGGGGATCATCCCCGCCTGCGCGGGGAGCACGCGACTCGGGACTGCCCGGTCTGCGGCCTGCCGGGATCACCCCCGCGTACGCGGGGAGCACACGCTGATGCCAGTCGCCGGCACCGGCGCGGCGGGATCACCCCCGCGTACGCGGGGAGCACCACCCCGCCACGAACCACAGGATCACGCGCTTGGGATCACCCCCGCGTGCGCGGGGAGCACTCCAGCAGCTCCACCAGGCGCCCGAGGTTGCCGGGATCACCCCCGCGTGCGCGGGGAGCACTTCCAGTGCACGTGCTTGTCGTGCCGGTTGCGGGGATCACCCCCGCGTGCGCGGGGAGCACTCAAGCCAACGCTCAGCCTGGCTCACCCACTGGGGATCACCCCCGCGTGCGCGGGGAGCACGCTCGACTTGGAGAAGATGCGCTCGAAGTCGTCGGATCACCCCCGCGTGCGCGGGGAGCACACTTCCTGAGCTGCGCCGCTATAGATCAGAAGTCGCGTTTTTCTTCACTTGGTCTCCTGCCGGTTGGCCTGTGACGGCGCAAGGACTCGGACACAGTTCTACCGGACGAAGCTCCCGGCCGGCGGGCGTACCGGCCTGAGCCGCAGGGTCGTCCCCGTCGGCCGGTACGAACCGGACGCTGGCAGCAGCGAGATTGGCGGTTATCCGGGCCGGATCGCGACCGGTGCCGATGATCCGCACGCCGGCCAAGGGCGGGCGGTGGGCCACCGCGCGGCCGGTCAGGCCGGCTCCACCGATGAGGACGGTTGACATGCGGGGACGCTACCAGCGACGGCCACAGCGCCCCTGCCACGCGCGCTCCACTCTCACGATGCTTGGGACGAGTGCTTCACTCGGTCAGTCGGGGTACCCCTCGGCCTCGGCCTGGCGGACGAAGGACTCCAGCTCGGTCGGGGCCAGCCCCTCGTCTTCGAGGAGGCCGACGACCAGCAGGGTCTGCGCGGTGACGGCGGCGCGCTCCATCGGTACCGGGTCGCGCTCGCCGAGGGCCGCCCAGACCAATGATTCGGCCACGCCGGGATCGACATCCTGACCGGTGTGGTCGTAGCGCTCCCGCACGCTCGCCACGAACCGGATGATCGGGGCGCGATCCTGGCCGGGCCGGAACCGGCGGTGCACGGCGAGCCGGAACGCGGCGTCGAGCAGTTCGCCGTACCGCTGCCAGGCTGGCTCGTCGAAGCGGCGCAACCGCTGGTCGTGCTCGTACAGTCGCCCGGCGGCCAGGTCGCGCAGCGCCGCCGCGTACCGGCTCACCACGGGATGCTCCGGGCCAGCTCGCGGTAGACCTCGTACCGGACCCGGGCGAGGAACGCCCGCCAGCCCCGCCACCCGTGGGCGCGTCGCAGCAGCGCCCCGGCCGACGCCACGCCGGCCCGGCGCTCGGCCGGTTCGGGTGGCGTCGACAGCGCGGCCGGTGGTGGTGGCGGGTGCTCGCCCGGGGCGAGCTGGTCGGCGTACCGCTCCAAGGCCCGGACCCCGATGGCCAGCCGGGCGGCGACCAGGTCGAGCCGCGCGCACGCCGCGCCCCACCGGTCGGCGGTGGCCAGCGCCGTCGGCTGGTCGGCGCCGGCGCGCCGCAGCCGGTCCTCGGCCACGGCCAGGCCGCGCCGTACCCACGCGGCGTCGCCGGCCGCCAGCTCGGCCGCCTCCCGGGCGGCGGCCAGCCCGTCGAGGACGTTTCCGACGGCGTACGCGGGTGCGCCCGGCAGCCGCCGCGCCGCACTGAGACCGGTGTGGACCAGCGCCAACGCCTGCCACGATTCGGTCAGCGCGCTCTCCCAGCGGGTCAGCGCGGCCCGGGGCAGCGGATTCCGGCCGCCGCGCAGCTCGGCGCCCGCGCGGTCGGCGGCCTCCGCGATCCGCAAGCATGTCGCGCGTACGGTCTCAGCGGCGCCCTCGGCGGCGCCGACGGCTTGGATGATCGTGGTGGTCATCGCCCGGCCGCCTCCAGCACCAGGCGCGCGAAGCGCAGCTCCCAGCAGGGGTACGCGTCGCCGCAGGCGCAGTACCAGCGGATCACCTGCCGGGGACGGTGCCCGTAGACGATGTCGTGGGCGTCGTCGATGTCCTCGGTCGACGGAAAGTCGGGCGGTTGGGCGTGCGGGGTGGCGGTCACCGGATTCGTTCCTCCCGTGCTGGCAGTTGCGGGCAGGTCGACACACCCGGCCGGCCGGGATAGGGACCGACCAGCCGGGCTCTGTGCGGTGGTGACCAGCTCCGGGTTTGCAGACCTGGGAGCCGGTCACCGAGCAGCGTATATAACAGGTGATGTACGTGCAACTACCAATCGTGATCACTTGCCATACAAAGCTGTGCGTGATCGAATGGCGGGGCAGACCTGGGAGCCACACATGCCCGCCAAAGCGAAGTGGGCGCAGATTGTCGACGACATCCGCGCCCAGATTGCCTCTGGGGAACTCTCCCCTGGGGACAAGTTGCCGTCGACCTCGCAACTGTGCAAACAGTACGACGTCTCCGCGATCGTCGTGCGCCAAGCCATCAACGCGCTAAAGGTCGACGGCACGCTGGAGGGCGTGGGCGGCGTCGGCGTCTTCGTCGCCGAGCGCCACCAGTAGCCGCAGCCGCTTACTCGAACGCAATTTCCATTGCCTCAACTCGCCCCCGCGTGCGCGGGGAGCACGACGCAGCGGTGGCCCGGGTGCTGCGGGACACCGGATCACCCCAGCGTCCACGGAGAGCACCGGATGAGCCGAGCGGGCAAGCGGGCCCGCGTGGGATCACCCCCGCGTGCGCGGGGAGCACCTCAACCTGGGCACGCAGACGGGAAGCTGGGCCGGATCACCCCCGCGTGCGCGGGGAGCACACCAGCAGCTTCCGGTTCTCCCGGCTCGCCTCGGGATCACCCCCGCGTGCGCGGGGAGCACGCGGCGCCCCCGGTCACGCTCGACTACGACCAGGGATCACCCCCGCGTGTGCGGGGAGCACGCCCCGACCGGGCGCCTTACCAGGGCTTTTCAGGGATCACCCCCGCGTGCGCGGGGAGCACGGCGACGACACCCGGTCCCGGGGCGCGGGGCTGGGATCACCCCCGCGTGCGCGGGGAGCACGACGCCATACGCGAGGCTGCCGCGCTGGGAGACGGGATCACCCCCGCGTGCGCGGGGAGCACCTGGCCGCCGACGCTGACGCGCTGGTCTCGCTGGGATCACCCCCGCGTGTGCGGGGAGCACGCCCCGACCGGGCGCCTTACCAGGGCTTTTCAGGGATCACCCCCGCGTGCGCGGGGAGCACGGCGACGACACCCGGTCCCGGGGCGCGGGGCTGGGATCACCCCCGCGTGCGCGGGGAGCACGACGCCATACGCGAGGCTGCCGCGCTGGGAGACGGGATCACCCCCGCGTGCGCGGAGAGCACCTGGCCGCCGACGCTGACGCGCTGGTCTCGCTGGGATCACCCCCGCGTGCGCGGAGAGCACACGGACGGCTGGGCGCCGGTAAGGCGCCACTGGGGATCACCCCCGCGGGCGCGGGGAGCACGGGAGCGGGTGGACCAGGACGGAGCCCTCCACGGGATCACCCCCGCGTGCGCGGGGAGCACTAGGCACCCGCGCTGCGGTTCCGCTCGACCTGGGGATCACCCCCGCGTGCGCGGGGAGCACACGGTCTTCGTGCTCCGGGTGGTCCGCATCTGGGGATCACCCCCGCGTGCGCGGGGAGCACCGCATGTCGTCGTGGCCGTAGAACGCCCGCACCGGATCACCCCCGCGTGCGCGGGGAGCACAGAATCACATCACCGGCCTGGAATTGCTCCGGCGGATCACCCCCGCGTGCGCGGGGAGCACGCGACTACCCCAATGCTCGTAGCCGTGGCCGCCGGATCACCCCCGCGTGCGCGGGGAGCACGGCTGGTGGGTCAACGACATCGACCCCCGGAACGGATCACCCCCGCGTGCGCGGGGAGCACACTTCCTGACCTGGGCCTCTATAGATCAGAAACTGCGTTTTCATTCACTTGCAACCCGATCATGGAATCAGATGCTGCTCAGGTAGCCGCGTAAATCCTCATTGGCTCCCTGGAGCAAGCCCAGCGAGTCCTCCACGCGCTTACGTGCCAGCGTCAGCCGCCCATGAGTCTGCTGAACCACGTCCTGCCGACCGCCGGACAGCGCCGCCATGATCCGGTCATGGCTGGCGCGCATCGGCTCCAGCAACGACCCGAGTCCCTCATGCGCGCGTTCGAGCTGCTGGATCACCTCACCGATCCCAGAGATGATCTCGCCCGCTCCCCCGATCGGCCCGCTCCAGAAGTGCGACACCCGAGGCGCGTTGCCGCGAGACCCGCGACCGCTTCGTCGCGCACTCACGGCGCCTTTGCCCGCACTGTCAATCGAAGCGGCACGCTGCTGACGACGGTCGCGCCAGTGGTCAATGGTCGCGACAACCAGCGCCTTGCCGGCCGAGCCGACCATGCCGCCCACGACCGCGCCGCCGGTCGCCGCTACCGAGCTTGCGACCGGCAGGCCATAACGCGCACTGGCGAGCCCGAGCAGCATGCCAACGCCCGCGCCGCCCCATTCCGCGAGTTTCCCGAGCCCTTCCTTGGCGCTCTCGACGCCAAGCCGCCGGGCGAACGGCCGTTCCTTCTTCTGCGATCTGCGTTGTTTCCGCCCGTACCTCATGACGTCACGATCGGGTCCAGGAAGGCGCAGCCTGTTGAAATCAACAACGGTAGGTTCATCGCGGTGTCCCGAGCCACCTCCTCAGGCGTGAGATTCAGCAACTCCTCGCCTTCCTCCGCCTCCTCTGACTCATCCGCGTAGAAGGCGCAGGCGTCCCAGAGGCTCGGGTGCAGGTATGCATAGGACCACTGCGAGTAGACCTGAATGGGCACGGCTGCCTTGGCCTGACCGGCGTGGCCGATCCGATGAAGGTGTGGCTCTTCTGGGGTCGAGCCGAGTCCTTCGCCGAGCGGCAGGAGCTTGTAGCGGCGGAAGACGGCTTCCAGGGTGCCTTCCGGGTCGAACTCCAGGAGCAGGCCACGAGAGAGCAGGTCGTCCACGATCTCTTCGGCGCGCGGCTCGGGCCGGGGCACCGTCTGGAGGTACTGGATCAGGGCCTTACGGTCGATCTTGAGCTTGGCGTGCCGCTCGGCGTCCACAAAGGATGCTGCCCAGACCGCCGCCTCGGCCTCGGTCAGCTCGACCAGGTCGTCCCCGAGGTGGATTTCGTAGCACTCCGGCGTCGGGTCTGGCGGACGGACGTACCGGTAGCGCGGACCCATGGACAGCCCGACGGGCACGATGACGCGTGACATGACCTATCCCCTGCTCTCAAAACGAGGCAACGTAGCTCTTGGTCGACTCGACCGCGCCCTGCGCGAGCGTCGCCGCCTCGTTGAGCCGCTGCTTGACCTGCTCCATTCGGGCCAATGCCTCCATGACCCGGGGATGGTTCGTACCGGTGGTGACGGCCCGCAATTGCGCCACGGCCTGCTCCATGGACTCGGCAACCGCCCGGAGCTGCGACACCTGCCGGGCTGTCTCGTCCCCGAACCGAGCCACCCCGGCCTTCACCTGCTCGATGCTCGACACTGCGGGCTCCTCCCCAAGCCGCCGCCAATCCCAGCGCCGACCGTACCGAATCCACCACACCCCGTCAGCCCACCACACCGCCTATGAACTTCAATACCAACAACGATGACCGTCGGACTGAAAACACCACGCCCGCAGCCAGCCCAGACCCACCTCCGCATACGCCGGGATCACCTGTTCACGTGCGACCTCTGGCTGCCGATCTGGGGATCACCCCCGCGTACGCGGGGAGGAGCGTGACGGACCCTCGGGATCACCCCGCGTACGCGGGGAGGAGACGGCGCCCGGGTTGTTGCCGTTGTGCTCGACGGGATCACCCCCGCGTACGCGGGGAGGAGTTGCGCTTGGACCAGGCCGTCGCGCTGACGGAGGGATCACCCCCGCGTACGCGCGGAGGAGGGGCTTCGGGCGATTCTGGCGAGGTCGACGGTGGGATCACCCCCGCGTACGCGGGGATGAGGGCCGCTTGTCGCCACGCTGGGCGGCGTTCCGGGGATCACCCCCGCGTACGCGGGGAGGAGATGCTGTCGCCGGTCCGGATACCTCGCCATGTGGGATCACCCCCGCGTACGCGGGGAGGAGCTAGCGGATCAACTTGAGTCGGCCACGATCCTGGGATCACCCCCGCGTACGCGGGGAGGAGGTGGCGGTGTGCACGCTGTTCGCGCCGTTCCAGGGATCACCCCCGCGTACGCGGGGAGGAGTGTGATCAGTCGCCGGAACTGTGTGTGATCCACGGATCACCCCCGCGTACGCGGGGAGGAGGGCTAGCGGCGGGCCCCTCCCCGGTCACGGAAGGGATCACCCCCGCGTACGCGGGGAGGAGACCAGCGTCAGCACCCGCGTGTCCGGGTGGTTCGGATCACCCCCGCGTACGCGGGGAGGAGGCTTCCTGACCTGCGGTGCTATAGATCAACAATCGGGTTTTTCTTCACTAGCCCTCTCCTGCCGGCGGTTCGCTCGCCAGCGGTCGCGGTACCGATCCACGGGCCGCCGACCGCGCCCCGACGAGCGTACGGCTCGACAGTGGATCACTCACTGCTGCCGTGCCGCTCCTGTCGGCTACTCGACAGGTGGCTAGGACGTGAGGCTTCCTTCGGGCATTGTCGGCCCTCGTGTGATCGCGCGGTCGACGCAGCGTCAATCCTGACCGGGGCGTACCCGCGCAGTCGCAGCAATGGAAGCAGCCGATAGGTAGGTGTGGTGCCCGAGCAGGTGCGGCCCGATGTGCGGGCCTTCTGGGGCAAGGCTGGCCAGGCAAAACAGGGCGAGGTGACCGTCCCGCATCCGCTGATCTGCCACACCGTCGACACCGCCACGGTGACCGAACTGCTCTACGGGACGCTGGTCGGGCCGGTCGCCCGCGCCGAACTGGAGGCGGCGTTCGCGCCGCTCGGCGGTACCGCCCGGGGCTGGGTCGCATTGTTCTGCGGGCTGCACGACCTCGGCAAGCTCTCCCCCGCGTTCCAGGCGCTCCGCGCCGACGTGGCGACCGCGCACCTGCCCGCCGAAGGCTCGGCCAGAATCGCACGGCTGGCCGCGAAGCGCACCGGCCCCGACCGTACCGACACCCTGCACGGCGTGCTGACGACGTACCACCTGTCGCGCCTGCTCAGGTCGTGGGGCGCGGAGCCCGGCACCGCCCTGGCCGTCGCGCTGGCGCTCGGCGGCCACTACGGACGGTACTTCGCCGCCCAGGTGCTCACGAACGCGCGGGTCGCCGAACGGGACCACGGCGGCGCGTCGTGGGAGCCGTCGGTCGAGGAGCTGATCTGCCGTACGGCGGAACTGCTGGAACTGCCCGACCCGCGCTCGCTGCCCTGGTCCGACGTGCGGGTAAGCACCGCCGCGACGGTCGCGCTCGCCGGGCTGACCACGGTCACCGACTGGATCGCCTCCGGCTCGATCGACAAGAGGACGCACGCCGGAGCCGACGTCGACCTGGCCGAATACATCAAGCTTTCCCGCGAACGCGCCCGGGAGCAGGTGATCGACCGGCTCGGCTGGACCGGCTGGTCGTCGCCGCCCGCCGACACCGGCTTCGTCGGGCTCTTCGGGCAGGAGCCCCGGCCGCTCCAGGCGGCGATCGAACAGCTGGTCGCGGGCCGGACCGCACCCGGCATCCTGATCGTCGAGGCGCCGACCGGGGAGGGCAAGACCAAGGCGGCTCTCCAGGCGATGGTGAGCCTGGTCCGTCAGCTCGGGCTGGCCGGCTTCTACGTCGCGATGCCGACCCGGGCCACCAGCAACCAGGCGTACGAGGTGGTCACAAAGCTGTTGACGCAGCTCGGCCCCGGATTGACCGCGAAGCTGCTGCACGGTACGGCGGCGGAGTACCTCGCCGGCAGGCGCGCGCAGGAGGCGCGGGTCGACCCGGTCGGCGCGGCCGAGGTCGGCGGCGACGAGCCGGGCGGGGCCCAGGACGCGCACGTCCGGGAGTGGTTCACCTGGCTCCGGGGGCTGCTCGCGCCGCTGGCGGTCGGCACCATCGACCGCGTCCTCCAGGCCGGCATCCGGCGACCGTGGGCACCCGTACCGCTGGTGGGGCTGTCGAACCGGGTCGTGATCCTGGATGAGGTGCACAGCTACGACGTGCACATGTCCACGCTTCTCGACCGGGTACTCGCGTGGCTGGGCTGGCTCGGCGTACCCGTGATCGTTCTCTCCGCGACGCTGCCGGCCGCGCGCCGGGCCGAGCTGGTCACCGCCTGGTACGCGGGCGCGCGCCGCGGCCGTCCCGACCGGCTCGACCTGCCGCCGCCGTCGGGCTACCCCCGGGCGCTCTGGCTCGACCACCACGGCGTCCCGATCGAGGTACGCGCCGACGCCTCCCCCACCAACACCGACCGCCCGGTCCGGCTCGTCACCGTTCCCGACCGGGACCTGGTCGGGTGGGCGCTGGAGCGGGCGGCGCGCGGTTGGGGCGTGGCGATCGTCCACAACCTGGTGAAGCGTGCGGACCGGACCTTCGACGCGCTGACCAAGGCGGCGGCGTCGCTGCCGGAGCACCGACGGCCGAGGATCGTCAAGCTGACCGGCCAGCTTGCCGGCGGCCAGCGCGCCCGGGTCGAGGCCGAGTTGCGGCGGCTCTTCGGCGAGGACGGCACCCGCGCGCCCGCGTCCGGCTACATTGTGGTCGGTACCCAGGTGCTGGAGCAGAGCCTCGACCTGGACTTCGACGCGATGGCCAGCGACGTGGCACCGGTCGACGGCATCGTGCAGCGGGCTGGCCGGCTGCACCGGTTCCGCCGCATCGACCCGGACGCGCCGCCGGTGCTGGCCATCCTCGGCGTGACCGAGAAGCGGGCCGGCCCGAAGTGGGCCGCGTACACGGTCAACATCTACGCCGACGCGATCCTGCTGCGCACCTGGGCGCTGCTGCGTGAGCGTACCGAGCTGCGGCTGCCCGACGAGGTGCCGGAGCTGGTCGACGCGGTCTACGCCGAGCCGAACGGAATCGCCTGCCCGCCCGGCTGGGAGAGGCGCTGGGACGATGCCGCCGAGCGGCTGCGCCGGGCGCGGCGATCCGACGCGGACCTGGCGACCAGCATCTACCTTCCGCCGCCCGAGCCGGACCCGATGGTGTTGCGGGAGCTGACCAAGCACGTCCGCAACGTCGGGCAGACCCGCAAGCCGAGCCCCTGGAGCGAGCGCCATGGCTGACGAGGATTCGCTCCCGTTCGAGGACGCGGTCGACGTCGTGGTGCTGCGGGCCACGGGCGGGCAGACCGTACCGGTGGCGGGCGGCACCCCGATCGACCTGACGGACGACGACGAGCCGGTCGAGGATCTACTCGCCGAGCTGCTGGCGGCGACGGTACGCGTCCGCGCTGACGAGGGCGTTCCGCCCGAGGCTCTGGCGGCGCTGCGGGAGCTGCCGGTACCGGCCGCGTTCCGCGCCTCGCCCTGGCTGGACGCGAGCCGGGCGCTCGTCGTACGCGACGGCGTCGGCCACGCCGGCGGGCTGACCGTCTACTACGACGACGACAGCGGCCTGCGGATCGACTTTCCCGAGGCGGACTCCGAGGCGGATTCCGATGACCTTGACGACGACGGGGACGGGTGACCGGTGCGCTTCAACCTGCTCGACGAGCCGTGGCTGCCGGTGGTCCGCCTCGACGGTACCGCCGGCGAGGTCGGCCTGGTGGCGCTGGTGCGCGAGGCGCACGAGCTGCGCCGGATCGTGGGCGAGACACCGCCGATGACGGCCGCCCTGCACCGGCTGGTGCTGGCCTTCCTCTACCGGGTCTACCAGCCGTTGCCCAAGGGCGCCTGGGCCAAGCTCTGGCGGGCCGAGAGCCTTCCCGCCGATCCACCGGACGGCAGCGGGAGGCTACCCGAGGACGCGCGGCTGGCGACGTACCTGGCGAAGTACCGCGAGTACCTGGCGCGGTACGCCGACCGCTTCGCGCTCTTCGACGCGGAACGGCCGTTCTTCCAGTGTCCCGCCGTCGCGGGCGTGCCGGCATCCAGCGCGGCCAAGCTGGTGCCGTACCGCGCGGCGGGCAACAACGTCACCCTCTTCGACCACACGACGGCGGATGACGAGGTACGGCTTACCCCGGCCGAGGCGGCGCGCTGGTTGGTGACGTTGCAGGCGTACGACCCGGGCGGCATGAAGAGCCCCTACAAGACGGTCAAGTCGTCGGAGCGGGCGCCGGGCAACCGGTTCGGGATGGTGCTGGTCGAGGGCGCCACCCTCAAGGAGACGCTGCTGCTCAACCTGCTGCGGTACGAACCGGAGAGCCAGAAGCCGCGCAAGACCTGGCCGGACGACCGCCCGGTGTGGGAGGCCGACCCGCCCCAGCCCGAGCCGAACATCCGAGAGCCGCTCGGCTGGACCGACCTGCTCACCTGGTCGTCCCGCCGGGTCTGGCTCGTGCCGCGCGAGATCGACGGCGAGACGTACGTCGACCGGGTCGTCATCACCCCCGGCGACAGGCTCAAGGCCGAGCTTCAGGACAACGAGTGGATGGCCGCGTACCGGCGCAATCGGCTGCCGCAGAAGAAGACCCGGAAAAACGACAAGCCCTCGTACGGTCCGTGGTATCCCGTGCAGCTCCGGGTCAACCGCGGCGTCTGGCGGCACAGCCAGGAGCTGCTGCTGGCCCCGTCGGGCTCCGGCGAGGCTCACCAGCAGCGCCCCGACACGCTCGACCACGTCTCCGAGATGGTGGAGGCCGGCGAGATCGCCGAGGACGCCGTCTACACGCTGCGGGTCTTCGGGCAGCAACTCGACGCGAACGCGTCGATCGTGGAGCAGGTGCTGGAGGAGGCGGTCGCCGCGCCGGTCGTTCTGCTGCGGGCGGAGGAGGCCGTGGCCGGGCCGGTCATCGGCCACAGCGTTCAACTCGCGGACCGGGTCGGCGACGAGCTGCTGGCCATGGAACGCGCGTACCGGGCGCGGCTCGCCGCCTCGCTCTCTGCCGACCGCGAGCGCAAGGCCGGGCCGAAGAACCTCGAACTCGCGTACTGGCCTCGGCTGGTTCAGCCCTTCGACGTCTTCCTGCGGCGGTTCGCCGAAACGCTGCGCGCCGGCCGGCGCGACGAAACGGCGACCGCCGAGTGGGCCGACGCCGTACGCCGGATCGGCCAGCGGGCCGCGCAGGACTGGGCCGAGGGACCGCCCCGGCAGGGCCGCCACCTGGAGGCGGCGGCCGACTGCTACGGACAGTTCCTGGGCCAGCTCCGGCGGTGGCTCAACGCCTATCGCGGGCACATCGCCAGCTACCTCGAATAGGAGATCGGCAGCGTGGAAGCAACCAGGCCGCTCAACGAGCGGCAGCGGGCCGACGGGCAGCCGCGAGCCGACGAGTGGCAGCGGCGGCGGGCCTTCGTCCAGCAGCTCTACCGGCTGCACCGGGCGCTCACCTCCGAGAATCCTCGGCTCTCCGGCGAGGCCCGCCGTACGCTGGCCCGGCTGCGGCGCTCCTTCGCCGGTCCGCGCCAGGAGGCGGAGGCGTACGAGTTCGTCTTTCCCCACGATCCGCCGGAGCGTGAGCAGAAGCTGTGGCTGCTGGTCGCCGGCCTCTTCGCGCTGCACCCGCACGGCGACACCGGCACGGGACGGTCGGTCGGCACCGCGATGCGGATGCTCGCCGACGAGCGCGTCTCGGCGCAGCGCCGCTTCACCCAACTGGTCTCCGTCGACCCTGATCATCTGCCGTACTACCTGCGGCAGATGATCCAGCTCCTGCGCTCCGACGATGTCGCCATCGACTACCACCGGCTGCTGAGCGACCTGGTACGGATGCACTCCGGCCGGGAGGCGGCACAGGAGGTGCGGTTGCGCTGGGCGCGCGACTACTACCGGCCGCGCGTACCGGGAAACCGCTCGGCCGGGACCGGCGACGGCGCGGGCGACGCCGGGCAGGCCGCCTCGCCCGAGCCGCCGAGCCCCGAGGTCCCCGCAACCTCGCCGACCGACGCATAACCAGGGAGAACACCGATGATCATCGAGCTGCACCTGCTCCAGTCCTTCCCGGTCAGCAACCTGAACCGGGACGACGTGGGGCAGCCCAAGACGGCGACCTTCGGCGGGCACGTACGCGGCCGGATCTCCAGCCAGTCCCTCAAGCGCGCCGCCCGGGTCCTCTTCCAGAAGGACGGGCTGGAGCGCTACGGTCTCGACCCCGCCGAGATCGGCACCCGCACCAAGCGACTGGTGTCGGCGGCCGCCGGCATCCTCAGGGACAAGAACGGCCGGCCGGAGGTCGAGGCCGCGGGAGTCGCCGAGGCCGGCATCCGCGCCCTCGGCTTCGGCCTCGACGAGCGGCGCAAGGACCAGCGGCTCACTCAGTACCTGCTCTTCGTCGGCAGCACCGCCGCCGCGCTGCTGGCCGACTACTGTGAGCGGGACTGGGACCGGCTCGCCGCCGACGCCGCCGCGCGCGCCAAGGCCGCCGGCCGGAAGAAGGCCACCGACGGCGAGGAGAACGACGAGGCGGAGAAGAAGCAGAGCAAGGTCAAGCCGGACAAGCAGACCGTGGACGAGGCGAGGCGCATCCTCGACGCCGGCCGCGTGGTCGACGTGGCGCTGTTCGGACGCATGATCGCCGACAACAAGGACTTCAACGTCGACGCGGCCTCCCAGGTGGCGCACGCCATCTCCACCCACGCCGTGGCCAACGAGTACGACTACTACACCGCCGTCGACGACCTCCAGCCGGAGGACCAGTCGGGTGCCGACATGATCGGTACGGTCGACTTCAACGCCGCCTGCTACTACCGGTACGCCAACCTCGACCTCGACCAGCTCGCCAAAAACCTCAAGGGCGACACCGACCTGATCTCCCGAGCGACCCAGGCGTGGCTGAACGTCTTCATCGACGCGATCCCGAGCGGCAAGCAGAACTCCATGGCGGCGCTGACCCCGCCGGAGAGCCTGCTGGCCGTGGTCCGCGACCGGGGCGCCTGGAATCTCGCCAACGCCTTCCTCCGACCGGTCGACGAGGCGAACCTGATGGTCGCCTCGACGCGGGCGATGTTCGGCCACTTCGGCCGGCTGCGTGACTTCTACGGCGACGCCGACCTTCGTGCCGTGGCCGCCGCCTCGGTCACCGCCGACGTGGACGGCCTCCCCGAGCGGGAGGTGGTCGCGACCCGGGACGACATGGTCTCGCGCGTGCTCGCCGCGACGAAGGCGTGACGGTGCCGGTACGCACCCTCGCGCTCTGCCTCGACGCCCCGATGCAGTCCTGGGGCGTACGCTCGCGCGGCAACATCCGCGACACCGGCCGGGAGCCGAGCAAGTCCGGCGTGGTCGGGCTCCTCGGCGCGGCGCTCGGCGTCGAGCGCGAAGACACGGGGCGGATCGCCGATCTGGCCGGGCTGCGGATGGGCGTACGCGTCGACCGTGAGGGCATCCTCGAACGCGACTACCACACCGTGCAGAACGTGCCGACGACCACCGGCGGCGGGCACCGTACCGCCGTCAGCCACCGCTACTACCTCGCCGACGCGTTGTTCCTGGTCGTACTCGAAAGCGAAGACGCGACGCTGCTCGGCCGGATAGCCGAGGGCCTGCGGAAGCCGGTCTGGCCGCTCTTCTTCGGCCGGCGGGCCTTCGTGCCGGCTCGGGCGCTGGTCGGCGCCGGTCAGCCCGGCGAGCCACGCAGCGGCCTCGGCCTGTCGGACCGGCCGCTCGAATCGGTGCTGGCCGGGCACCCGTGGCTGGAGGATCGCGCCGAGGTGCGCGACGTTCAGCTCAAGCGGTCCGAGGGCGAGCGCGACCCGCTGCGTACCGTGGTCGACTGCCGCCCCGCCGACCCGGCGGCCGAGATCCGTCCCGACGTGCCGCTCTCGTTCGAACGGGCGAACCGCCGCTTCGCGACCCGCACGGTACGCACCGGTCACGTGTCCCTGACCGACGAGTTGATCCGGGCCGAGGAGATCCCGTGTACCTGAGCAAGCTGCTGATCAACGTTTACTCCCGGGAGTTCCGGCGCGACCACGCCGACATCCGGCAGATGCACCGCACGGTGATGTCCGGCTACCCCGATCTGCCCGACGACACCCCCGCACGGCAGTCCCAGGCGGTCCTCTGGCGGCTCGACGGTATGCACCGCGGCTTCGTCCAGTACGTCCAGTCCCTCGGCAAGCCCGACTGGAGCCGGCTACCAGCGGACTACCTCACCGAGCCCGCGCAGGTCCGCAGCCTCCAACCGGTCCTCGACGCGATCGCACCCGGACGCCGGTTCAGCTTCCGACTGGTCGCCAACCCCGTCCGGACCATCCCTCGCCCCGTCGACCGACCGCCTGTCGAGGCGGGCAAACGGACCCACGGCATGAAGGTCGCCCGCCGCGACCCGCAGGAGCAGCTCGAATGGCTGATCCGCAAGGGCGAGCAACACGGCTTCGTCATCCCGGCCGCCGCCAACGGCCGGCCCGATGCCGCCCCGTCGCCGTGTCTGGCCCTGACCGGGCAGAGCCGACCGGGCGACCGAGGCCCGATCACCATCGAGCCCGTACGGTTCGAGGGCCACCTGATCGTCACCGACGCCGCCGCGTTCACCGAAGCGCTGCACGGCGGGATCGGCCGGGCCAAGGCGTACGGCTGCGGCCTGCTCAGCCTCGCCCCACCCCGACAATCCTGAGCACGATCCACCCCCGCGTGCGCGGGGAGCACATGCGGCACTCGCCAGCCGGTACGCCTGACTGGGGATCACCCCCGCGTGCGCGGGGAAGAGGAACCGGCGTCACCAGGTTGAGGGCCTGGCGAGGGATCACCCCCGCGTGCGCGGGGAAGAGAACGATCAGGCTCTCAATGAAGTTGATGACCCGGGATCACCCCCGCGTACGCGGGGAAGAGATGCACTCCGCGACGCGCTTCCGGTCGTCCGGGGGATCACCCCCGCGTGCGCGGGGAAGAGTCAGTCGATGCCGACGGGCTGTATCAGGACTCGGGATCACCCCCGCGTGCGCGGGGAAGAGAGCAGGATCTTGTAGGCCGTGTTGCTCGACGTGGGATCACCCCCGCGTGCGCGGGGAAGAGACTTCGTGACCTGCGCTTCCGTAGATCACTTACAGCCTTTTTCATTCACTTGCGAACCGATCATGGCGTCAAGCGCGGGTGAGCGTCCGGCGCATCGGGCGGCCCGGGCCGCCGGCGGATCGGGCGGCCGGTTGGCCGACGGTCGGTCAGCGCCGCTGTGGCAGTGCGTCCCACGGAATCGCGGCACGCAATGCGGCCAGCGCGTCCGCGCGCGCGGCGCACCGCTCGGCGTCGCCGGTGTCGATGTCGCGCCATTTGATCGTGCGCAGGAGCTGGTCTCCCTCCATCCACCAGCCCGGAAGTTCGCCCGCCGTGGTCATCTCCCGCACCCGGGGCGTGACGATGGCTCGCGCAAACTCGGGATCGTCGGTGTGATCGGTGGGCGAGTCCGCCGACGGCGAGAAGCCGAACACGTCGCTCGGCGGCGGCGTGCCCTGTGCCGATCCGGCATGGCCGAAGAACGCATCCGCCATGCTGCCCCTGACGCCTCTGCCGGTCTCCGTACCAATCAGGTAGTGGACGAAGCCCTCACTCACATAGGGGACGGAGATCGGCAGCCGCATCCGCCACACCGTCTGCGTGTCCAGGTTATGGCGTACGTCGCAGATGGTGATGTCGGCGCCATCGATCTGTCCGCTGAGGACATCTTCCGCCCGCGCGGGCCCACCACCGGTGGGCACGCCCGCGACCCTCTCGGCGGTGCGCCTCCCCCTGATGTCGACGTTGGCGGTCCGCTGGTAGGCCCAGCTTCGCCGGGCCGCCAGATCGCGCAGCCGCCGTCTCCGGATCGCCGTCAGCACGACATGACGTACGACCGCGAACACCACGAGCGCCACGATCCCCACCAGGATCCCGGCGACAACGACGACCCCGGGGCTGTACTGCGGCAGGGCCTTCACCGCGGAGTAGATCCCGAAACCCGCGCCGAACAGCAGGACGAAGCCACCGGGGAACGTACGCTTCGCCGGGCTCCTCGGCCCCCACCACACTCCGAACGCTCCGACCAGGAGCAGGGCGAACGTGCCGGCAACCGCCGTCGAAAACACCAACGCGTCCAACACGCTGCCGAGGGCGACCGCCACGACGATGAGCAACAGGGTCTGGACCCTGACCGACAGGTTCACCGGCCACACGATGCCACAAGCGATGCGTCCGCGCGGCCCGGTCGATGGCCCGCCCGCCACGGGTCACCGCGGTCACCCGGTAAGCCCTCGTCGACTCCGTTCCTCTGCTACCGGTGATCCTGCTGGCACGCCGTACCAACGGGGTGGCCCTACCAGATGAAGATGGGGGGTCGGGGCGGGCGTACCGGCCTCGGTGGTACGACGGGGCGCGGCGGCGGGCGGTACTCGGGCACCGGCGGTCGGTAGCCGTACGGGTCGGGCATGACGGGGTACCGGTACGGGTAGCTCGGCAGCCTCGGGAACTCGTACAGTCTCGGCAGTTCCAGCGGCCGCACCTCCAACGGACGCGGTCCCAACGGCAGCCGCTGCCGGGCCCTGGCCTCCGCCAGCAGCTTCGCGGTCACCTTCTGGTCGATTAGCGCGGGGGCGTTGCGCAGCTCGGTCAGCGTCCGGATGCGGGTCTCGGCCAACAGTTGGGCGCGGGGCGCGGCCCGCTCGACCGGCTTGCTCACGTCCGTCTGGTCGACGATGGCCTGCGCCTCCTGCCGCACGGCCGCGTCGAACCCCTGGGGGTCCCGCAGCGCCGTGGCGACGAGCCGGTCGTACGCCCTGGCCATCCGGTCCTGCACGGTTTTGTCGACGGCGTCGGCGAACGCCTGGAGCAGCGGCTCCAGCATCGGAACCGCGTCGGTCAGGGGCTTGGTCAGCGCCAGGATCCGCTCGCTCGCGAGTTTTTCGAGCTGTAGCGCCACCTTCTTCCGCCCGTCGGCCACGAGGTCGATGCCCTCCCCCTCCGGTCGGGCGTCCATCGCGTACCGCGCGGCGGCGACCTGCTCGGGGGTGACGCCGGCCGGCGTCCCGGTCCGCCCGGTGGGGCTGCTGCGCAACTCGCCGTCGAGGGCCTCGACCCGGGTACGCCGTGCCGTCTCCGCCAGCACCGCCTGGTCGACCGAGGGCACCGATACGTTGTGCCCGGTCTTCGCGTACGAGGCGGCCTTGCCCGCGTCGTCGAGCACGTCCGCCGCCGTCGCCTGCTCGTTGAGCGCCTGCCGATAGATACCCGGGAAACCGGCGTAGACCTTGGCGTAGAGCCCGCCGGCCACCCGCTGCGACAGGTCCGCCTCGACCCGCTTGGTGACCTCCGCGTACCCTTCCTGGGCGATTTTCAGCCGCAGCCGCAGGTCGGCAGAGGGTACGCCGAGCTGCATGCCGAAGAAGGAGAAGGCCGCGAGCGTGGCCAGCCCGGCCGCGAGCGGACCGCTGTACCTGGTGTAGAGGTCGGCGCCGCCGTTGAGCGCGGACGCGGCGCGGTACCGCCACCCGCGCCCGGTCTGTTCGCCGGCGACCCGTTGGCTCGCCCGCCTCCGCAACAGGAGCAGCGTCAGCAGGTAGACGCCGGCCAGGACGGCGAGCACCCCGAACTGGGTCAGGCTGAGGTTCTCGGAGAAGAACGCCGACACCGCCTCGAAGCTCCGCTGGAGCGAGCCGAGCCAGCCGACGCTCGACGAGTCACCGAGGAGTCGCAGGTAGACCGCCAGCAGGCAGTAGAAGGTGGCCGCGATCCCGATCGGGATCAGGTAGAGCACCCCGGTCGCGCAGAGGTTGTAGCGCAGGCCCTCCCGCGCCTCGACCCGCCGGACGTACCGCCGGCAGAACACCACGAGTCCCCAGCTCGCGCCGACGACCAGGGCGAACGGCGTGACCAGAACGCACAGGCCCAGTACCGCCAGTCCGGCGAAGCCGATTCCTCGCATCAGTTTGTCGGCCGTCATCTCGCACTCCCGCCCGCATGACGACTCATCACCTAGCACAAGCGAACCACACCGGACCAAAAGGATCATGGCGACCGATACCGCACAGGTTCCGAAGTTTCGGCGGGCGCGTTCCGGCGACCCGGCCGGGCGTGGGCCACACCGCCGGCGGCCCTTCGTGGCCGCGCCGCTGGGCGGGCGTACGGTGCCGAGCATGACGCAGCTTCTCCTGATCTCCGGCAGTACCCGGGAGGGGTCGACCAACACGGCCGCCCTGCGCACGGCGGCCTCGGTCGTCCCCGAGGGCGCCACCGCCACGCTCTACGGTGGTCTCGTCTCGCTTCCCGCGTTCGTCCCCGGCGACCAGGCACCGCCGGCCGCCGTCACCCAACTCCGCGAGGCGGTCGAGACGGCGGACGCCGTGCTGTTCTGCACCCCGGAGTACGCGGGCACCCTGCCGGGCAGCCTGAAGAACCTGCTCGACTGGCTGGTCGGCAGCGGCGAACTCAACGACAAGCCGGTCGCCTGGCTCTCGGTCGCCGCCCCGGGCCGCGGCGAGGGAGCGCGCACCACGCTGGAGACCGTGCTCCGGTACGTGGACGCGAAGCTACTGGCGTCGGCGTGCGCGCGCGTCCCGGTGCCGCGTGACGCGGTAGCGCCCGACGGCGGCATCGCCGACCAGGGCATCCGCGCCGCGCTCGCGGCGGCGATGGCGGATCTCGTCGGCGCGCTCGACGCCGACTAACGGGACCTCGCGAACGATGATCGCTCGGTAGCATGTCGCGGTCTCCGCCAAGCGATCTTCAATGAGTGAATTCGAAGGTGCTGCTCTCATGTCCCAGCCCGTCCCGTCCCCGCAGCCCGGATACGCCCAGCCGGCGTACGCCCAGCCCGGCTACGCCGTCCCGACGCAGCAGCAGTACTCGCCGCAGCAGCCGCCCTACGCGCCACAACAGCCGCCCCACTCGCCGCAGCAGCAGCCCTACGCCCAGCCGCAGCAGTACGCGCCGCAGCAGCCGTACCCGGTGGCCGGGCCGGGGCAGCAGGCGCCGGAGGTGGAGTGCCGGCTGTGCCGCAGCGTGCCGGCGGCGCGCGCGAAGTTCCGGGGCCACCAGGGCATGATCATCATCATGCGGTTCCTGTCGCTCGACGGGCCGTTCTGCCGCGACTGTGGACTCGCGACCTACCGCCGGATGACCTCGCGCACGCTGGTGCAGGGCTGGTGGGGGTACGCGTCCTTCATCATCACGCCGCTGGTGGTGCTCTACAACCTGATCCCCCGGCAGAAGGTCGCGAGCCTGCCGGCGCCACGCCCGGCGGCGCACGGCCAGAGCCAGCATCCGCTCGATCCGTCTCCGGCGCTGCTGATGCGCCCGATGACCATCATCGGCCTGGCCATCCCGTGGCTGCTGCTGATGCTGCTCGTCGCCCTGATCGTGGTGAACAACACCTGACCGGCCGCCGGCGCGCCGTGGGGGTGGGCCGGGGTGAGGTGATGCGGCAGCTACTCCCGTCGCCGGCTCGACCGTGGAGCCGGCAGGGTTCCCCCATGTCCGTGTTCACGTTTCCGCCGGAGGACGTCCTTCGCGCGCGGGAGAAGCTGGTTCTCGACCACTTCCGGGACGAGGTACGCCAGGACTGGGACGACGTACTGTCGACGTTCCCGCACCCGCACTACGAGCTCGTCCCCTCGATGACCGTCCACGACGGCGACGAGGCGGTCCGGAGGTACTACCACGACACCCGGGTCGCCTTCCCCGACCAGAACCACGAGATCATCGCGATCCGGCACAGCGCGGACGCGGTGATCGTGGAGTTCTGGCTGATCGGCACGCATCTCGGACCGCTCGGCGCGATTCCGCCCACCGGCGGCCGGCACCGTACCCGCATGACGGCGTACTTCCTCTTCGACGAGCACGAGAACCTCGTCGCCGAGCGCGTCTACTTCGACCAACTCACGATCTTCAAACAACTCGTCGGCGGGCTGGACCGGAGACGCCCACGCGACCTGTTGAAGCTGGTCCGCGCCGTCCTCGGGCTGCTGAGGACGGCCGGGAGGGAACCCGACCCGCGCCTTCAGCCGCCCCCGGGCGAGCCCCTCGCCGAGCGCCCTCGGTAGTCGCGGTCGCCGGCCAGCACCGCCGGCCGGCATCGTCCGCCGGGCGCCGGGCGCCGGGCGAAACGATGGGACAGAGCTGGCTTGAGTACCGGTACCCAACCCCGGGTGGGTGATCGGGGCCCCACGGCGGCGACCGGTCGCGGATCCTTGAGCGATGAGCGAACGGAGCATGGGCAGACCGCTGGCCGTCGTGGCCCAACTCGGCGCGGTGTGGGTGCTGGGGACGGCGCTGCCGATGTCGGGGGTGATCCTGGTGCTCGCCGCCTACGTCGGTGGGACGGTGCTGGTCGTCGTGAGCGCCCTGCTGACCACGGCGGTCGTCCTCGCGTGCCTGTTCGCGGTGGTCACGTCAACCCGTGAGGTGTCGCTCCTCGGCGCGACCGCCCGGCGTCGGGCGCTCTGGGCGGTCCTGGTCCTGGTCCTCGGCAGCGTCGGCTGGCTGTTGGAGTACCGGCTCGTCGACATCACCGCGCTTGGCGGAAGTCCCGGCCCGCTCTTGACGTACCTGCTCTGGGGATTCCCGTTCGCCCTGGTGGCCGGGGTGTTCCTGCGCGGCTGGCCGTACCGCTTCGGCGCGCCGGCGGTGGCCCTGGTGCTGGTCGGCGCCGGCCTGGTGGCGTCGCGCCCCGAACCGCCGGGCGAGTTCGATGCCTGGCTGGCCGCCAACAACCTGACCCGGGAGACCGCCTACGCCGTCGCCATACCCGGTTACCTGCCCGACAGCGGTCGCGACTACGGCAACGGGCTGGGCGGCGGAAGCTTCCACCCCCGGGATCCCGGCGCGGTCCCGCCGGACCGGTACCTCACCATCACCGCGCACGACCAGCTCGTACCGGGCGAGGGGATGTGCGGGCAGCCGACCGCCCTGGACTCGCGCCTGGCGTGGGGCTCCTGTACGGCCGAGGCGGGCGGTCTGGTCTACCGGTACAACGAGGTCGCGCACGGCTACCAGGTGCCGGTCGGCCACCGTCAGGTGACCGTCGTGGGGACCCCGGCGGTCGAGCACGACCTGCTCCGGGCCGCGGCGTCGAGCCTGCGGCCGGCCACCGCCGCCGAGCTGGGCGCCCAACCGAACGGGGCCGGTGAGTACTACGCCGCGACGGTTCCCGGGTACGTCGGTCAGGTCACCGGAATTCCCGCCGGGATGCTCTACGCACCGGCCGACGGGACCGGCAACGGCGCGCGGACGGTCGCCATCACGCTGTACGCGGCCCACGCGGACGGCGGCGCCATCTGTTTCCAGACCACCGAGTGCACGCCGGACGGCAGCGGACTCACCTACGTGCGCAACCAGGACACCCACGGGTACGTGGCCCGGCACGGCGCGGTGAACGTACGGGTGTTGGGCGGCCCACGGGTGGACCGCACGCTGCTCCGGCAGGCCGCCGTGGCCGCCCGACCGGCCACCGACGCGGAGCTGCGTCGGGCCCTCCCCGCGCCGACGCCGCGCGGCGCGCTGGACCGCTTCCGGGAGTGGCTCCGGGAATTCTGAGTCCCGAGTGTCGGGTCGGGCTGCCGAGGACGGGCTCGGCACATCCCCTACAGCGTCCTAGGACAACTGGTCTCGGCGATGGTCCCCGCGGGCCGGGCCGACCAGGCCCGTCTCGTACGCCACGATCACCGCCTGGACGCGGTCGCGCAGCCCGAGCTTGCCGAGGATCCGGCCGACGTGGGTCTTCACGGTCGCCTCGGAGAGGTGCAGCCGCTCGGCCAGCTCGGCATTGCTGTGCCCGCGCGCCACCAGCACGAGCACCTCCCGCTCCCGGGGTGTCAGCGCCGCCAGCTCCCGGTGCCCGGTGGCGGCCGGGGTCTCCTGGCGGGCGAAGCGTTCGACGAGCCGCCGGGTGATGCTCGGGGCGAGCAGCGCGTCCCCGGAGCGGACCAGCCGGACGGCCGCCACGAGTTGCTCCGGCGAGACGTCCTTGAGCAGGAAGCCGCTGGCCCCGGCGGCGAGCGCCGCGTAGACGTACCGGTCCAGGTCGAAGGTGGTGAGGATGACCACGCGCGGTTGGTCCGCCGCCCCGGTGAGGATGCGGCGGGTCGCCTCCAGGCCGTCGACCTCGGGCATCCGGACGTCCATGAGCACGACGTCGGGCCGGGTGCGCCGCACCGCCCGCACCGCGTCGGCACCGTCGACGGCCTCGGCCACCACCTCGATGCCGTCGGAGGCGAGGATCATGCGGAACCCGGCCCGGACCAGAGCCTGGTCGTCGGCGATCACCACCCGGGGCGCGGCGGCGGTCACGGCATGCCCAGCGGGATGACGGCGTCGACCCGGTACCCGTCGCCGGTGAGCTGCGGACCGCTGCGCAGCGTGCCGCCGTAGACGGCGAGCCGTTCGCGCAGGCCGAGCAGGCCGCGACCGGAGCCACCCGCGCCGGTGGCGCGGCCACCGTCGTCGGTCACCTCGACCCGCAGCTCGTCGTCGCCGTAGTGGAGCCGCACGGCGGCCGAGGCGCCGGAGGCGTGCTTGACGGCATTGGTGAGCGCCTCCTGCACCACCCGGTACGCGGCGAGCGCCTCACCGGCCGGCACCGGCCGGGGCCTACCGGTGACGCTGAACGCGACCGGCATGCCGGTCTCCCGGACCCGGCCGACCAGCGCCTCGAGCTGCTCCAGCCCCGGCTGCGGGGCGAGCGCCGCGTCGTCGCCGGCGGCGGCCAGCAGCCCCATGACGTGCCGCAGCTCCGTCATCGCGGTACGCCCGGCGCCCTCCACCGCGCGCATCGCCTCCCGCGCCTGCTCGGGCGCCGAGTCGATGACGCGCCGGGCGGCGCCGGCCTGGATGACCATCACGCTCACGTTGTGGGTGACCACGTCGTGCAGCTCCCGGGCGATCCGGGCGCGCTCGGACTCGACCGCCCGGCGCAGCGCCTCGGCCCGTTCCCGCTCGGCCGCGGCGAGCCGCTGCTGCCCCTGCTCGGCCCGGGAGCGCCACAGTCGCAGCGCCAGCCCGGCGAGGACGACGAGCGCGAGCACGAGGCTGCCCACGTAATGCTGCGGGACGGTCGGCATGCCGTCGCGGGTGAACCGCCAGGCCAGCAGCCCCAGCAGACCCACGGTGCCGAGCGTCTGCACCCGGTACGGGCTGTAGGCGGTGGCGCTGTACGCCGCGATCACGCAGTCGTAGTAGGTGACCCGGGGCAGCGCGCCGACGACCGGCAGGGTCAGCAGGAGCACGGCCCAGAGCACGGTCAGCGGGTACCGCCGCCGCAGCGCCAGCGCCGTGGCGGCGGCGAGCGCGACGACGACCAGGGGTACCGGGTCCGCGCCGTCCTGGTCGACCGGGACGTCGTACGCGTAGTCGATCGAGGCGCCGGCGAGGACCAACGCGAAGGTGATGTCGAAGAGTTGCCCGCGCGGCGACGGCCGCGGCGGCGGCCCGCTCGGCCTCAGCGCCGCCTCGATCCGGGCGGCCTGCTCGTCCCACACCCGGCCATTATCCGTGCCGGCCCCGGCTCCGGCGTCGGCCCGAGTGTCCACCCGGGTACGCCGTCGGACTACGCCGCGCGGACGACCCCGCCGGACGCGGTACCCGGAATCCGACCGCGCGCCGACGCGGTGCGGACCTCGCGGTCCCTAGCGTCGGCGGCGACCAGTTCGGACGAAAAATGGGAGGCCGGCGTGCCGGTGATCGAACTGCGGGGCGTGTGCCGCCGCTACGACGCGGGACCGCCCGCGCTGGACGACGTGACGTTGACGGTGGAGCCGGGTGAGGCGGTGGCGGTCCTCGGCCCGTCCGGCAGCGGCAAGTCGACGCTGCTCAACCTCGTCGCCGGCCTGGACCGGCCCGACGCCGGTACGGTCACCGTCGCCGGGGTACGCCTCGACGGGCTGGGCGAGGCCGCCTCGGCCCGCTACCGCCGCGCCCACGTCGGCATGGTCTTCCAGTTCTTCAACCTGCTCGACGACCTCACCGTCACCGACAACGTCGTGCTGCCGGCGCTGCTGGCCGGCACGTCCCGGACCGAGGCGCACCGGCGCTGCGCGGCGCTGCTGGAGTCGCTCGGCCTGGCCCGGCACGCGGCGGCGTACCCGGGGCGGCTCTCGGGCGGGCAGCGGCAGCGGGTTGCGGTCGCCCGGGCGCTGATGAACCGGCCCACGCTGCTGCTCGCCGACGAGCCGACGGGCGCGCTCGACAGCGCCTCCGGCGAGGACGTCTCCCGGCTGCTCACCGAGCTGAACGCCGAGGGGCAGACGCTGATCCTGGTCACCCACGACGAGATTCTCGCGGCGCGCTGCGCCACCCGTACCGTCCGGATCGTCGACGGCCGGGTCCACTCCGACGAACCGTCCGCCGCCGCGCGCCCGTCCGCCGGAGCGGTCCGGTGACCGGCCTCGGTACGGTCGTCCGCTCGGGGGTGCGGCGGCGCCGGGTACAGACCGTGGTGATCGCGCTCGCGGCGTTCCTGGCGGTGACGGCGGCGGTACTGGCCGGGTCGCTGCTGGTCGCCTCCACCGCGCCGTTCGACCGGTCCTTCGCCGCGCAGCACGGGGCACACCTGAGCGCCCTCTTCGACGGCGCGCGGGCGAGCGAGGCCCAGGTCGCCGCGTCCGCGCACGCACCCGGCGTGGCCGAGGCCGCCGGCCCGTTCGCGGTGGTGACGCAGACCCCGTCGCTCGGTCCGGACGCGGAGACACCCGCCGGGATGGAGCTGCCGCCGCTGACCATCGTCGGTCGGGCCGAGCCCACGCGGGGAGTGGACCGGGTCGCGCTGGTCGAGGGGCGCTGGGCGACCGGGCCGGGCGAGATCGTCCTCGCCGAGGGCGCGCCGGTCGGCACCCGGCTGGTCTTCGCCGACCTGCCCGGCCGCCCCGCCGTCACCGTCGTCGGCCGCGCCCGCTCGACCAGCCAGACGGCGGAGGCCTGGGTCGTCCCGACCGCGATCCCCGGCCTGACCTCGCCGGGCGCGACGCCCGGCCGGCAGATGCTCTACCGGCTCGCCGCCCACGGGAGCACGTCGGACGTGGCGACCGGACTGGCCGCCGTCACCTCGACGGTCCCGGGCGGGGCGCTGCTGGGCAGCCGGTCCTGGCTGGCCAGCAAGGAGGCGGCCGACCGGAACACGGCCCTGTTCGTGCCGCTCCTGGTCGCGTTCGGGCTGCTCGGCCTGGTGATGGCCGTGCTCAGCGTCGGCGGTGTCGTCGCCGGCGCGGTCGGCGCCGCCACGTACCGCATCGGGGTACTGCGGGCGCTCGGGTTCACGCCGGGACAGGTCGTGCGGGCGTACCTGGGCCAGGCACTGATCCCGGCCGCGGTCGGCATCGGACTCGGCGTCGTCGCGGGCAACCTGCTCGCCGTCCCGATCCTGACGACCACCAGCGAGGTGTACGGGACCGGCCCGTCCGGCGTCGCGCCCTGGGTGGACGTGGTGGTCGTCGCCGCCGCCGTGGCCGTGGTGGCCGCGACCGCCTGGCTGGCGTCCTGGCGGGCCGGACGGCTGCGCCCGGTGGAGGCCCTGACCGTCGGGCGTGCGCCGGCTGTCGGTCGTGGCCGGTCCGCCGCCGCGCTGGCGGCCCGGCTGCCGCTGCCCCGGCCGATCAGCCTCGGGCTGGCCCAGCCGTTCGCCCGGCCGGCCCGACTGACCACGATGATCGCGACGGTCGTCTTCGGTACCGCCGCCGTGGCGCTCGCCGTCGGCCTGGCCGCCTCGCTCAACCGGATCGAGGCCGCCCGCACCCACGACACCGCCGACGTGGCGGTCGGCCCGTCCCGACCGCCCGGCCAGCCGGGGCCGGGACCGAAGGCCGGGCCGGGGTCACGGCCCGAACCGGGGCCGGACGCCGCGACGGTACGCGCCGCGATCGCCGCGCGCCCGGGTACCGGGGCCGCCTACGGGATCGCCGAGACCACCGCCGCCGTCGCCGGGGTACCGGGCGCCGTCGAGGTCCTGGCGTTCACGGACGACCCCTCGTGGGCCGGGTACGAGCTGACCGAGGGCCGCTGGTTCCGCGACCCCGGGGAGGTGCTCGTGCCGACCCCGCTGCTCACCGCGGTCGGGGCGAAGGTCGGCGACACCATCAGCCTCAGCGTGGACGGCCGTCCCGTGCCGGTACGCGTCGTCGGCGAGGTCTTCTCCACCAGCAACGAGGGCATGCAGGTCTTCACCCGACTCGACACGATGCTCGCCGCCGAACCGGGGCTCCGCCCACGGGAGTACCGGGTCGACGTGGCGGACGGGGTGGACGTCGCCGGCTACGTGGCGGCGCTGGACGCGGCGGTACGGCCGCTGGGCCTGCGCGCCGAGGTCAACCGGGCCGGCCAGAGCGAGGTACTGCTGGCGCTCGGCGCGCTGACCGGCCTGCTCACCCTGATGCTGGTCGCGGTCGCGGGGCTCGGAATCCTGAACGCCGTCGTCCTGCAGACCCGCGAGCGGGTACGGGAACTCGGCGTACACAAGGCGCTGGGCATGACGCCCCGGCAGGCGGTAGCCGTCGTGCTCTCCTCGGTCGTCCTGTTCGGACTGGTCGGTGGCGCGCTCGGCGTACCGGCCGGGATCTCCCTGCACGGCGTGCTGCTGCCGGCGATGGGGCACCGCGCGGGCGTCAACCTGCCGCAGGTCGTCCTCGACGTCTACCGGCCCTGGTCGGTCGCGCTGCTGGGTCTCGGTGGCCTGGTCATCGCCGTGCTGGGTGCGCTGCTGCCCGCGCTTTGGGCCGCCCGGATCCGAACGGCGACGGCGCTGCGCACCGAGTAGGCGCCGCGGCTCGAACAGGCGCCGCGGACCGAACCGGCGCCGCCGGGCTCAGCCGAAGATCCGGCTCAGCTGGGCGTCGAGCGCGTCGAGGGCGGTCCGCGGCGCGTACTGCTCGGTGAGCAGGTAGATGCCGAGCCCCTCCATGACCGCCAGCAGCCCGGCCGCGGCGGTCGCCGGATCGACGTCGGCGGCGGCGCCGGCCGCCTGGGCGGCGCGGATCTGGTCGGCGACGAAGCCGACCAACTGCGGCGTCTCCTGGCGCAGCGACGCGGCGGCGACCGGTCGTACCGCGGCGTAGGCGAGGAAGGCCAGGGCGACCCGGGCGTCGGCGCGGCGCGCCTCGTCGAGCGGCAGCAGCTCGGTGATCATCGTGCGGATCAGCTCGCGCGGGGCCGGCGCCGGACCGAGCCGGCCGACGGCCTCGGTGATCCGGGCCTCGCCGCGCTCCCGCACCACTGCCATGGCGAACTCCATCATCTCTTCCTTGGTGCGGAAGTAGTGCTGCACCATCCCCGTGGTCACGCCGGCCTCGGCGGCGACGTGGCGCAGGCTCACCGCCTCCAGGCCGTCCCGGGCCGCGACCCGCATGAGGGCGTCGACGATCAGGGTCCGCCGCTCGTGATGATCGACGATTTTCGGCATGCCGCCATGATTTCACATTGCGATCGACTTGAAACCGCTCGCCGCGTCGGTTACATTACAGTCGTAATGCAAAAGCGGAGGGAGCCGGGAATGTCGCGTGAGCCGCACCGAGAGACTGCCGGAGATCCGATCGAGCCGACCGGGGCCGGTGTCGACGCCGCGCCGCGTCCGTCGCTGGCCCGGCGGGCCATGGCGTACGAGTCGGCCATGTGGAGCAGCTTCTTCCGCTGGGTACTCCGACGCCCCGGCACGGACCAGCCCGACGCCGAGCCGTTCAGCTACCTCGGGGTGGTCCGCCCCATTCTGATCATGTTCATCGTCCTCTCCGCCGTGGAGATCCCGATCTTCGACCTGATCGTCAGCCATCTCGTGCCGTGGCGGCCCGCCCGGTGGATCGTCCTGGCGCTCGGGGTCTACGGGCTGGTCTGGATGCTCGGCCTGCTCGCGATGCTCCAACTCCACCCGCATCTGCTCGACGACGACGGCATCCGGGTGCGCAACGGCGCCACCCTCGACGTGCGCATCGCCTGGGCGGACGTCGAGGCGGTCCACAAGCGGTACCGGTCGCTGCCGTCGAGCAAGGGTGTCCAGCTCGAACGCGACGACGACGGGTTGGTCGTCAACCTGGGCGTCGGCAGTCAGACCAGCGTCGACGTCACCCTGCGGTGGCCGACCCGGCTCGCGTTGCCGAGCGGCCCGAGCGAGCCGACCACCCGCGTGCGCCTCTACGTTGACGACCCGGACGCGTTCGTCGCCGCCGCCCGCCGGAGGCTGTCCGCCGCGGCCCCGCCGGAGCCACCGACCCCGGGGCGGCCACGGACCTCGCGGACCTCGGCGCTCCCCCGCTGACCCGCCGACCACGCCCGCCCCGCCGGGCTCGCGGCCCGGTGGGGTACGGCCGCGCGCCAGCGGTCAGCCTCCGCTAGGTACGCCGGAGCGTTTCAGGAAGCGCAGGCCCTGCCGGAGGTACGCACGGGGGTTGGTGTCGAGGTGCGCCGCCCACTCCGGATCGGGCTCACCGCGCATCCAGGCGTACCGGGCCAGGGCGTAGCCGAACATCGGCTCGGTCAGGTAGCCCAGCCGGCTCGCCGACCAGCCACCGTGGTCGCCGGCGAACTCGAACGCCGCATTGGCCGTGAACACCCCGAGCCCGAGATAGACGGTGAGCAGATCCGTCAGGGGCTCCTGGTCCCGCCGGTCCGGATCCACCCGACCCTCGCCGAGCAACCGCTCGTGCGCCAGTTCGTGGGCCACCGTGGCGACCAGCGCCAACGGCCTGAGCCCGAGCGACTCCGCCAGCGAGACGACGGCCCTGCCCGCCACCACCCGATAGTGTCCGGCCGCCCCCGACCAGCTGGTGGTGCCGCCGACCAGCTTCCGCAGCTCCCGGTCGGCCGCCCGGTCAGAGTGCAGCTCCACCCGGATCCGACCGGGATCGACCCGCGCGTACCCGCAGACCCGGGTCACCGTACGGCGCATGTCCTCCGCCGAACCGGCGTACGCGCCGGGAAAGAAGTCATCGGTGGGGAGCACCACCGGCGAGCGCAGCCACGAGTCGCCGAACTCGCCCCGGAACCAACTCAAGTTCTCGTCTATCCAAACCTGCTCCTCGGCAACCACAGGGCAGCCGCGCCGGAGCCATCCCATCGATCCACCTCCCTGCCCGGATGGTAGGGGGCGCGGCCAGCCGGCGGGTGCGCCCGAGAATCGCCTCGCCCGGTTCGCGTCCATGCCGGTATGGTGACGCGGCCGGCCGCGGGACTCGGGCGCGACTTCCGGAACCCGCCTATGAAGCGATGCTCTCGCAGTTCGTACCCCCACTCCCCGGCCGGCCTCCACCCCCGTACCCGGAAGGCGGGCCGCCGGAATGTCGCCATCGGACCGGATCGCGTGCGAGGACGTGGTCATGTTCGTCAACGCGGCGATCACGTCGACCGGACAGCGGGAGTTCCACGAGGGCGCGGCCGAACAGCGGATCTCCCTGGCCTTCCTGCACGAGTACGTGCTGGGCAACTACCGCGACCTGTACGCGGCGACGCTGGCGCTGGACATCAACCACTTCAACGCCGCCCGGGTCGTGACGAACCTGCTGCACACGGCGCGCTCGGCCACGCCCGCCCAGCGCGCCGCCGAGGGGCGGCTGATCGCGGCGCGGCTGCGGCTGCTGCCGCCCCAGCGGGTCTACGGCGTGCTGCGCGAGCTGCGCCGGCTGCGGGTCAACAACCGGCGCACCCGGGCGATCGTGCGGGACTGGTTGGCGACCCGACCCGACCCCGCGTTCGACGCCGTCAAGTACCGCCGCTCGCTGCGGGTCGCGGCCCGCCACGCGCACCTGCGGCTCCCCGACGAGGTCGGCACCGTCCTGTTCGACTGGCGCCGGCCGAAGCGGTACGACGCCCCGATCCTGGAGGCGTGGCGGCGGGCCCACTACGAACAGCGGGCGCTGTACCAGCTGCCGTACACGGTCGCCGAGGGGCTCGCGGCGCGGCACGGCATCGACCGGGCGCGCTTCCTCACCGGCATCGCCCCGAAGCTCACCGGCGGCGAACGGCTGCGCCTGCAGACCTCCGCCGAGCGCCTCAAGGTCGACAACGTCGCACCGGACCTGGACCGGGTGTCGCTGACCCGGCTCGCCGGGTACGCCCTCTCGCTGCCCCGGCCCGAGCGGGCCCGCCGCCGCGACGAGCTGACCCGGGCCCTGCGCGCGGCGGCCCGGCGCGCCGCCGGCCGGCGGGCGGGCACCTGGGGCAGGGTCGTCGCGGTCCTCGACGACAGCTACTCGTCCTCCGGCTCGGGGGTCAAGCGGCGGCGCCCGCTGATCGCGGCGCTGGCCACCCACTACCTGCTCGACGCGCTCGCCGCCGACTACACCGGCCTCTGGCTGACCCACCGGGGCGATCCGCTGCTGGTGCACCCGATCGGGTCGACCGGGCTGGGCGACCGCCTCCTCGACGGGCTCGAACGCCGACCCGACCGGCTCGTGATCGTCTCGGACGGCTGGGACAACGCGCCGCCCGGCCAGGCCGCCGAGGTGCTGCGGGTGTGGCGTACCCGGCTCGATCCGGAGCAGCGGACGCTGGTCGTGCACCTCAACCCGGTCTACGACGGCGACGCCTTCGACGTACGGCGGCTCGCGCCCGGCGTGGCGACGGTGGGCGTACGTAACGCCGAGGACGTCGCCGCGCTGGTCGAGCTGGCCCGCTTCGCCACCGGCGCGGCCGGCTTCGGCGAGCTGCGCGAACACCTGGCCGACCGGGTCGAGCGGTTCCTGGCCGACCCCGGTCCGGGCACCGAAGCCGACGCCGCACTCCGGCCCGACGTCGCGACGGAGGCGGCGTGAGCACGGTCGAAGGTGCGGGCCCGGCGCCGAACAGCCTGGACCTGAGCGGGCTGGTCACCGGAGCCGCGCAGACCTGGGGCGCGATCCGGCTGGTACCGCTGCTGCGCCAGGCACCGATCACGGACCTGCGGCTGCACGCCCGCCTCTACGACGCCGACGAGCCGTCGGTCGTCCAGGTGGGACCGCGCACCGGCTACGTCGCCTACGTACCGCACGCGTTCGTCGCCTCCTGGAGCACCGACGGCACGCCCATGGCCGCGTACGGCACCCAGCTGCGCGACCCGGAGGAGCGGCGCCCGCCCGACGGCATCGGCCTGCACTTCCGGCGGCGGATGGCCCGGCGCGAGGAGAAGCGGCGGCTGCGGCTCCTGCCGCTGCACCTGGCCCTGGAGGGATATCTCGCGCTGCAGTTCGGCGGACCGTCGATCGCCTGGGAGGAGTGGACCCGGCGGACCGTCACGCGCGGGCTGTCGCCCCGGGCCGAGGCCGCGTACGTGGGCGCCGCGATCACCGGGCTCGACGACGCGCTGCGGATCTTCGAGATCCACGCCGACCAGTGCGGCGTGCTGATCTACGCGGCCGACGCGCTCGCCGCCGCACTCGTCGTACCGCACCCGGACGACTACCGGGCCCTGCACCCGACGCTGCTGCACGACATGTACGGCGAGCTGCTCTACGAGTACGCCCGCCTGCACCGGGCGGCGGTGCCGGAGTTCCGGACCCGGCTCGACGCCGAGCGGGTCGACAGCGTCGCCGACCTGCGGGCCCAGCTCGCCCACGCCCGCGCCGAGTGGTCGCGGTTCCACGCCCTGATGGCGGACGGGCTGCTCGGCGAGCGGATCACCACGGAGCCGGTGTACCGGCTGGGGCGCTTCACCCTGTCCCGGTTCCTGCCCGCCTTCGACCCGCGGGTGGAGAACCACCTCGGCGAAATGATCACCGACGAGGCCGGGACGCTGGCGTACCTCAAGACCTTCCGGCTCTCGGCCGCCCAGACCCGCCGCGGGCACCTGCTGTCGCAGCTCGCGGCCCACGACTGGCACCTCGACGCCACCGCCGAGGCCCTCGGCACCGACCGAAACGGACTGACCGGCCGGCTCGACGGCGCCGGCCTCGGCCACCTGCTCCGGCCCGACATCATCGACGCGTACCGCCACCAGGCCCGGCGGCGGCAGCTCGCCCGACCGCCCCGCCGGTACCGCTGACCACTCCTTCGCAGATCGGCAATACTTCTCGTTGCCGCTGACAAGTCGGGACAGTGGCAGCGGTGGTACCGGCACGCGATCCCCGAAGCGGAGCAGCTGTACGCGATCTACCTGAAAGAACGCGATGAGGAGACCGGACAATGAGCGAGGTCCGGCGTCGGCGAGATTCGGGGCACCTGGAGCGCGCGATCGAGACGGCCGGCGGTCAGGAGGCGTTCCAGGCCGCCTATGACCAGATGCTCGACGAATCGCGCGGCTGGCGCTTGGCGGACATGCGTAAGCGCCGAGGTCTGACGCAGGAGCAGGTGGCGCTTCGGATGGGCGTCTCGGTGGCTCGCGTCTCGCAGATCGAGGGCGGCGACGTGTCGACCCAGGAGGTGCTGAACCGCTACGTGGAAGCGCTCGGTGGAACGCTGAAACTGATCGCCGACTTCGGCGACGAGCAGCTGAAGGTCGCGTAGGCGGTGGAACCGGGCGTGACCGCCGTCAGCCGGCGGCGGTGAAGTCGCCCTCGCTGAACGGGCCGACCACGGCCAGCGACATCGGCCGGGAGAGCAGCTCGCCGGCGAGGGCGTTCACCTCGTCCAGGGTGACGGCGTCGACCCGGGCCAGCAGCTCGTCCACGGAGAGCACGTTGCCGTAGAGCAGCTCGCCCTTGGCCAGCCGGCTCATCCGGGAGCCGGTGTCCTCCAGGCCGAGGACGTACGAGCCCTTCGCCATCCCCTTGCCCCGGGCCAGCTCGGCCGCGGTGACGCCGTGCGCGGCGACCTCGGCCAGCTCGGCGCGGGCCAGCTCCAGCACCTCGTCGACCTTGCCCGGGGCGCAGCCGGCGTAGACGGCGAAGACGCCGCTGTCGGCGTACTGGCTGGAGTAGGAGTAGACCGAGTACGCGAGGCCGCGCCGCTCGCGGATCTCCTGGAACAGCCGGCTCGACATGCCGCCGCCGAGCACGTTGTTGAGCACCCCGAGGGCGAACCGCCGGTCGTCGAGGCGGTCGATGCCGGCGCAGCCGAGCACGACGTGGGCCTGCTCGGTCTCCTTGTGCTCGACCGCGGTCTGTCCCGTGCGCACCCGTACCCGGGGGGTGGCCGGCCGGGGCTTGGCCGGCTGGGCCGGTCCGGTGTCCAGCGGCGTACCGCGCAGCGCCTGGCGGACCAGCTTGACCACGGCGGTGTGGTCGAGGTTGCCGGCGGCGGCGACCACGATCTCGGGCGCGGTGTAGCGGCGCCGGTAGAAGCCCTGGATCTGCCGGCGCGTCATCGGGGAGATGGTCTCCTCGGTGCCGGAGATGAGCCGGCCCAGCGGGTGCTCGGCGTAGACGGCCTTGGCGAAGAGGTCGTGCACCTCGTCACCGGGCTCGTCGTCGTGCATGGCGATCTCTTCGAGGATCACGCCACGCTCGGTCTCCACGTCGGCCGGTTCGAGCAGCGAGTCGGCGACCAGGTCGCACATCACGTCGATGGCGAGCGGCAGGTCGTCGTCGAGGACCCGCGCGTAGTAGCAGGTGTATTCCTTGGTGGTGAAGGCGTTGGTCTCGCCGCCCACCGCCTCGATCTCGGCGGAGATCTGCAGGGCGTCGCGCTTGTGCGTGCCCTTGAAGAGCAGGTGCTCCAGGAAGTGCGAGACGCCGGAGAGGCTGGGGCTCTCGTCCCGGGAGCCGATGTTCACCCAGATCCCGAACGAGACGCTGCGCATCGTCGGGATCGCCTCGGTGATGACCCGAAGCCCGCTGGGCAGCACCGTACGTCGCACGGTGCCGCCCAGCGGGTCGCTGGTCAGCGTACGGGTCACCGCCCGCGCCAGGGCCCCGGCGCCCGGGCCGCCGGCCGCCGTCACGGGTCGGGCGGGGTGGACCCGCTGACCCCGTCGATCCAGGTACCGCTCTCGTCTCGCCCGGTTCAAGGGACCATGACTCCTAGATCGACGGGGGTGGTGCTGCCGGGGATGTCGCGGCAGCGGGTGCCGCGACGGGGTCAGGAGTGCCGGTTGCGCCGGCGACGCGGCTCGCCGCCGCCCTCGCCGCCCTCGGCGCCACCCTCCCGCTCACCCCGGCTGGGGCCACGGTCGCCACGGTCCCGGTCGCCACGGTCGCGCGGGCCACGGTCGCCCCGGTCCCGGCCGGCGGGCCGCTCGCTGCCGGCGGCCTCCGCCGGTGCCGGCGCGGCCTCGCCCTCCGGGCGGACCTTGTCCAGGTAGATCTTGCCCCGGGCGTCGATGTCCGCGATCTGCACCTCGACCTTGTCGCCGACGTTGAGGAAGTCCTCGACCCGCTCGACCCGCTTGCCGTCGCCCACCTTGGAGATGTGCAGCAGGCCGTCGCGGCCCGGCAGCAGCGAGATGAACGCGCCGAAGGCGGCCGTCTTCACCACGGTGCCGAGGAACTTGTCGCCGACCTTCGGCAGCGTCGGGTTGGCGATCGCGTTGATCCGCTCCACGGCCGCGTCCGCGGAGGGGCCGTTGGTCGCGCCGACGTAGATGGTGCCGTCGTCCTCGATGGAGATCTCGGCGCCGGTCTCGTCCTGGATCGCGTTGATGGTCTGGCCCTTCGGCCCGATCACCATGCCGATCTTGTCGACCGGGATCTTCACGGTGGTGACCCGGGGCGCGTAGTCCGACATCTTCGCCGGGCTCTCGATCGCCTGCTGCATCACCCCGAGGATGGTGCCGCGGGCCTCGTGCGCCTGCTGCAGCGCGGCGGCCAGCACGTCCGACGGGATGCCGTCGAGCTTGGTGTCGAGCTGCAGCGCGGTCACGAACTCGGGCGTACCGGCGACCTTGAAGTCCATGTCGCCGAAGGCGTCCTCGGCACCGAGGATGTCGGTCAGCGTCACGTACTCCGTCTTGCCGTCCACCTCGTCCGAGATGAGGCCCATGGCGATGCCGGCGACCGGCGCCTTGAGCGGCACACCGGCCGAGAGCAGCGCCAGCGTCGAGGCGCAGACCGAGCCCATGCTGGTCGAGCCGTTGGAGCCGAGCGCCTCGGAGACCTGGCGGATGGCGTACGGGAACTCCTCGCGCCCCGGCAGCACCGGGATCAGCGCCCGCTCGGCCAGCGCACCGTGGCCGATCTCGCGCCGCTTCGGCGCGCCCACCCGGCCGGTCTCACCGGTCGAGTACGGCGGGAAGTTGTAGTTGTGCATGTAGCGCTTGGACTTCTCCGGCGAGAGGGTGTCCAGCGACTGCTCCATCCGGAGCATGTTCAGCGTGGTGACGCCGAGGATCTGCGTCTCGCCCCGCTCGAAGAGCGCCGACCCGTGGACCCGGGGCAGCACCGCGATCTCGGCGGTCAGCGGCCGGATGTCGCGCGGGCCGCGACCGTCGATGCGTACCTGCTCGCGCAGCACCCGGGCGCGGACCTCGGCCTTGGTCAGCGAGCGCAGCGCGGCGCCCAGCTCCTTCTCGCGGCCCTCGAACCGGCCCGCCAGCTCCTCGTAGACCCGGTCCTTGATCCGGTCGAGGGCGTCCTCGCGCTCCGCCTTGGCGGCGATCTTGAGCGCCTCGGCGACGTCGGACCGGGCGACCCCGGCCACGGCCTCGTACGCGTCGTCCTGGTAGTCCAGGAAGACCGGGAACTCGGTCACCGGCTTGGCCGCGACCTCGGCGAGTTCGCTCTGCGCCCGGCACAGCTCGCGGATGGCCGGCTTGGCGGCCTCCAGGCCGCTCGCCACGACCTCCTCGGTCGGCGCGGTGGCACCCGCGGCGACCAGCGCCACGGTGTGCTCGGTGGCCTCGGCCTCGACCATCATGATCGCCACGTCCCCGTCGGGCAGCACCCGTCCGGCGACGACCATGTCGAAGGTGGCCCGGGCCAGCTCCTCGTGGGTCGGGAAGGCGACCCACTGGCCGTCCACGTGCGCCATCCGGGTCGCCCCGATCGGGCCGGAGAACGGCAGGCCGGAGAGCTTGGTCGACATCGACGCGGCGTTGATCGCGACGACGTCGTACGGGTGCTGCGGGTCGAGCGCCAGGACGGTCTCGACGATCTGGACCTCGTTGCGCAGGCCCTTGACGAACGACGGGCGCAGCGGCCGGTCGATCAGGCGGCAGGTGAGGATCGCGTCCTCGCTCGGCCGGCCCTCGCGGCGGAAGAACGAGCCGGGGATGCGCCCCGCGGCGTACATCCGCTCCTCGACGTCGACGGTCAGCGGGAAGAAGTCGAACTGCTCCCGCGGCTGCTTGCTCGCGGTGGTGGTGGAGAGAACCACCGTCTCGGCGAGCTGGGCGATGACGGAGCCGGCGGCCTGACGGGCCAGCCGGCCGGTGGAGAAGGTGATCTCACGGGTACCGAACGACCCGTTGTCGATCACGGCCTTGCTGTGCTGGTTGCCGAGATTGTTCTGCTCGGTCATAGGTGCGTCGTGCTCCTTCGATCGTGGGCTCACGACCTCGGGGAGCTGCTCAGACGGCCGGTCTTCGATCGAAGCGCCCGGGTGTCGGCGGTTGCCGACCGGCCCGGGGGCCACTACCGGAGACCGGTACGCCGACCGGCTCCCCAACGGGATGGTCGCGCTGGCCCGGGTGTGGGTGGTGACCGGTGGCGGGGAAGCCCTCCGGGCGGCCGTACGCGCTGGCGCCGGCGCCCGCGGCGAGGGCTTCCCCGCTCAGGTCACCGGCGCAGGCCGAGTCGCTCGATGAGCGACCGGTAGCGGTTGATGTCCTTCTTCTGCATGTAGTTCAGCAGCCGACGGCGACGGCCGACCAGCAGCAGCAGACCACGGCGGCTGTGGTGGTCGTGCTTGTGCACCTTGAGGTGCTCGGTGAGGTCGGCGATCCGCTTGGTCAGGACCGCGACCTGCACCTCGGGGGAACCGGTGTCGCCCTCGGCGGTCGCGTACTCCTGGCGGATCTTGCTCTTTGCTTCCTGGTCGAGCGCCATTTTCTCCCTGTTTCGATGGGTTCCGTTGCGGTCCGCCGGCGATCCGGTGGGATCGGGCGGGTGGACCTCGCACCCGCGGCGTCGTGCAGGCACGCGAGGCCATCGTCGGTGACCCGACGTTCCCGCAAGGTTACCAGCTCACGGCCGCACGCCCGACTCAAGGGCCGGCCGCGGCCACGGCGGCCGTCCCGGACCACCCCCCGGGGCGCTCAGCCGAGCAGTCGCCGGGTCTGCGCCACGTCCTCGTTCATCTGGGCGATGAGCGGCTCGATCGTGGCGTACCGGCGGGTCTCCCGCAGCCGCGCGACGAAGTCCAGCGCCACCCGCTCGCCGTACAGGTCGCCGTCGAAGTCCAGGGCGTACGCCTCGACCCGCCGCTCCTGCCCGGAGAAGGTGGGGTTGGTGCCGATCGACACCGCCGCCGCCAGCCGGGGCGGCGCCGGCTGGCCGGCCCGGGTGGGCTGCCGGACCAGCCAACCGGCGTAGATCCCGTCCGCCGGCACGGCCGCGTACCGGTGGCAGAGCAGGTTCGCCGTCGGGAAGCCCAGCTCCCGGCCGCGCTGGTCGCCCCGGACCACGACGCCCTCCAGCCGGTGCGGGCGCCCGAGCGCGGCGGTCGCCGCCGTCACGTCGCCCGCGTCGACCGAGGAGCGGATGTACGTCGAGGAGAAGACCGTACCGTCGTCGCTGACCAGCGGCGCCGGGTCGACCGCGAAGCCGAAGGTACGGCCCAGCCGCTCCAGCAGGGCGACGTCACCAGCGGCCCGGTGCCCGAAGCGGAAGTTGTCGCCGACCACGACGACGGCGGCGTGCAGGTGCTCGACCAGCACGTCGTGCACGAACTCCTCCGCCGGCAGGCGGGAGAAGTCCGGGGTGAACGGCACGACGCAGAGCACGTCGACCCCGAGCGCCTCGATCAGTTCGGCCTTGCGCTCCGGCTCGGTGAGCACGGCCGGGTGCGAGCCGGCGCGGACCACCTCGGCCGGGTGCGGGTCGAAGGTGAGCACGACCGACTGCACCCCGAGGTCCTTGGCCCGCTTGACCGCGTGCCCGATGGTCGCCTGGTGACCCTTGTGCACGCCGTCGAAGACGCCGATGGTGACCACCGACCGGCCCCAGCCGCCCGGCGCGGCCTGGTATCCCCGCCACCGCTGCATCCGAACTCCGCCTCCCTGTCGACCCTGTACCGCCCGCCGGCGCGGCGCGTCCGGCACGCCGCCGCCCGCCCAGTCCTCGTCCCGCCCGCTCAGGCCGGGGCGAGGACGATCTCCGCCCGCGCCCGGCCGCCGTGCTCCCGCACGATGGCGATCAGCCCACCCGCCGGGTCGAAGACCGCGTACGGGCCGTCGATGCCGGCCGGGTCGAGCGGACCGCCGTGCGAGAGCACCTTCGTCTCGTCGGCGTCGGCCTGCCGCTGCGGGAAGAACCGCCGCGCGGCCGTCTCGACCGGCAGGCCGATCACGTCGGGCGCGCGCCGCTCCAACTCCTCCAGGGTGGCCGCCTCGGCGAGCGTGAAGCCGCCGACGGCGGTACGCCGCAGCGCGGTGAGGTGGCCGCCGACGCCGAGCGCCGCACCGGTGTCCCGCGCGATCGCCCGGATGTACGTGCCGGAGGAGCAGGTCACCTCGACGTCCACGTCCACCACGTCCGGTACGTCCCGGCGGATCGCCAGCACGTCGAGCCGCTCGACGGTGACCCGGCGCGGCGCCAGCGCCACGGCCTCGCCGTCGCGTACCCGCTTGTAGGCGCGCTGCCCGTCGATCTTGATGGCGCTGACCGCGCTCGGCACCTGGTCGATCTCGCCGCGCAGCGCGCCGAGGGCGGCCTTGATCTCGTCGTCGCCCACGGCACCGGCCGGTACCGTCGCGGTCACCTCGCCCTCGGCGTCGTCGGTGATCGTGGACTGGCCGAGCCGGATCGTGCCGGCGTAGCTCTTCCGCGCGCCGATCACGTACGTGAGCAGCCGGGTCGCCCGGTTCACGCCGATCACCAGTACGCCGGTGGCCATCGGGTCCAGGGTGCCGCCGTGGCCGACCCGCCGGGTCCGGGCCAGCCGGCGGACCCGGGCCACCACATCGTGCGACGTCATCCCGGCCGGCTTGTCGACCACGATCAGACCGTCGGTTCGCTCGCTCAAGCCGCCACCTCGCCGTACCCGCTCACGACCGTCAAGCCTGCCAGACGCGACGCCGTCCCGGCGCCCGGGTCGCCACCTCTGCGACCGGCACCACCGCCGCCGCCGTACGCACGGCGGGCACCGGACCGATCGGCCGATTCCGTGGTGATCGATCCCTGCCAAGATCCTTGAGTCCTCTCGCGCGTCCCGGAGAAGCTGACCCATGCAGAGCGGTACCGACCCGACGCTGCCGCCAGGCAGCCCTGCCCGTACGGCCGCGGAGATCTCCGCGGCGGGCCCCGCGCCGGGCGGCGGCGCGTCCACCGGCGGCCGGCCCCGGGTCGCGCTGCCCGAGTGGATGCGGGACCCGGCGGCGAGCCCCGTACCGGTCCGGCGGCGCTGGATCGACCGGCTGGCGGAGCACCCCGGACTCCGGCGGGCCCGCGAGGCGTGGTGGCGGTGGCGGGACCGTCCCCGCCTGTCGGAGCGGTATCCCCGGGCCGTCCCGGTGATCTCGTTCTTCGTGGTGGCCGCGGTGGCGAGCCTGCTGGTCGCGGCCACCCTCTACGTCTTCGTCACGATGCGGTCGGAGATTTGGTCGACGGAGCTCGAACTGCCCCGGTGACGGCCCAGCGGCCGCTGCGCAGCCGCAGCAGCAGGCCGACCAGGCGGGCCACCACGAACAGGGTGAGTCCGGCCCAGATGCCGCCGAGACCCAGGTCGAGCCCGTGGGCCAGCCAGATCGCCGGCAGGAAGCAGCCGAGCGCCGCGACGATGGTGAGGTTGCGCAGGTAGCGGACGTCGCCGGCCCCGATCATCACCCCGTCGAGGGCGAAGACCACCCCGGCCAACGGCTGCATCGCGGCGAACCACGGCCAGGCGACCATGGCCTGGTCGCGTACCACCTGGTCGGCGCTGAACAGCGCGGGGATGGCTCCCGCCCCGGCGGCGAGCACGGCGGCGAAGACGAGCCCGCAGCCGCCGCCGATGAGCGCCACCCGGCGGGCCAGCCAGCGGGCGCCGTCCGCGTCGCCACCGCCCAGCGCCGCGCCGACCAGCGACTGCGCGGCGATGGCGAGGGCGTCGAGCACCAGCGCGGTGAAGAACCAGAGCTGGAGGGCGATCTGGTGGGCGCCGACCGCCGCGGCGCCGAACCGGGCGGCCACCGCGGTCGCCGACAGGAAGCTCGCCTGGAACGCCAGGCCGCGCACCAGCAGGTCGCGGCTGAGCACGAGCTGCTGGAGGATCAGCCGGGGTTTCGGCCGCAGCGACACCCGCTCGGCGATCAGCGCCCCGGCGAAGAGCAGGCCGCCGATCGTCTGGGCGGTGGCGTTCGCGATGGCCGAGCCGACCAGGCCGAGCCCGAGCGGGTAGACCAGCAGCGGGCAGAGCACGGCCGAGAGCAGGTTGGCGCCGAGCACGAAGTAGAGCGGGCGGCGGGCGTCCTGCACCCCGCGCAGCCAGCCGTTGCCGGCGGCGGCGAGCAGCAGTCCGGGCGCGCCCAGCGCCGCGACGCGCAGCCACTGCGCGGCGGCGCCGGCCACGTCGGGGCCGCCGCCGGCGAGGGTACGCGCCAGCGGGCCGGCCGCGAACTGGAGCACGACCGCGACGAGCAGGCCGGCGGCGAGGGCCAACCACGACGCCTGCACGCCCTCGGCGACGGCCGCGGCCCGGTCGCCGGCGCCGAAGCGGCGGGCGGAGCGCCCGGTGGTCCCGTACGCCACCACCGTGCCGAGCCAGGCGACGAGCGTCAGCGTGGTACCGCCGACGGCGAGGGCGGCGAGCGGCACCTGGCCGAGGTGCCCCACCACGGCCGTGTCGATCAGTACGTAGAGCGGTTCGGCCGCCAGCACCACCAGCGCGGGCAGCGCCAGCTCGGCGATGCGGCGGGCGGTGATGGCGGAGCGGATCTGCGGGGACGCGGCGAGCTGAGACATCGCCGTCGATCGTGGCAGATCGCGGGTAAGGAGCGCAATGCGGATGGGAACTTACCCCGGGCGTCGCCCGGAGCGGGCCGTACGCGGCGGCCGGCCGGGCGGGCGGCGGCCCGGCGGCAGCGGCGGGCGACCGGGGCGCGTCAGCTCCGGTCGCCCGACGCGGACCGGTCGCTCACTGACGGGTGTCCATCGACGTCTGCAACGCCCGACGGACCAGCTCACGGGCCTCGTCGGTGGTCTCGGGCTTCGGCTTCGGCTTGCTCGACTGCATTTCGGAACTCCTTCCAGGGCGCGCCGGGCCGGCGGAAACGCGCGGCCAGCGCTGCGGGCATGACCTGCTGAGCGCCCTCGACGGTCACCCCGGGATCGCCGGAGAGTTGACCGGGGGGCAGCGTGAGCCCGGGTCGGTCGGACCCTGGAGGCATGCGGTGGCTGGTGCGTACACCGTCACCCATGTCGCGCCGTCGCTCACGCCAGCGCCGAGAACCCCGCCGCCGGGTCGCTCGGTTCAGGAGCGGAATGCCCGGGGCGGGCGGCCAAGGGTGAGGACGGTGCTCATCAAGACCCAAATTAGCGTTAAGTCAGGGCCACGACCGGTGTTTCCCGCGATACGGAACGGTACGGGCCGGGCAAGCCGGTCATCGGGCGAAGAAGTGCCAGCCCAGCCACCACCAGAAGCCGAGCAGGCCGATCCGCCCCACCGGGACCGGACCCACCTCGTACCGCATCAGGTAGGCACAGACGTCCCCGAGGGTCGGGATGCGGGAACGCTCACCGCGACGGTCCTCCCGGCGCGCCGCCCACTCGACGACGCCGAAGAGCACGAGGGCGAGCGCGAATCCCCCGATCGCCAACAGCCGCAGGCTCATCGCCGCACCAGCGCCCAGAACGCGGAGAGCCACCCGAAGTAGGCCAGCGAGCGCATCAGCTCGTCCTCGATTAGCGGGTCCGCGATCCGGGAGAAGGTGGGGAACTCGTCGCCGGCGTCCAGCACGAAGGTGACGCCCTCCAGCAGGCCGAAGGCCAGCACCGGCAGCAGCCACCAGAGCGTGCCCGGACCGAGCCGGGCCGGCCCCCGGCGGCGCGGCATCCGGTGCGACAGCCCCAGCCAGATCAGCGCCCCGCCGGTACCGAGGGTGTAGAGGTTGGCCGGCAGCGAGAACGACGGCAGCTGACCACCGACGTACGACAGCGCGGCGAGTACCGGAACCGTGACGACGGGCCGGTCCCAGGCCCGGGGTGCCTCAGCGACCAACTCCGGAGGCTGTTCCATCACCCGATTGTCCCCGCGCTCACGCAGCGCGGGAACCCCGATACTCCCCGGGATTATCCCTGATCTTCGATGCCCAGCAGGGCCGACGGCAGCTGTGCGCGGACCGCGTCGACGACGTCGGTGGCGCTCCCCCGCCCGGTGAAACCGGCGGCGAGGCGGTGCCCGCCACCGCCCAGGGCGATCGCCACCCGGCTGACGTCCACGCCGCCCTTGCTGCGCAGCGAGACCGCCCACTCCGCCTCGCCGGTCTGCTTGACCAGGCAGCTCACGTCCGCCTCGGCGGTGCACCGGATCGAGTCGATCAACGGCTCCAGCACGTACGGCCGCTGGCCGTACCGGGCCAGGTCGTCGAGGGTGGCGTAGGTCCAGACCAGGCCCAGACCGGCGGCGGACTCCGGCTCGAACCGGGTACGGGTCAGCACGTCGGCGTGCAGCCGGACCGCCCCGTACGGGCGGGTGTCGAAGATCCGGCGGGAGATCTCGCCGGGGCGGATCCCGGTGGCGAGCAGCCGCGCGGCCATCTCGTGCACGGCTGGCGTGGTGGCGTCGAAGCGGAACGAGCCCGTGTCGGTCGCCAGCGCCACGTAGAAGCACTCGGCCACCGACGCGTCGAGCGCGCCCCCGAGCCGGGTCAGCAACTGCTCCGCGACCACGGAGGTGGCGGCCGCGAACGGGTCGACCAGGTTGACCGTCCCGAACCGGGTGTTCGAGGCGTGGTGGTCCAGCACCAGAGCATGCTCCGCCCGGCCCAGCCGGTCGAAGAGGTCTCCCAGCCGGGACTCGCTGGCGGCGTCGAAGCAGATCACCAGGTCCGGGTCCGGGTACGCCCGCTCGGCCGGGACCACCAGGTCCAGGCCCGGCAGCCCGCGGAACGGCTCCGGCACCTCGGGCGGGCCGGGGAAGGTCGCCTGCAGCTCGCGCACGCCGAGGGCGCGCAGCCCCAGCGCGAAGCCGAGCATGCTGCCCAGCGCGTCGCCGTCGGGGTTGACGTGGCAGATCAGCAGCACCCGCCCGGCGTCCGGCAGGTCGCGGACGGCGGCGACGGCCGCCGCCCACTCCGCCTCGGTCGGCCCGGCGTCGATGCGCGGCGCGCGTACCACCGCGGTGGTGCGGGCCGGCCCGGTCCCGGGTCGGTCCGCACCGACGCCGCGCGGATCGGCGTCGGGTGCCACGGCGACCCCGCTCACCGGGATTCCTCTGCCGCGGCGGGGCCGTCCTCGTCGTCCAGGTCGCCCTCGTCCTCGTCGTCCCGCTCCAGCCGGTACGGCTGCGCGTCACCGGCGTACTGCGCCTGGGCCGCCCGCCGCTGCACCTCGGCGTCGGCGCTGCGCGCCGCGGCCAGCAGCTCGTCGATGTGCTTGACCTGGTCCTGCACGTCGTCCAGGACGAAGGTCAGGGTCGGCGAGTGGCGCAGTCCGAGGGCCTTGCCGACAGTGCTGCGCAGCATGCCCTTGGCGCTCTCCAGGGCCGCCGCGGTGGAGGCCTGGGCCGCCGCGTCGCCGAGCACCGTGTAGAAGACCGTGGCGTCCCGCAGGTCGGCCGTGATCCGCGCGTCGGTAATCGTGATCATGCCGAGACGCGGGTCCTTGATCTGCGTACGCACCACCGAAGCCACCAGTTCCCGCACGCGCTCGGCGTGCCGGCGCACCTTGGCCGGGTCCGTCATCTCCCACCTCCACGGCATCCTGCTTGCGGCCGTACCGGTGGCGCACGGCGCCGCCGGTCGAACCCCCCAACGTCTGGAACACTACCTGCGCCGCCCGACGCGATGCGCGTGCCAGCCGGCGTCCAACCCACCAACACCCCGCGCCGGTACGCGACGGCGCGACGGACAGACGGCGCCATGCGCACCGACGAACGATCAGTCGTCCTCGCCGTACAGCCGCCGGCGTACCGACAGCAGCTCGGCCTCGGGCCGGCCGGCGACCAGCCGCTCGCACGAGTCGAGCACCTCGCGGACGTGCCGCGCCTCGGCGGCCACCACGGCGACCGCGATCTGGGCCCTGCCGTGCAGGTCCAGCGCGCCGACCTCGGCCGCGGAAACCTCGAAGCGCCGTAGCGCGGCCAGGATGGGACGTACGTATCCGCGCTTCGCCTTCAGGGACCGGGAGTCCCCCGGCAGCAACAGGTCGAAAAGCGCCGTTCCGGTAAACATCGCTCCGCAGGATACCGGTCCACTACCGGAAGTGATCAAGGGGTTTACGCCGTGACCGGCGTAAACCCCTTGATCAGTTGAGCGTCTTACCGAGGCCCTCTCAGGCGCGGGGCTTCTCCCGCATCTCGAAGGTCTCGATGATGTCGCCGACCTGGACATTGTTGTAGTTGCTCAAGGTCAGACCGCACTCGAAGCCCTCGCGGACCTCGGTGGCGTCGTCCTTGAACCGCCGCAGCGAGCTGATCGACAGGTTGTCCGCCACGACCGAGCCGTCGCGCAACAGCCGGGCCTTCGCGTTCCGGCGGATGATGCCGGAGCGGACGATACAACCCGCGATGTTGCCGATCTTGGACGAGCGGAACACGTCGCGGATCTCCGCGGTGCCGAGCTCGACCTCCTCGTACTCCGGCTTGAGCAGACCCTTGAGCGCGGCGTCGATCTCCTCGATGGCCTGGTAGATGACCGTGTAGTACCGGATCTCCACGCCCTCGCGGTCGGCGATCTCGCGGACCTTGTTCGAGGCCCGCACGTTGAAGCCGATGATCGTGACCGGCTCTTCCGAGGCGCTCGCCAGCATCACGTTGCTCTCCGTGATGGCACCGACGCCACGGTCGAGGATCCGCAGCTGGACCTCCTCGGGGATGTCCAGCTTGAACAGCGCGTCCTCCAGGGCCTCCACCGAACCGGAGACGTCACCCTTGAGGATGAGGTTGAGCGAGGTCTTCTCGCCCTCCTTGATCTGCTCCATGAGCGTCTCAAGGGTGGCCCGGCCACGGGAGTTGGCGAAGCTCGCCGCCCGCCGCCGCGCCTGCCGCTGCTCGGCGATCTGCCGCACCGTGCGGTCGTCCTCGGCCGCCAGGAAGGTGTCGCCCGCGCTGGGTACCGCGGTCAGACCGAGTACCAGCACCGGACGGGCCGGACCCGCCTCGCTGACCTGCTTGCCGTTCTCGTCGAGCATGGCCCGCACGCGACCGTGCGCGCCACCGGCGACGATCGAGTCGCCGGCCCGCAGGGTGCCCTTCTGCACCAGCACCGTGGCCACCGCGCCGCGCCCCTTGTCCAGGTGCGCCTCGATCGCCACACCCTGCGCCGGCCCGTCGATCGGAGCGGTCAGCTCCAGCGACGCGTCGGCGGTGAGCAGGACGGCCTCGAGCAGGTCGTCGATGCCGATGCCCGGCTTGGCCGCCACGTTGACGAACATGGTGTCGCCGCCGTACTCCTCGGCGACCAGGCCGTACTCGGTCAGCTGCTGGCGTACCTTGTCGGGGTTCGCCTCCGGCTTGTCGACCTTGTTGACCGCGACCACGATCGGGACGTTCGCCGCCTTGGCGTGGTTGAGCGCCTCGATCGTCTGCGGCATCACGCCGTCGTCGGCCGCCACCACGAGGATGACGATGTCGGTGACCTGGGCACCACGGGCACGCATGGCGGTGAACGCCTCGTGACCCGGGGTGTCGATGAACGTGATCGCCCGCTCTTCGCCGTCGTGCGGTACGTGCACCTGGTAGGCACCGATGTGCTGGGTGATGCCACCGGCCTCGCCCTCGACCACGTTCGCCTTGCGGATCGCGTCGAGCAGCTTGGTCTTACCGTGGTCGACGTGACCCATGACGGTCACCACCGGCGGGCGGCTGACCAGCCGATCCGAGTCGATCTCAGCGTTCAGGTCGATGTTGAACTGCGCGAGCAGCTCGCGGTCCTCGTCCTCCGGGCTGACGATCTGCACGTCGAAGCCGAGGTGCTCACCCAGCAGGAGCAGGGTGTCGTCGGAGCACGACTGGGTCGCGGTGACCATCTCGCCCAGGTTGAACATCTCCTGGACCAGCGAACCCGGGTTGGCGTTGATCTTGTCGGCGAAGTCCGACAGCGAGGCGCCGCGCGACAACCGTACGACCTGACCGCTGCCCCGGGGCGCACCCGAGCTCATGGTCGGCGCGGACAGGTTGTCGAACTCTTGCCTGCGCTGCTTCTTCGACTTGCGACCGCGGGTCGGCTTGCCACCGGGACGCCCGAAGGCACCCGCGGCACCGCCGCCGCGACCGCGACCGCCGCCACCGGGACGACCGGCACCGCCGGCCGGGGCACCGCCACCGCCACCGGGACCGCCACGGTAACCACCGCCGCCGCCACCGCCACCGGGGCCGCCACGGTAACCACCGCCGCCGCCACCGCCACCGGGGCCACCGCGGTAACCACCGCCGCCGCCACCGCCACCGGGACCGCCGCGGTAACCACCGCCGCCGCCACCGCCACCGGGACGACCGGCACCGCCGGGCGCGCCGGGGCGACCGGGGCCGCCACCCGGACGGCCGGGCCGCTGGGTCGGCATGGAGGCCGGGCTGGGCCGCGGCGGCATCGACGCCGGGCTCGGCCGAGGCGGCATCGACGCCGGGTTGGGACGCGGACCGCCGCCGCCGGCCGCGGGCCGCTGGCCACCCGGGGTGATGCCGAACGGGTTGTTGCCGCCGCTGCGCGCCGGCGGACGGCCACCGGGACGACCCGGACCGGGCGTCGGTGCGCCGGGCGGGGTCGGCCGGCCGGCCGCGGGGCTACCCGGGCGCGGCGGTACGGAACCGGGACCCGGCTTCGGGCCGGGCCGGGCCGGGGCGTTGCCGCCCCCGTCGGAGGGACGCTCCGGGCGGGCGGTCTGCTGCCGGGCGGCCTGGGCGGCCTTCACAGCCGCCTCCTGCTCCGCCTTGAGGGCCGCGGCGCGCGCCTCGGCGGCCGCCACCTCGATGTCGTGTGCGCTCGCCGGCTTGGCGACCGGGGTCGCCGCCGGCGGGGGACCCGGAACCGGGCCCTTCGGCTTGGCCGGAGGCGCCATCGGACGCCGCGGGGGCGCCGGCTTGGCGGAGATCCTGGGCTCGCCGGGGGTGGTGGGCTTCGGGGTTGGCGTCGCCGCCGGAGCCGCCGGTGGGGCGGCCGGGGCCGGCGTGGGCGCGGCCGACGACGACTGTACGAACGCCCCTCGCAGCCGCCGGGCCACGGGGGCCTCGACGGTGCTGGACGCGGACTTGACGAACTCGCCCATTTCCTTCAGCTTGGCGAGAACGGTCTTGCTTTCGACCCCGAGCTCCTTAGCCAGCTCGTGAACGCGGGCCTTGCCTGCCACTGCACTCCTCACTCCGAGGTCGTGCGGGCAGCACCCGCAGCGACCTCACTCGTGCACTTGAAGCCTGGTCATTTCTGGGACTTCATCGTGTGCTCATGTTGGTCGTCCTACCTTGCTTGCTGTGCGACCCTCGCCCGGTCGGGCTGACCGGCCGTAGTGGTTGACGCGTCAATGTGCCCGGCAAGCTCACCGATGTCAGGGACACCGGCGATACGCAGCGCCCGCCCGAAGGCTCGACGCCGCTGTGCCAACGCCAGGCAAGCCGGATCCGGGTGCAGATGCGCTCCCCGACCCGACAGTCTGCGGGCCGGATCGGGCCGGAGACTGTGACCAGTCCCGTCGCCGACCGCGACGATCCGCAGCAACTCGTGGGCCGGCGCACGTCGCCGGCAACCCACACAGGTGCGCTCCGGCCACGCACGTCGTACCACTAGGAAAGTTTACCCCTACCCGGTCGAGATCGCGCCGCCCGGCTCCGGGACGTGATCAGCACCGCTCCGACTCGGGGCCGGCGCCGGCCCGCCCGACTGCTCCGCGTCGGAACGGATATCGATGCGCCAGCCGGTCAGACGGGCCGCGAGCCGGGCATTCTGCCCTTCCCGCCCGATCGCCAGCGAGAGCTGGTAGTCGGGCACGGTGACCCGGGCGGTACGGGTCGCGGCGTCGACCACCTCGACCCGCAGCGCCTTGGCCGGCGACAACGCGTTGCCGACGAAGGTCGCCGGATCCTCGGACCAGTCGATGATATCGATCTTCTCGCCGTGCAGCTCGCTCATGACCGCGCGGACCCGCTGACCCATCGGGCCGATGCAGGCGCCCTTGGCGTTGACGCCGGGAGCGGTCGAGCGTACGGCGATCTTGGTGCGGTGACCTGCCTCACGCGCGATGGCGGCGATCTCGACCGTACCGTCGGCGATCTCGGGCACCTCGAGGGCGAAGAGCTTCTTCACCAGGTTCGGGTGCGACCGCGAGAGCGTGATCTGCGGGCCCCGCAGCCCCTTGGCCACGTGTACGACCACGCAACGCAACCGCTGGCCGTGCTCGTATATTTCCCCCGGCACCTGCTCCGAGGCGGGCAGTACCGCCTCCAGCTTGCCCAGGTCGACGGTGACGATGCCCTTCTCGGCCCGCGCCTCGTGCGCCTGGATCACGCCGGTGACCAGGTCACCGTCGCGGCCGACGTACTCGCCGAAGTGCACCTCGTCGGTGGCCTCCCGCAGCCGTTGCAGGATGACCTGTTTGGCCGTCATAGCGGCGATCCGACCGAAGTCGTGCGGAGTGTCGTCCCACTCCCGGACCACCGTGCCCTCGTCGTCGACCTCCTGGGCGTAGACCAGGGCCGCCCCGGTCCGCCGGTCGATCTCGACGCGGGCATGGGTCTCCGCGCCGTCCGTGTGCCGGTACGCCGTGAGCAACGCGGTCTCGATCGCCGCGAGGATCGTGTCGAACGGGATCTCCCGCTCGCGCTCCAGGGCGCGCAGCGCCGCGAGGTCGATGTTCACCTCTCCTCGCCCTCCACATCTTCGTCGTCGGTGTCATCGATCTCGTGCAGATCCTCGTCGGCGACCTCGTCGAGCCGGTGGAACTCCACCTGCACCCGGCCGGGGCCGAGGTCGGCGTACGCCCACTCGCCGCGCTGACCGTCCAGGTCCAGGACGACCCGCTCGTCGTTCGCCTCGACCACCCGGCCAGTGACCTGCCGGTCCGCCGCGGGCCGCTCCGGCGTACGCGGGCCGGGCAGGCCGCCGGCGCCCTTGACGGTCACCTTCACCAGCCGCCCCACGTTGCGGCGCCAGTGCCGGGGCAGCGTCAACGGCCGGTCCACGCCGGGCGAGCTCACCTCGAGCTGGTACTCCCCGGCCACGATGTCGCCGCCGGCCTCCTCGGCCCGGTCCAGCGCCACCGAGATCACCCGGGACACGTCGGCGACGGCGTCGAGGCTGATGCCCCCGTCCCCGTCGACCATCACCCGCACCACGTGCCGGCGCCCCGCCCGCGAGACCGACAGCTCCTCCAGGTCGTAACCGGCCTCGGTCACGACGGGCTCGATCACCTCGCGGAGCCGCTTCCGCCGGGCGGTGAGGTCACCGCGCGCGGTGAGATCACCTCGGGGGCGCTCGCCAGCGCGCGGGCCACCCGCCGATCTGGCGGTAGCACGACCACGCTGCGTCATCTCCGCACCCCTCTACGCAATTGTCGACAGCCCTCGCGGGCAGCCATGCCAGGACGCCACCGGGCTCGTACACGCCCGGCGGCTGCGCAGAGCGTAACGCGCCGAGCGGCCGACGCACCGGCCGGCGCACCGACGACGCGGGCCGGTCCCCGCCGGCCGGCCAGATCCCGGTGCGCCGCGATCCGGGACGCGCCCCCCGCCCGACGGTGATGGTGTTGACTTGGACGGTGCGGATCGGAATCCCGGATCAGAACCACCGCCCGCCGGGGCACTCCCGGCGCGCGGTGCTGCGCGCGGGCGCCCTGGCCTCGGTCACGGCCGTCACCGCGCCGCTCGCCGGCTGTGACCTCTTCGACGGCTCGGACGAGCGGGACCGGGGTCCCGACCCGCTCGCCGGCCTGGTCACGGGCGCGCTCGACCTCGCCGCGCGGCACGAGGCCGCGGCGGCGGCCTTCCCCGACCTCGCCGCGCGGCTCACCCCGATCGCGCAGGCGCACCGGGCCCACGCGGCCGAGCTGGCCCGGGTGATCGCGACCCCGCTGCCCAGCGGCGCGCCGACCGTACCGGCGGGCGGGGCGGAGACGGACGACCGGGCCACCCTGGCGGCCCTGCGCAAGGCCGAGCAGCGGGGGCAGGAGGAGGCGACCCGGCTCTGCGTCGACGCGCCCGCGAGCCGCGCGGCCCTGGTCGGCAGCATCGCCGCCGCCCGCGCCACCCACGCCGAGGTGCTGCGGTGAGCGAGGGGCTGACCGCGGCGCTCGCCGCGGAGTACGCGGCGATCTACGCGTACGGGCTGATCGGGGTGCGGCTCCCCCGCTCCTCGGTCGCCGACGCGCGGGCCGCCGAGGCGGCGCACCGCGGCCGGCGGGACAGCCTCGTGGTGCTGCTCGCCCAGGGCGGCGCCACCCCGCCGGCGGGCGCGCCGTCGTACGCGCTGCCGTTCCCGGTCACCGACGGGCCGAGCGCGCTGCGGTTGGCGGTGGAGGTGGAGGACCGTACGGCGGCGGTGTGGCGGGCGGCGCTGCCCGGTACGACGGGTGAGCAGCGCGCGCAGGCCCTCGCCGGACTGACCGACTGCGCGGTACGGGCCACCCGGTGGCGCCGGGCGGCCGGGGTGGAGCCGCTCACGGTGGCCTTCCCGGGCCGTACCGCGTAGCGCGGGCGTCCCCGACGCCTCCGTTTGCGGCCCGGCATACCCGGTATGCATACTGCCTGTCCGTGTCGATCCGCCACGGCCTGCTCGCCCTCCTCGAACGCGGCCCGATGTACGGCTACCAGCTCCGGGCCGCCTTCGAGGAGTCGACCGGATCGACCTGGCCGCTCAACATCGGGCAGGTCTACACGACGCTCGGCCGGCTCGAACGGGACGGCCTGGTGCGCGCCCTGCCGGGGGGCGAGGGCGGGCAGCGGCCGTACGCGATCAGCGACGCCGGCCGCGCGGACCTGGGCCGCTGGTTCACCACGCCGATCGGGCGCGCCGACCCACCCCGGGACGAGCTGTCGATCAAGCTGACCCTGGCGATGTCGACGCCCGGCGTGGACGTCGCCCGGGTGCTGCGCACCCAGCGGAAGGCCACGATGGCGGCGCTGCGCCGGTTCACCCGGCTCAAGCAGGAGCGGGCGGCCGACGACGACCTGCCCCGGCGGCTGGCCCTCGACGCGATGATCTTCCGGGCCGAGGCGGAGGTCCGCTGGCTGGACCACTGCGAGGCGCACCTGGGCCGGCCCGGCTGACGCCCCGCGCGCCCGGCTCGGCCACGGCACGCGGGTCGGCCGGTGCAACCGCAGCGCGCGTCGCGCGGCGGGACTGCGGCGGGCGGCCGGGACCGGCAGACTGTGGCGATGTCCGCCCTCGGAAGGCTCGCCCGCCGGTTGGGGCACCGGCGTTCGTTCGCCACGGTCGCCCGGCTCGTCGTACCCGTGGACCGGCTCGTCGGACGGCTCACCCGGGGTCGGGTGGTCGCCCTCGGGCTGGCGCCCTCGCTGATCATCACGACCACCGGCCGCCGGTCGGGCCGCCCCCGGAGCAACCCGCTGCTCTACGTGCCCGACGGCGACGCGTACGTGGTGATCGGGTCGAACTGGGGTGGGCCGAACCAGCCCGCCTGGGCGCTGAACCTCGCCGCCGACCCGGCCGCCACGGTGACGGTCCGGGGTACCCGGGTCCCGGTACGGGCGCGGCTGGCCACCGGCGCCGAGCGGGACCGGCTCTGGGAGCTGCTGGTGACCGAGTGGCCGCCGTACCGCAGCTACGTGGAGCGCGCGGGCGGGCGCGACATCCGGATCTTCCGGCTGGAACCGGACGCCCGGCCCGTCGGGTAGCCCGCGCGGCGCGTGGCGCGGCGGTCAGCCGATCCCGCCGCCGCCGATCCCGATGACCCGGCCCACCAGGTACGTCACCGCGGTGGCGAGCGCGCCGAGCAGCAGCTGGCGTCCGCCGCTGATCCACCAGCTCCGGTTCGTGTACCGCGCGACCAGCGCCCCGGCCACGAAGAGGCCGACGCCGCCGACCCCGAGCGCCAGCCAGAGGCTGGTGAAGCCGACCAGGTACGTCAGCAGCGGCACCAGGGCCCCGATGGAGAAGCAGACGAACGAGGAGATCGCGGCGGTCCAGGGGCTGGGCTGCTCGTCGGGATCGACCCCGAGTTCCTCGCGTACGTGCTGGCGCAGCGCCTCCTCGGGGTTGCGGCCCAGCGCCTCGGCCACCTGCAGCGCGACGTCGCGCGGCACCCCGCGGGAGACCCACGTCTCGGCCAGTTCCCGCGCCTCGGCCTCGGGGTGCCGTTCCAGCTCCCGGCGCTCCTTGGCCACCTCGGCGGCCACCTGCTCGTTCGACGAGCGCACGCTGGTGTACTCGCCGAGCCCCATGGAGATCGCGCCGGCCACCAGGCCCGCGAACCCGGTCAGCACGATGCTGTGCGACGAGACGCCGCCGCCGCCGACCCCGGCGATCAGGGCGATGTTGGTGACCAGCCCGTCCATGGCGCCGAAGACGGCCGGGCGCAGCCAGCCGCCGGAGACGTCCGCGTGGTGCGGCTCGCGCACCGCCCCTGGCGCGTCCGTCACGGGAGGGTGAGGATCTCGTGGCCGTCCTCGGTCACCACGAGGGTGTGCTCGAACTGCGCCGTCCATCGCCGGTCCTTCGTGACCACCGTCCAACCGTCGTCCCACATGTCGTACTCGTGGGTGCCGAGGGTGATCATCGGCTCGATGGTGAAGGTCATTCCGGGCTCCATCACGTCCGTCGGGCGCGGGCTGTCGTAGTGCGGCACGTAGAGGCCGCTGTGGAAGGCCTCGCCGATCCCGTGTCCGGTGAAGTCGCGGACGACGCCGTACCCGAACCGGCGGGCGTACGACTCGATCACCCGGCCGATCACGTTGATCTGGCGCCCCGGCGCGACCGCCCGGATGCCCCGCATCATCGCCTCGTGGGTCCGCTCGACGAGCAGCCGCGCCTCCTCGGAGACCTCCCCGACGCAGAAGGTCGCGTCGGTGTCGCCGTGCACGCCCCCGATGTACGCGGTGACGTCGACGTTGATGATGTCGCCGTCCTCCAGCACGGTGGAGTCGGGGATGCCGTGGCAGATGACCTCGTTGAGGCTGGTGCAGCAGGACTTGGGGAAGCCCTTGTAGCCGAGGGTAGACGGATAGGCGCCGTGGTCGAGCAGGAACTCGTGCACCACCCGGTCGATCTCGTCCGTGGTGACGCCGGGCTTGCAGTGCTCACCCGCGAGCTGGGTGGCCTGTGCGGCGATCCGCCCGGCGACGCGCATCTTCTCGATCGTCTCCGGGGTCTGCACGTGCGAGCCGCGCCACTGCTTCGGACCCGACTTGCCGACGTACTCCGGACGGACGATGTTCGAGGGCACCTGCCGCCTCGGGGAGAGGCGGCCAGGGGTCAGCGGCGCGCGGACGGTCATGAGCCAAGCCTATCGCCGGCCCCCACCGGCCCTCACCACTCGGTGACCCCGGCCACGGGCCGGCAGCCACGCGACCCGCGATCCCTGGGCGGCCCGCCGTTTACGGGTCGGAAATCCATCGGCAAATCAGCTACAACACAGGAACCGTGTCCTGATCACGCCGGTCGATGCGTCCCGAGTCCCCCGGCCGCACCCCGGCGTCGCCCCCAACCGGAGAGGTCACCGCCCATGCCCCACGAGATCGTGCCGCGGCACCCGCGCCGCCTGACGGTACGGTTCACCACCCTTGTCGGCCTCCTCGCCACCGCGCTGCTCACCGTCGCCACGCTCGGCCCCGCCGGCACCACCCGGGCCGCCGACCGCCCCGGTCCGTTCCCGCTCGACCTGGAACGGACCGGCATCCTCGACCTGCAACGGGCGCTCGCCGCCCGGCGGATCACCTCGGTCGAGCTGACCCGGGCGTACCTCGACCGCGTCCACGCGCTCAACAGCCGGGGGCCGAGCCTCAACGCCGTACGGGCCATCGCGCCCGACGCCCTCGACCAGGCGCGCGCCGCCGACGCGGCCCGCCGGTCCGGCCGGGCACGCGGACCGCTGCACGGCATCCCGGTCCTGGTGAAGGACAACATCGACGTCCGGCGGATGCCCACCACGGCCGGCGCCCTCGCGCTCGCCCGGTCGTACCCGAGCGGGGACGCCTTCCTGGTGACCCGGCTCCGGGCCGCCGGCGCGATCATCCTCGGCAAGACCAACCTGACCGAGTTCGCGAACTTCACCACCAACGGGATGCCGTCCGGCTACAGCGGACTCGGCGGCCAGGTGCTCAACCCGTACGACGTGAGCCAGACCCCGAGCGGGTCCAGCTCCGGTTCCGGGGTGGCCGCGGCGACCGCGCTGGCCGCCGTGACCGTCGGTACCGAGACCTCCGGCTCGATCCTCAGCCCGTCGGTGGCGAACTCGCTGGTCGGGGTGAAGCCCACCGTCGGCCTGGTGAGCCGGACCGGGGTGGTGCCGATCTCCGCCACCCAGGACACCGCCGGACCGATGGCCCGCTCGGTCTACGACGCCGCCGCGCTGCTCACCGCGCTCACCGGGATCGACCCGGCGGACCCGGCCACCGCGGGCAGCGCCAGTTCGGCCGGTACCGACTACACCCGGGCGCTGGACCCGGCCGCCCTGCGCGGCGCCCGCATCGGCGTGGCCAGCACCGCCACCGGCAACCAGGGCGAGGCGCTGGCCGCCGCCAAGGAGGTGCTGCGGCAGCAGGGCGCCACGCTGGTCGACGTCACGGTGGAGACCGGCGGGTTGCCGCCGAGCATCCTGACGTACGAGTTCAAGCGGGACCTCAACGCGTACCTGCGGCGGCTGCCCGCGAACGCGCCGATGCGCACCCTCGACGACGTCGTACGCTTCAACGCCGCGCACGCCGCCGAGGGCACGATCAAGTTCGGCCAGACGCAGCTCACCGCCTCGAACGACGTGCACCTGGACGACCCGGCGACGAGGGCGGCGTACGAGTCCAACCGGGACGCCGGGGTGGCCGCCGCCCGGCAGCGGATCGACTCGGTGCTGACCGCCAACGACCTCGACGCGATCCTCTTCCTCGGCAGCGGCTCGGCCGGCATCGGCGCCCGTGCCCAGTACCCGTCGGTGGCGGTGCCGATCGGCTACGACCCGGCCAACGGCCGCCCGATCGGCATCAGCCTGCTCGGCACCGCCTGGAGCGAGGCGCGCCTGCTCGCGCTCGCGTACGGGTACGAGCAGGCGGCGCACCGCTGGCTACCGCCCAGCCAGGTCAACCCGTCGCTGTTCCGCTGCGCCGCCGAGGTGACCGTCGGCCGCGGCTGCGCCCCCTGAGCGGCGTCCCCCGGCCGCCAGCCTCCGCGATCCCTCCGCCGCCAGCCTCCGCGATCTAGGGCAAATCCTCGTCAGTGGATCTCCATTCACGAAGATTTGCCCTAGATCGGCGGGTCACTGGCGTTCTCGCGCTAGCCGGCGGGCTGTTCCAGCTGCGCGCGGATCTCGACGAATTCGTCGCGCCGGTCGCGCAGGCTGTCGGAGAGGAACCGCACGATGCCGACGCTGTCGTTGTCCGCCCAGGCGCACACCGCCTGCTTACCTTGACTCGAATGGCCGACGACGCACTTCGCGTCACCGCCGAGCGGGCCGGGTCGTACGGGGCGGATGTCGGTCGCGTCGTCGATGGCCGCGACGATCGCCCAGAGCAGAGCGCTCGGCTCGTCGATCGTCCCCGCGGCGGCGCTGACCACGATCGCATCCTCCGTCTCGGTCCGGCCGCCGTAGGGTGCGGCGATCGCGCTCGTGGTCTCGCCCACCTCCAGCCTCAGGGCCGCCAGTGTCTCGCGTGACGCGTTCCAGAGCGGCCGGCTCGGTGACTGGGGTAGTCCGCCCAGGGTTTGCGGAGTAACCAGTCGGATCCGAGGCTCGGACGCCACCTCCCGTGCGGCGAAGTTGCGATCTCCGCCTAGCAGCGGAAGTGCCGTGCAGCCCGCGCTGAGCACGGTGGCCGCCGTTACGACCAGCACCCCGAGCAGGCGGCGCCCCGCCCCGCCCGCGATCGGGCGAAAATCCGTCACAGGTCCCCCGTTTCTAATGAGGACAGTGACGATACGGCGTCACGGTGACGATGTCGGTGGGACGGTTCGCCGCCGGCTAGGAGAGATCGATCACGAGGCCGGGGGTGGCGACGGTGAGCGCGCCGTCGTACCCGCGCCGGGCCGCGGCCGTGGCCGCCGCCGGGTCGGTACCGGGCCAGAGGTGGGTCAGCAGCACGCGGCGCGCGCCGGCCCGGGCGGCGTACGCGCCGACCTCGGCGGCGGTGGAGAGGTTGCCGGCCCGCCGCGGGTTCACCACCTCGGGATAGGTGGCCTCGGCGATCAGCAGGTCGGCGTCGCGGGCCAGCTCCACCAGGCCGTCGCTGGGGCCGGTGTCCCCGGTGTACGCCACGACCGTGCCGTCCGCCGAGAACCGGGCCCCCGCGTTCGGCACGAAGTGCGGCAGGAGGCGGGTGGCCACCCGCAGCGGACCGATCTCGAACTCCGCGCCGGGGCGGAACTCGTGCAGCTCGTACGCCTGGTCGATCAGGCCGGGATCGTCGATGGCGAGCAGCCGGTCGAGGCTGCCGGGCGGGGCGTGGACCGGCAGCGGCGGCCGGGGCGGGTCGGCCAGCGCCCGGGCCCGCAGCAGCGGCTGGAGATCCGCGCAGTGGTCCGGGTGTCCGTGGCTGACGTAGACCGCGTCGATCCCGTCGACCGGCGTACGCGCCAGCAGCTGCGGGAACGTGGCGTAACCGGGGTCGACCAGTACCCGCGCGTCCGCGTGTTCGATCAGGTAGCCCCCGCAGCCCTGCCGCGCCGTCGGATGCGCCCCGACCCCGCCCAACACCGTGACCCGCACGGGCCGAGGGTATCGCCGATCAGCTTTACGAACGCGCGAACGGGTCGATCAGAGTCGCCCGGTCTTGATTCCGGAGGTGAAGGCGGCCCAGGCGCCCGGGGCGAAGGTCAGCACCGGCCCGCTCGGGTCCTTGCTGTCGCGTACCGCCACCCGGTCGCGCAGCTCCGCCACCTCGACGCAGGCCCATGGTCCCGCACCTACTTGATCTGGTTGGCCAAGCTCCGCATGAGTTTGCGGGACTCTACCGGCCCGAGCGCTGCGGCCGTCAGACGATCCCACAACCGAGTGTAGGCGCGGACCGCGCCGGGACGGTCCGGATGATCGGCGTCGGTGAACGTCTCCAGGTAGACCACGTCGGCGGCGACCTCCTCGCCGAACCGGAGGATGGTGAAACCGAATGAGGCGGTCTCGTAGGTCTGCGCGTGGGGGTGACCGGCAACCGACCGCGCCGGCGGCCCCCGTACCGTCAGTTGCCGCTGCGACGGCGCGGGCGGCCGGGCCGCTTGGTGCGGCGGACCGGTGTCCGGCGCGGGCCGCCGCGACGAGTCCGGGGCGTGCTGCCGGCCCGCGCGCTCGGCCGCCGCCCGGCCCGGCGGCGGTGCGCCTGCCCGCCCTGCCCGCGCCCGGTGAGGAAGAGGCCGGCGCCGCAGACGACGACGAGCACGGCGCCGGCCACCCCGGCGCCGCCCTGGAATCGGCCGCGGTTGCCGCTCAGGGTGCCGAACTCGGCGACGAAATCGGTCGGGTCCGCCGGATTGATCCAGATCTTCACGGGGGTACCGGCCGGCTCGCACGCCTCCCAGCAGCCGACCTCGCCGGTACGGGTGCGGCCGTCGAACTCGTAGCGCAGGTGCATGGTCTCGCTGTCGCTCGACCGACCGCGCTTTTTGATCACCAGGTCGTAGATCATGGCGTCGGCGGGTACGCCCTCCCGGCGCAACTCCTCGGCCCAGCGGTCGAGCTCCAGCTGGGTGTGGACCGGCCACCAGAACAGCCCGATCCCCAGCAGGATCCCGAGCGGTTGCAGGTACCGCGCCCGCCAGCCACGCTCCAGCCATGCCCACACGCGGGACAGTGTGCGCGGTGCGATCAAGGTACGGGAATCAGGCGGTCAGGCGAGGAACAGGCCGAGCACCCAGACCGCCGCGACGGTCAGCGCCGCCGCCAGCTCGACCAGCATCGACAGCCCGGTCGCCTTGACCGCCTGCCGGGTGGAGGGCCAGGCCAGCCGCGAGTCGCCGAGCCGGACCCGTTCGGCCAGCCACACCCCGAGCACGAAGCCGATCGGCAGGCCGACCACCGGGATCACGAAGAAGCCGACCAGGCCGAGCGCTCCCCCGGCGAGCAGGGTGCGGTTCGGCACCCCGCTGCGCTTGAGGTTGCGCCCCGGCCAGGCGTACTTGACGACGGTGCCGGCGAGCACGACCAGGGTGACCACGGCCAGCACCACCCACCGGCCCCAGCCGGCGCCGCCGAAGACCGCCCAGACCAGCACCCCGAGCCAGCAGAGCGGCAGCGCCGGCAGGACCGGCACGACCACCCCCACGATGCCGGCGACGATCGCCACCGCGCAGAGCACCGTCACCGCCGTCTGGCCGTCCGTCAGCTCCATAGCCCAACCCGTCGATGGTCGCGAGTTCAGTCCGTCCGTTCCTTACCCAACAACGCGGTGATCTCCGCGGCCGGCGCGGGCGCACCGAAAAACATCCCCTGCCCGTCGTCGCAGCCCAGGGCCCGCAGCAGCTCCGCCTGCTCCGCGGTCTCCACCGCCTCCGCGGTGACCGAGAGCCCCAGCGCGTGCGCCAACCGCACCAGCGCGTCCACGATCCGCTCGTCGACCATGCCGCGCGGGTCGCCCGAGCGGATCCCCTCCACGAACGGCGCGGCCAGCTTGAGCGAGTGGATCGGCAGCCGGCGCAGGTACGCCAGGCTCGAATATCCCGTACCGAAGTCGTCCACGGCCAGCCGCACGCCGAGCGCGGAGAGCCGGTGCAGCGTACGCAGGGGCTCACCGGCCGAGCCCATCAACGCGCTCTCGGTCAGCTCCAGTTGCAGCAGCTCGGCCGGGAGCCCGGTGCGGCGCAGCACGTCGGCGACGGTACGGACGATCGCGGCGTCGTTGGCCTGCCGGGCGGCCAGGTTCACGCTGATCACCAGCCCCGCCTCGGGGAACTCGCGGCGCCACCGTTCCCCGTCGGCGCACGCGCGCTCCAGCACCCACCGGCCCAACGGGACGATGAGGCCGGTCTCCTCGGAGAGCCCGATGAACCGGTCGGGCCCGAGCAACCCCAGCTCCGGGTGGCGCCAGCGGACGAGCGCCTCCACGGCGCGCAACGAACCGTCGGCGAGCGCCAGGATCGGCTGGTAGTCGACCTCGAACTCGCCCCGTTCCAGCGCGGCCGGCAGCCGCGCCGCCAGCGCCGCCTTCGCCCGGTCGCGGGCGCTGCGGACCGGATCGTAGAGCGCCCACCGGCCGCGCCCCTCGGCCTTCGCCCAGTACAGCGTGGTGTCGGCCGCCTTCATCAGGTCCAGTCGGCTGGTTTCGTCGATCGGCCCCTCGACGATGCCGATGCTCGCCGAGACCACCAGCTGCTGGTCGCCGATGAGCACCGGCGTGGCGACCGCCGTCAGCGCCCGCTCGGCCACCTCGACCACCTCGTCGGCCCCGGACGGGCCCTCGACCAGGATGACGAACTCGTCGCCGCCCATCCGGGCCACCAGGTGCCCGCCCTCGGCGCCGCACTCCGCCAGCCGCTGCGCGATGACCACCAGCAACCGGTCGCCCAGGTCGTGCCCGAGGCTGTCGTTGATCCCCTTGAAGCCGTCCAGGTCCAGGAAGCAGACACCCACCCGGTGCTGCGGCGGCGCCCCCGCGAAGATCCGATTGAGCCGCTCGAAGAGCAGCGTACGGTTCGCCAGCCCGGTCAGCGGGTCGTGCAGCGCCTGGAAGCGCAGCCGCTGCTGCAGCTCGTGCCGCTCCGTGATGTCCTCGACCATGGCGACGCCGAACCGGGGCGACCCGTCGTCGTGCCGGATCAGCGAGAGCGCCAGATGGGTCCGGACCAGGCTGCCGTCCTTGCGGTAGTAGCGCTTCTCGACCTGCAACGTCGGGTAGTCGCCGGCCACGAGCCCCTGGTACAGCTCCCAGATGCGGCGCTCGTCGTCCGGGTGGGCGAGGTTGCTCCACGGCATGTGGCGCAGCTCGGCGACGGTGTAACCGAGCATCCGGGCGAACGACTCGTTCACCTCGACCAGCCGCCCGGCCGTGTCCGCGATGGCGATGCCGATCGCCGCGCCGGTGAAGACCGTGCGGAACTTGTCCTCGCTGTCGCGCAACGCCCGTTCAACCAGGTCCCGGGCCTGCCACGCGGACCGGGCGATCCGTTCCTGCTGGCTGAAGGTCCGGTCGCGCAGGGCGCCCGCGAACCCGGCGGCCAGCGCGCCCTGCAGCGCCGCGACGCGCTCGCGTACCGCCGGCGAGGCCGCCGCCGCGGGCAGCACCGTGTCGAGGAACCCGTCGCCGAGGGCGCGGACCGACCAGCCGAGCACCGCCGGCTCGGCCAGGTGCGCCTCCACGAGGGCGCGGCCGACCTCGTACGCGGGCGCGGTGGCGAACGGCTCGGCCAGCGCCGCGGCGGCGAGGCGGGTCGTCTGTACCAGCAGCAGCCGCTCGACCTCGGCGGCGCTCATCGGTACGAAGACGTGCTGGGCCACCGCCTCGCCCCAGCGCGCCGCGAACGACCGGGCGCCCGGCGGCGCGGCGTCCGCGGCGTCCCCGGCGCGTGGGGTGGCGGCGGCGTCCCTGGCGTCCGTAGTGCCCCTGGCGTCCGCGGCGTCCGTGGCTTCCCCGGCGCGTGGGGCGGGAACCCGCGCCTCAGACGCGGCCGCCACTGCCCGCCGGTCCGGTGGTCGCATCGTCCGCCCCAGTTCGCCCAGGGCCGCTGGCCCCCGTCAGCCCGACCCGTCCTCGCCGTGCCGGTCGGTGCAGGTCACTCTAGGAGGCCGGCGTCGTCAGCAACAGTGCGGAAACGCAACGTTCACCGCCGCCGGGTCGGGACGGGTCCTGGGCGTCGACCGCCTCCAGCAGCAGGGAGATGCCCTGCCCGACCCCGATGCACATGGTGCAGAGCGCCCGCCGTGCGGCGCGGTGGCGCAGCTCCAGCGCCGCGGTGAGCGCGAGCCGGGCGCCGCTGGCGCCCAGCGGATGGCCGAGCGCGATGGCGCCGCCGTTCGGGTTGACGTGCTCGGCGTCGGCCGGCAGGCCCAGCTCCCGCAGCACGGCCACCGCCTGCGCGGCGAACGCCTCGTTCAGCTCGACCACGTCGACCTCGCCGAGGGTCAACCCGGTACGGGCCAACAGGCGCCTCGTCGCGGGTACCGGCCCGATGCCCATGATCCGTGGCGGTACGCCGGCGACCGCGGCGCCGACGACGCGCGCCAGCGGGGTCAGGCCGTACCGCTCGACGGCGGCCTCGCTCGCCACCAGCAGCGCCACGGCGCCGTCGTTGACCCCGGACGAGTTGCCGGCGGTGACGGTACCGCCGTCGCGGAACGGGGTCGGCAGGGCGGCCAGCTTCTCCGGCGACGTCTCCCGGGGGTGCTCGTCGACGCCGACGCGCCGGGTGCCGCGCCGCCCCTCGGGCACCTCGATCGGGGCGATCTCCTCGGCGAGTCGCCCGTTGGCCTGCGCCTTGGCGGCGCGCTGCTGCGAGCGGAGCGCGAAGGCGTCCTGGTCGACCCGGTCCACGCCGTACTCGGCCGCGACGTTCTCGGCCGTCTCCGGCATCGAGTCGACGCCCCAACCCCGCTCCATCAGCGGGTTGACCAGGCGCCAGCCGATGGTGGTGTCGTACATCTCGGCGTTGCGGGAGTAGGCCGAGGTCGCCTTCGGCAGGACGAACGGCGCCCGGCTCATGCTCTCCACGCCGCCGGCGACGACCAGGTCGGCCTCGCCCGCGACGATCGCGCGGGCGGCGCTCGCCAGCGCGTCCAGGCCCGAGCCGCAGAGCCGGTTGACGGTACTGGCGGGCACGGTCTCGGGCAGGCCGCCGAGGAGTGCGGCCATCCGGGCCACGTTGCGGTTGTCCTCGCCGGCCTGGTTGGCGCAGCCGAACACGACGTCGTCGACGGCCGCCCAGTCGACCGAGTCGTGGCGGGCGACGAGTTCCCGGATCACGTGGGCCGCGAGGTCGTCGGGGCGTACGCCCGCCAGCGCGCCCCCGTACCGGCCGATGGGGGTGCGGACGCCGCTCACCAGATATGCCGCTGTCACGCCCCGCAGGATAGCCGGGCCCCGGCGGGCGGAACATGATCGCCTTTCACCCGGCGGCGGGTCCGTCCCGGGTGGCCCGGTAGCCTCGGCCGCGGCACCACGGCGGGCGGCATCGCGCCGAGCGCCGCGAGCAGACCGGGATGGGAAGGATCGGCCTTGACAGCGGAGCGGATCGAGAACGGGAACCGGGGCGGGACCTCGCCCGCCGCGGCTTCACCCGCCCCCGCTGGTGCTCCCCTGCCGCCCCTGTCCGCCCTCGAACTGGCGACCGTGGAAGAGGGCCGCGGCGCGCGCGAGGCCCTGGCGGCGGTGGTCTCGCTCGCCCGGAAGGCGGACGAGCTGGGGTTCCGCCGCATCTGGGTCGCCGAGCACCACCGGTTCCGGTCGGTCGGCAGCGTCGCACCGCCCGTACTGGCCACCCAGCTCGCGGCGACGACCGCCGGCATCCGGGTCGGCTCGGGCGGGGTGCTGCTGCCCAACCACGCCCCGCTCGCGGTCGCCGAGCAGTTCACCACCATGGCGGCTCTGCACCCGGGGCGGGTCGACCTCGGCATCGGCCGCGGGCCGGGTACCAACGACGCCGGCACCATCCGGGCGCTCCGGCGCGGCGCCGAGCAGACGACGGAGGCCGAGTACCGCGCCGGCCTGATCGAGCTGCTGGACTACCTGGCCGAGGCCGACCGGGTGCCGGTGATCCCGGGCGCCGACGCGCTGCCCGAGCCGTGGCTGCTGGCGTCGAGCGTCGCGGGCGCCGAACTCGCCGCCGAGCTGGGGCTGCCGGTCGCCTTCGGGTACCACATCCGGCCCGGCAACGCCGTCGAGGCGCTCGGCCGTTACCGCGAGCGGTTCCGGCCGTCGCGGTGGCGGGAGTCCCCGTACACGCTGGTGAGCGTGCAGACGCTCTGCGCACCGACGGAGGCCGAGGCCGCCTGGCTGGGCCGGCCCGCGCAGCTGGCCATGGCGGAGGCCCTGCAGGGCCGCGGCGACGACGCGCGGCTCCTGCCGCCCGAGCAGGCGGCGACCGTCACCCTCCCGGGCGAGGTGGAGGAGCGGCTCGGACAGATGTGGGCGACCCAGGCGCAGGGCTCGCCGGAGACGGTACGCCGCCGCCTGGCGGCCGTGGCCGAGCAGACCGGCGCGGACGAGCTGATGCTCTCGACCCCGATCTACGATCCGGCCATCCGGCTGCGCTCGCTCGATGCGGTGGCCGCCCTCGCCCAGCACGCCTAGCGCCGCCCGGCGCGGCGTGACCCGGCCCGGTGCGTTCGGGGCCGGCCCGGCGCGCTCGGTCAGGTCACGCGGTGCGCTCGGGAGGGCGCTTCCGCGAGGGAGGGCGACGACCGGGCGCCCTCCCTACAGTGGGGCGTATGGCGCGAGCGCAGTTCACGCAGGAGACCTCGCAACGCGGGGAGTTCGTCCGGCAGGGCAACCGCTTCACCGACCGGGTCAGCGCCCGGTCCGACTCGCCGCCGGGTGGCGGACCGGACGCCCAGGGCCGCTGGCCGCTGGAGCCGGGCCGCTACCGCCTGGTCTGGTCCCGGGCCTGCCCGTGGGCGCACCGGGCCCGGATCGTCCGCGGACTGCTCGGACTGGACGAGGCGATCTCGCTGGCCACCGTCGACCCGATCCGCGACGAGCGCGGCTGGCGCTTCAGCCTGGACCCGGACGGGCGGGACCCGGTGCTGGGCATCGAGTACCTCGCCGAGGCGTACCGCGCCACCGACCCCGGGTACCAGGGGCGGGTCACGGTACCGGCGCTGGTGGACACGGTCACCGGGCGGGTGGTCAGCAACGACTACCCGCAACTCACCCTCGACTTCGCCACCGAGTGGCGGCTGCTGCACCGGCCCGGGGCGCCGCACCTCTATCCGGAGCCGCTCCGCCCGGAGCTGGACCGGCTGATGGCCGAGATCTACGCCGACGTCAACAACGGCGTCTACCGCTGCGGCTTCGCCACCTCCCAGGAGGCGTACGACGAGGCGTTCGTACGCCTCTTCGACCGGCTCGACGCGCTCGGCGAGCGGCTGGCCGACCGGCGGTACCTGATGGGCGACGCGATCACCGAGGCGGACGTACGGCTCTTCACCACGCTGGTCCGGTTCGACGTGGCGTACCACGGGCACTTCAAGTGCAACCGGAACAAGCTGACCGAGCTGCCGGTGCTCTGGGCGTACGCCCGGGACCTGTACCAGACGCCGGGTTTCGGGGAGACGGTCGACTTCGACCACATCAAGCGGCACTACTACGGCACCCATCCGGCGATCAACCCGACCGGGATCGTGCCGCTCGGCCCGGACCTCTCCGGCTGGACCACACCGCACGGGCGTGGCTGAGACGCGGCGCGCCACCGTCGGGGCACGCCGCGCCACGGTCCTGGCCGCCACGGCCGCGGCCTGCACGGCGGGCGGCCTGGCCGCGGTGCTGGTCGCCGTGGCCGCCGGTCCCGGCTCCGGGCTGACCGGGTACGTGAGCGAGGCGGGCAGCGCGGGCGCGCCCTGTCCGGGGCTGTACCGGCTCGGGATGCTGGCGCTGGCCGGAGCGCTGCTGCTGCTCGCCGGGGCACTGCCGGTGGCGCTGCGGCTGGCGGCCGGGCTGCTCGCGGCCGGCGCCGCGGCGACCGTCACCTCCGCCGCGGTCCCGTGCAGCGCGGGCTGCCCGCTGCCGCCGTACGAGCCGACGACGGTCGCCGACGTGGTGCACGGCGCGGTCAGCATCGGCGCGGTGGCCGCCAGCGTCTTCGCGATGCTGGCGGTGGCGTTCTCGCCGTGGGCGGCCCGGCCGCTGCGCCGGCTCGGCGGGCTCGCCGCCGCCGTCGCGCTGCCGCTGTCGGCCACGGCCGGGCTGGCGCTGCTGCTGGTGGGGCGGGGTCCGCTGATCGCGCTGGTGGAGCGGGTGCTGCTGCTCGACATCGCGGCCTGGGTGCTGGCCTCCGCCGTGCTCATCGGGCTCCGCAACGGCGCCGGCGTCCCCGCGCCCGACGAGCCATGACGGTCGGCCTCAGGCGGGCGTCGCCGGCCCGGACGGGCACGACCATCGGCATCGGCCCGGCCCGCCGGTGCGCGGGCCACGACCATCGGCCTCAGGCGCGGCCGGTGGAGCGCCGGCCCCGGTGCGAGAGCGAGTCGAGGATGACCGCCGCGAGCAGCACCGCAGCGGTGATCATGAACCGTACCGACGAGTTGAGCTGGAGCAGGAACATCCCGGAGGTGATCGAGCCGAGCACCAGGCTGCCGAGCAGCGCCCCGTACGTCGACCCGCGCCCGCCGAAGAGGCTCACCCCGCCGATGACGGCGGCGGCGATGGCGACCAGCAGCACGTCGGCGGCGCCGGTCGACTGGCTGGCCGCGTAGCCCCGGGAGGCGGTGAGGATCCCGCCCAGCGCGGCGCAGGCCGAGGCGAGCACGAAGACCGAGATGCGGATCAGCGACACGTTGATGCCGGCCCGGCGCGCCGCCTCGACGTTGCCGCCGACCGCGAAGATGTTGCGCCCGTACCGGGTGCGGCGCAGCACCAGGTCGACCACGACCACCAGCCCGACGAAGATGAGCAGCCCGACCGGCACCCCCTGCCAGGCGTTGAGCACCGCGACCGTACCGGCGATCACGATCGCCAGCCCGACGATCCGCAGCAGCGACCGGATCGGCGAGCGGATGGGCAGCCCGGCCGAGGAGCGGCGCCGGCTGTCGACCAGCACCGCGCCGGCGTAGACGAGCACCACGAGCGCGCCGAGCAGCCAGCCGACCCAGCCGGGCAGGTTCGTGTGCGTGATGTAACCGATCTGCCCGGTGTACGGGAAGTTGATCGTCCCCTCGGGGCTGAGCAGGTAGAGCTGGAGCCCGGACCAGCCGATGTTGCCGGCCAGCGTCACCACGAAGGCGGGCACCCCGAGCTTGGCGAAGATGCTCCCCTGCAACGTACCGATCAGCGCCCCGAAGATCAGTACGACGATGATCGCGGCGATGTCGCCCCACTGGTTCCGTACGTTCAGCACGGCGAGCAGGGCGGCGGCGACCCCGGCCACCGACCCGACGCTCAGGTCGATCTCGCCGAGCAGCAGCACGAGCACCACCCCGACGCTGATGGTGCCGGTGGCGGCGATCTGCAACGTCAGGTTGGAGAGGTTCTGCGGGGTGAGGAAGGCGTCGTTGAGCAGCTGGAACGCGACCCAGATGACGATCAGGCCGATGATCACGGGCCAGGCGCCCAACTCGCCGGTACGGACCCGGCGCCGGATGGTCCGCCACGGATTCCGCCCGCCCTGCCCGCTCGGGGCCCGTACACCGTCGCCGGCGGGCGGCTCGGGACTGGTCGTCGCGGTACTCACAGCCGCTCCTCGGGGTCGGCGGGGCCGGGCACGTCGGCGCCGTCGGGGGCCGGTCGCGGGATCTCCTCGCCCGCCGCCGACCGGGCGCGCCGCCGGCTCACCGCGTTGTCGAGGGCGCCCGTGATGGCCTGGACGATCTCCTCCTGGCTGGTCCGGTCCGGGTCGAAGACGCCGGCGTTGCGGCCGAGCCGCAGCACCGCCACCCGGTCGGCGACCGCCCGCACGTCGGCCAGGTTGTGGCTGATCAGCACGACGCCGAGCCCCCGGTCCTTGAGCCGCTCGATCAGGTCGAGCACCTCGGCGGTCTGCGCCACGCCGAGCGCGGCCGTCGGCTCGTCCAGCAGCACCACCTTCGGCTCGCCGAGCAGCGAGCGCGCGATCGCCACCGACTGCCGCTGCCCGCCCGAGAGGCCGGCGGTCTGCACCCGTACCGACGGGATCCGCACCGAGAGGCTGGTGAGCAGCTCCCGGGACCGCCGCTCCATCCCGATCTCGTCGAGGATCCCGGCGCGGGTGCGCTCCCGCCCGAGGAAGAGGTTCGCGACCACGTCCAGGTTGTCGCAGAGCGCCAGGTCCTGGTAGACGGTGGCGATGCCGAGCGAGGTGGCGTCGGCCGGCTTGTTGAGCTGCACCGGCCGGCCCTGCCAACGGATCTCGCCGGTGTCCCCGGGGTCCACCCCGGCGATGACCCTGATCAGGGTGGACTTGCCGGCGCCGTTGTCTCCCACCAGGGCGACCACCTCACCGGCGTAGACCTCCAGCGAGACGTCGGAGAGCGCCTGCACCGCCCCGAACCGTTTGGAGATGCCCTGGAGCGCGAGCACGGGCGTATCGGCCACCTCGGACCACCCCGCCGGTCAGGAGATGCCGGCCGCGGCGCACGGCTGGGCGAACGACCCGGTACAGATCTGTTGCGGGGTGTAGAAGCCCGCCTTGATCACCGTGTCCTTGATGTTGTTCTTGGTGACCGCGACCGGCGTGAGCAGCACCGAGGTGACGTCCTGCGTACCGTTGTTGCGCTGCACCGTCGGCTGCCCGCTGAAGACGTTGCCGGTGGCCGCGGCGACCGCCATGGCGGCGGCGGTCTCCGCCTCGGGCTTGATGTCCTTGAAGACCGTCATGAACTGGTCCCCCGAGACGATGCGCTGCACGCCGGCCAGTTCGGCGTCCTGGCCGGTGACCGGCGGCAACGGGCTCGGGAACCCGGAGCCCTTCATCGCGGCGATCGCCCCGCCGGCCGTACCGTCGTTGGCCGCGTAGACGCCGATGATCCGATTCCGGCCGAGCGCGGTGATGGCCTGCTCCATCTCCTGCTGCGCCTGGTCCGGCGACCAGTCCGGGGTGTCGAACTCCTTGCCGATGTTCACCTTGCCGTCCAGTACCGAGTGCGCCCCGGCCTTGAAGTCGGCCGCGTTCGGGTCGGTCGGCGAACCGTTGATCATCACGATGTCTCCGCGCTTCGGGTCGCCACCCTTGCTCAGCTGGTCGAGCAGCGACTGCCCCTGCAACTGCCCGATCTTGCGGTTGTCGAAGGAGACGAAGTACGTGACCGGCCCCTGCGCGAGCCGGTCGTACGAGACCACCGGGACGTTCTGCGCCTTCGCGCTGCTGACGATCGCGCCCGCGGCCTTGGCGTCGACCGGGTCGAGGATCAGCACCTTCGCGCCCTGGGTCAGCATCGCCTCGGCCTGCGACTGCTGCTTGGCCGCGTCCTGGTCGGCGTTCTGGAACAGCACCTGGCACTTGCTGCACAGCTGGCCGAGCCGGTCGGTGATGAGGGGGCGGTCGAACGTCTCGTACCGGGTGGTCTTCGACTCGGGCAGCAGCAGGCCGATCTTGAACCCGTTCGCCGTGCTCTCCCTGCCGGCGACCTTGCCGCCCCCGCCGGCACCCCCGCCGCCGTTGCCGCCACCGCAGCCGGCCGCCGCGAGAACCACCGCGAGCAGCGCTCCGGCAACGATCACCATCCGGCGCTCTCGTCGTACCATCCGCCACCTCCCCGATCGCCTCTGCCGCTCCTGTCAGCTTGGCGCACCCCACGACGATTTGTCGTTGATTCGCTACTCTGAGCAACGACGGGTCGGGGGCGACGAGGGAACAACCGGACGGGAGCCGCGACCACCGACCACGCCGCACCGGCACGACAGGTCAGAAGAGCCGCGACAGGTCAGAAGAGCACGGTGGCGAAGGTACCGACCGGGCGGAAGCCGCAACGCTCGTAGACGCGGCGGGCAGGGACGTTGTAGTCGTTGACGTAGAGGCTCACCGTCGGCGCCACCCGCGCCAGGGCGTCGCGCACCACCGCCGCCATCGCGGCCGTGGCCAGCCCCTGTCCGCGCCACTCCGGCGCCACCCAGACGCCCTGGATCTGGGCGGTCCGGCGGGTCACCACCGCCAGCTCGGCCTTGAAGACCACCTGGCCGTCCACGAACCGGGCGTACGCGCGACCGGTCCGGACCAGCTCGGCCACCCGCCGCCGGTAGCTGCGCCCGCCGTCCTCCAGCAGCGGCGAGACGCCGACCTCCTCGGTGTACATCGCTACCGCGGCCGGGAAGAGCCGGTCGACCTCGTTGGTGCGTACCCGGCGCACGTCGGGGTCGACCGGGCCGGCGGGCACGGCGTCCGTGGCCAGCAGCGGCTGGTTGGGGCGTACGTCCCGAGCCGGCCCCCAGTGCGGCCCGAGCCGGTCCCAGAGCCCCAGTACCGCGTCGGCCCGCCCGACGATCGAGGAGCAGAGCCGCTCCTCGCCCGCGAGCAGTTCGGCGAAGGCCGCCACCGCCGGGGCGCCCGCGAGCACCGGGGTGAGGTGGCCGCCCAGCCAGCAGAGCGCCTCCAGCCGCCGGCGCGCCCCGTACCCGAGCACCCGGCCGTCGGCACGCCACCAGGAGAGGCCGTGCGCGGCCACCCGCTCGGCCACCTGGGCGGCGGCGAAGGGATCGCGGTCGAGCAGCCGCTCGACCGCGGGGCGTTCACCCTCGCCCAACTGGCGTACCGGCGCGATCAGCACGCCTTTTAGCCTGCCAGATGCGACCGGCCCGGGCGGTGCCGACGTCCGCCCCGGTGCCACGTCGGCACCGCCCGTCACCGGCGGACGGCCGGACGCCCAGCTCAGCCGCCCGGGGCCCCGCGCCGGCGGCTGTCGCCACCAGGCCTCGGGCGGCTGTCGCCACCAGGCCTCAGGCCGCTGCCGCCACCGGCTCCTCCGCGCGTACCCGGGCGCGGGCGGCCCAGCCGACGACGGGCGGCACCAGCGCGCCGAGGCCGAGGAAGAGGGCACCCAGCACCAGCCAGCCGGGCACCCCCCAGCCGAGGGCGAGCGTGGTCACCACGACCGGGGCGAGCATGTTGCCCAGTTGCAGCCCCATCCCGTACGCGCCCTGGTACTGGCCCTGCGCGTGGGCCGGGGCGAGCCCGAACGACAGGCCCCAGCCGGCCGCCGCGTGCCACAGCTCGCCGACCACGTGCACGAACGCGCCGAGCACGAGCAGGCCGACCGCGACCGGCGTCGGTACCATGCCGCTGGCGGCGAAGAGGGCGCAGGCCGCCGCGATGGCCAACCCGGCGCGGCGCGAGGCGCGGGCGGCCCGCGGCACCTCCTCGGTGCCCCGGGACGCGCGGACCTGCAACAGGATCACCATGCTGGTGTTGACCAGCATCAGTACCGAGATGAGCCAGTGCGGCGCCGAGGTGTGCCCGGCGATCCAGAGCGGCAGGGCGATGTTGAGCAGGCTGAAGTGCATCGACATCAGGCCGTCGAGCAGGGTGAAGGTCAGGAAGGGCCGGTCCCGCAGCGCGACCAGCCGTGGCCCGTGCGCCGGCGCCGGCATCGGCGGGATCGCCGGAAGCCGGGTGAGGATCGCCGCGGCGGCCAGGTAGCTGACCGAGTCGGCGAGCACCAGCAGCACGTACGCCGTCCGGGTGTCGGCGGCGATGCCGAAGCCGGCGATCACGGAGCCGAGCGAGATCCCGACGTTCGTGGTGGCCCGCAGGTACGCCCGGGTGCGAACCCGTTGGTCGGGCGGGACCGCGCCGGCGATGACGGCGCCCCGGGCACCCCGGAACGCGGCGTCGGCCAGGGCGGCGCCGGCGCCCACGAGGAGGAAGAACGGCAGCGACCGGACGGCGGTCAGCGCGGCGCTGAAGCCGCTCGCCGCGATCATGGCGACCAGTTGCACCCCGCGCGGCCCGTACCGGTCGGCCAGGTAGCCCATGGGCGTGCTGGCGACGAGGTTGACCAGGGCGATCACCGTGAGACCGAGGCCGACCTGCGCGGCGCTGAGCCCCACCGAGCGGGTGAGGAAGAGCGCGCTGGCCGTCAGCCAGACGCCGCGGCCGATGGTGTTGGCGAAGGTGGCGACGGTGAGAACTCGGGCCGCACCGGGCTCAGGCAAGATCGGCATGCCCTCCAGCAAACAATACGTACGTACGGTTTGCAAGTCCGATCCACGCCTCGGCCTCAAACGACTTGTCGCCGATACGTTGCCGATATATCGTCAATACATCAGCGACAGTACGAGAGGAGCATGGCAGATGGGTTTCCATCAAGGTCTGCACCACCTGCACCAACTACAGGAGGCACGAATGCGTGGCTACGGATTCCCGGGCTTTCCGGGCTTCCCACCGGTACCCCCGGGCGGGCACGGTCACGGTCCGCACGGCGGTCGGGGTCGCGGCCGGGGTCGCGGTCGTCGGCCCAACGTCCGCGGCGCGGTGCTCGCGCTGCTCACCGAGCGGCCGATGCACGGGTACGAGATGATCCAGGAGCTGGACTCCCGCACGGGCGGCGCCTGGCGTCCCAGCCCCGGCTCGATCTACCCGACCCTGCAGCTGCTGGAGGACGAGGGAGTGATCGTCAGCTCGGCGGAGGAGTCGGGCGGCGGGCGGAAGCGCTTCACGCTGACCGAAGCGGGTCGGCAGGAGGCGACCGAGGCGGCCCAGACGCCGCCGTGGAACGAGTTCGCCGAGGGTACGGTCAACAGCTGGCACGAGATTCGCGACGCCGGCTTCCAGGCGATGAACGCGCTGCGCCAGGTCATGCTGACCGGCACCGACGACCAGCGCGAACGCGCCGCTCAGGTGCTCGACGAGACGCGCCGCAAGCTCTACGCCATCCTCGCCGAGACCGAGTGACGCCCGACCCCGGACCGGCAACGGGGGTGGACGCGCCGACCGCCGGCCATCGGCGGGCGCGTCCAGCGGATCCGGGGCGCGGCACCGCCGCCGAACAACGCCGGAGGTCGAGCGAACAGCAGCGGTCCCGGGGAGTTTTCCCCGGGACCGCTTCGCCATCTCACGACTACTGCCGTCACGTCTGCTGCCGTCGCGACTGCTGACTACCACCTCGACGTTGGCCGAGGACCCCGAACCGGCGGGCCACGGGTGGTGCCGGAGCACCGACGAGTGCGTCACGGACGGCGTCCGACCAGGACAGGGTGTGGGGGCGGCGTGCCCGCGACGGGATCAAGCCTGACCGCCCAGAGCGGGCATGCCGCCCCCACACCCCCGGACCGCCACCCGGCCGG
>NZ_JBFAPK010000018.1:4581-153292 GCF_040676675.1 Micromonospora sp. NPDC049559 | reverse complement strand
GCGCGAGCGCCTGCCGCTCGCCGACCTCCGTGAGCGGGATGTCGGTGTACGAGGTGTGCCGTCCGGTACGGCTCCATTCGGTCTCGCCGTGCCGGTACCCGGCGAAGCCCGTCACGCTTGATGTCTTCGCCGGGCACGGCGGGCCCCTCCCCCGACCGGGTCAGGCGCCGTCCGGCGCTCCGGGCGGCGGGTGGCCCGGCCTGGACCGGCCGGGCCACCCGCGCTCGCCGTCGGGCCGCGCGGGCGCGGCACCGGTCGTCTACTGCTGCGTCGGCGGCTTGATCACCTGGGTGCGCTCGTCCGAGGGGCCGCCCTGGCCGGGGATCACCTGCGTACGCTCGTCGACGGGCGCCCCGGTCCGGCCCGGTATCGCCTGCGTGGCGTCCTCGTCCGGCTCCGGCGCCTTCGGCGCACCGGTCGGGGTCGGCTGCGGGCTCGCCGGGGTCGGCTGCGGGCCGGCCGGCGGCCGGTCCGCCCCCGGGATCCCCTGCGTGGCCTCGTTGCCCAGGTCCGGCTCGGGCTGTACCGGCGGGCGGGCCGGTGCCGGAATGGCCTGGGTCGCCTCCGTACCGGTGGACGACTCGCCGAAGGAGGACGGGAAGCCGAAGCTCGGCACGGTCGGCGCCGAGGTCGGGGCCGGCGGGGCGGACGACGGAGCCGGCGGGGCGGACGACGGAGCCGGCGGGGCCGAGGACGGGGCCGCCGGGGTCGGCGACGGGGTGCCGAAGGAGAACGGCGAGCCCGAGGAGGGCGCCGGCGGGGCCGAGAAGGGCGTCGCGGCCGACGACGGGGCGCCGAACGAGAACGGCGGCGCCGAGGACGGGGCCGGCGGGGCGGACGACGGAGCCGGCGGGGCGGACGAGGGGCTCGCCGGGGTCGGCGCCGGAGTACCGAACGAGTACGGCGGGGCGGACGAGGGGGCCGGCTGGCCGAAGGTGCCCGGGGTCGAGGCGCCCGGCTGGCCGTAGCTGTGCGGGTAGCCGCCCGGGTGGTTCTGCCCCGGCTGGCCGTACGACGGGGACTGGCCGTAGACGCCCGGCTGCGGCTTCGGCTTGGGCACGTAGTAGAGCTTCCGCCAGACCAGGAAGACGGCGTACGCGGCAACGGCGAAGATCGCCAGGTACGCGACGCGGGTCAGCAGCCCGAAGAACGCGTCCCGGATCGCGACGTCGACCAGGGCGGCGATGAGCCAGCCGAGCAGGGCGATCACGCCGAAGACGGCGGAGAAGGCGTACTCGGCCAGGGCGGCCTGGGTGATCAGCTTGGCGCGGGCCACCGGGGGCCGGATGTGGGTGGCGAGCAACACGGCCAGTAGCGGCAGCGCGATGGCCTCGATCCCGACGAAACCGAAGAAGGCATTGCCCGCGCGACCGCGGAACGTGTCCGAGTGCGGGACCAGAAAGTCGATGAATGCCACGAAGAGCAGCAGCGCGTTCGCGCCGACGAGCACGAGCGCGGCGAGCTCGCGCAGCGGCTTGGTTATCTGGCTGGCCTGGTTCCCGTCGGCCGGCGCGGGTTCCGGTTGGCTGGTCAAGACTCCCCCTGTAACGGTGACGAACGGTAGCGAACCGTGAGCCTAGTCTCCTTACCCACAAGACGACTTTGGACGCCTGGTAGGCGAGGATGGTCCGATGCGCATCGTGGTTCTGGCCGGCGGAATCGGGGGCGCCCGGTTCCTGACCGGCGTGCGGGCACACGCCCGCGAGGTGGGAGCCGAGGTGACCGCCGTCGTCAACGTCGGCGACGACATCCGGCTGCACGGCCTGCAGATCTGCCCCGACCTGGACAGCGTCATGTACACGCTGGGGGGCGGCGCCGACCCGGAACGGGGCTGGGGACGCGTCGGCGAGACCTGGACGGTCAAGGAGGAGTTGGCCGCGTACGGCGCCGAACCGACCTGGTTCGGGCTGGGCGACCGGGACCTCGCCACCCACCTGGTCCGCACGACGATGCTGAACGCCGGCTACCCGCTCTCGGCGGTCACCGAGGCGCTCTGCGCCCGATGGCAGCCGGGCGTACGGCTGCTGCCCGCCACCGACGACCGGTTGGAGACGCACGTCGTGGTGGAGCGCGACGGCGAGCAGCAGGCGATCCACTTCCAGGAGTGGTGGATCCGGCACCGAGCCCAGGTGCCCACCCGGCGCTTCGTCTTCGTCGGCGCCGAGTCGGCGAAGCCGGCCGCCGGGGTGCTCGACGCGCTCTCCGTCGCCGACGTGGTGCTGGTCGCGCCGAGCAACCCCGTGGTGAGCATCGCCCCGATCCTGGCCGTACCCGGGATCCGCGAGGCGCTCGCCGGCGGGCGGGCGCCGGTCGTCGGCGTCTCGCCGATCATCGGTACGTCCCCGGTACGCGGGATGGCGGACCGCTGCCTGGAGGTGCTCGACGTGGAGTGCAGCGCCGAGGGCGTCGGCGGGCTCTACGGCGCCCGTTCGGGCGGCGGGATCCTGGACGGCTGGCTGGTCGACCCGGTGGACGCGCACACCCGGGTGCCCGACGTCACCGTGCGCCCCGCCCCCCTCTGGATGACCGACGAGGCGGCCACCGTCGCCATGGTCCGAGCCGCCCTGGAGCTGGCATGAAGCTGGAAATCCTGCCGGTGCTGGGCATCGGTGACGTCGCCGAGGGCGACGACCTGGCGGAGTTGATCGCCACCGCCGCCCCGTGGCTGCGCGACGGGGACGTGCTGGTGGTGACCAGCAAGATCGTGTCGAAGTCGGAGGGCCGGCTGGTCGACGTACCGGCCGACGGGCCGGAACGGGCAGCGGCCCGCGACGAGATCCTGGCCGCCGAGACGGCGCGGCCGGTGGCCCGTCGCGGCAACACCCGGATCGTGCAGACCCACCACGGCTTCGTGATGGCCTCGGCCGGCATCGACGCCTCGAACGTCGACCGCTCCCGGCTGGTGCTGCTCCCCAAGGATCCCGACGCCTCCGCCCGCTCGCTGCGGGCCGCCCTGCTGGAGCGGCACGGCGCGGACGTGGCGGTGATCATCTCGGACACGATGGGCCGGCCGTGGCGCAACGGCCTGACCGACGTCGCGCTCGGCGCCGCCGGGATCGGCGCGATCCGCGACCACCGGGGCCAGGTCGACCCGTACGGCAACGAGCTGAGCATCACCCAGATGGCGGTGATCGACGAGCTGGCGGGCGCCGGCGAACTGGTCAAGGGCAAGTGCGACCAGGTACCGGTGGCGGTGATCCGGGGCTACCTGCCGGCCGCCCAGCCGGACGACGGGGTGGGCGCCGCGGCCCTGGTCCGCGCGGCCGAGCAGGACCTCTTCTCGCTCGGTACCGCCGAGGCGCGCGCGGCCGGCCTCCGCTCGGCGGCGACGCTCGGCGAGGCGACCCCGCTGTCGACGCCGGACGGGCCCGAGGGCGGCGCCGGCACGGTCGACGCGGCCGCGGTGGCGCGGGCGATCGCCGCGGTGGGGCAGGCCGTCGCCGCCGGCACGGTCTTCACCACGGTCGCGGCCGACGACGTACCGCGGTTCGCCGGCGCCGTGGCGGACTGGCCGGACGGGGCGACCGGCATGATCCTCTGTCGCCTGCCGGGCGCACCCGAGCCGGCCGCGCTGATCCGCTTCGGCGCCGACCTGCACCGGCTTCGGTCCGCGCTCGCCGCCGAGGGGATCGCCTCGGTCGCCCTCGCCCCGCCGCCCGGCGCCACCGAAACGGCCGTCCTCGCCGTCTGACGACCCGTCACTGGTTGAGCATGTCCTGGCCGAGTCGGGTGAGGGTGTGCAGCACGGTGTTCCGCTCCCGCTGGCTGACCAGCAGGCCGGCGTTGCGCAGTACGGTCGCGTGCTGGCTGGCGGCGGCCGGTGAGATGTGCAGCCGTCGGGCGATCTCCCCGGTGGTGCAGCCGTCGCTGGCCGCCTCCAGCACGGCCGCCCGGGTACGGCCGAGCAGCGCGGCCAGCGCCTCGGCGCCGTTCTCCCGCAGGTTGGCCGGACGCCGGCCGGCTCCTTCGCCCGGTGCCGGGGTGAGCCCGCCGAGCCGGTCGACCGGGTAGACCAGGATCGGGGGCAGCTCGGGGTCGAGCAGGGTCACCGGGATCCGGGCGCAGAAGAAGGACGGCAGCAGCAGCAGACCCCGGCCGTCGAGGTACAGCTCCCGGCTCATCGGGTAGTCGAGCACCTCCAGCACGCCGGACTCCCACCGTACGGCCGGGCGGAGGCTGGCCAGCAGTCCCTCGGCCCCGCCGTCGAGCAGGGCCCGGGCGCGTCGGCTCCGGTCGGCCTCGATGGCGGCCTGGATCCGGGTCCAGTACGGGCTGATCGCCACGGTCTGGTACTGCCGCATCGCGTCGGTCAGCTGCCGCAGCGCTTCCGCGTCGCCCCGGGCCAGCGCGGAGGCGCCGGGTGGGCGTACGTTGTCGGCGGCGAGCACGCTCAGGTCCCGGTGCAGCAGTTCGGCCGGGGTCGAGCGGACCGCCTCCAGCCCGGCCTCGAAGCCGTCGCCGCTGTCGTACGGGGTGAGGAAGTCCGGGAAGTAGCCGCGCGGCGGGTTGAGGCCGAAGAGCGTACGCATGGCGCCGGGCTCGGGCTCGCGGCGCAGGCCGTCGGAGACGTCGCGGTGCCAGCCGGCCATCACCGGGTCCCAGGTGCGCCCCTGGAGCAGGTGCAGGCTCAGGACCAGCTCCCAGATCGGGTCGGCCCCGGGCGCGACGCGGGTGCGGGCGATGTCCTCGCTGGTGAAGATGATCCTCAGCATGATCGCTCCGAAGTGGCTCGGTCAGGGTCACTCGGCGATATCCCGCACTGTACCCGCGTAACTTATCTTCGACTTTTAGGCTGGGTTGAAAAACCTCGACGCTCCCGCACCCGTCCCGGCATGCTCGCTATGCCCACAGCGGGGGACGTTCGAGCTCGCGCTCGAACGTTGCGCTGCCACCGGGGCCCGGGGAGGAACCGGCGCCCGGGCGGTCACCAACGAGGGTCCGCGGCCCTTTCACTCCGCGGAGGTGCCGCCCGGGCGTCCCCAGGAACGCAGCCGCGCGATCCGGATCTCCGGTACCGGTCCGGCCGGTGCCCCGATCCGCCCGGCCCAACCGCGCCACAGCGCCACCCGGTGGTCCTCGTCGGTGACGTACCACCGCTCGCCGTCGACCTCGGCCAGACCCTCCACGTTGTGCAGTGGCGCGAGGTCCGCGACCAGTTCGCCGGCCAGGTACGGCCCGCCCGGCTCCGCCGGCAGCCGGAAGCGCACGTGCCGGCAGGTCACCTCGCCGCCCTCGGGGTGGTCGTCGAGGAGCACCGAACCCTTGCCGAGCGCGTCGACCGAGCCGACGACCGCCGCGTACGACCCGTCCGCGCGCGCCGAGAGCGCCCGGAACCCGGTCAGCGCGCCGGCCGGCGTCACCCCGGTCAGCGCGTACGCCCGCAGCACCACCGGCCACCGCCGGGCGTCGAACATCCCGGCCACGTCGGCCAGCTCGACCAGAATCGGCTCGCCCCGCTCGGTGACCGGGAAGCGGAGCCCGAGCAGCAGCGTGCCGGCCGGGGTGAACGCCGCCGCCTCGACGTTGAGCGGCAGGTCGGCCTCGGTCAGCCGACCCACCCACCCCTTCGCGCGGGCCGTACCGCGGGCCAGGGTCTCGGCGATGAACCGGGCCCGGACCCGCTCGCCCGGCGGCAGCGGCGCGAGATCCGCGACGGCGAGCGCGTCGTTCACGGCGCGGTGCAGGCGGAACTGGTTGCGGACCACGTGCAGCCGGATCGTCCCGCCCGCCGCCTCCGCCTCCCGGAAGCGCGCCACGAAGGCCCGGCGCGGGCGCAGCGGGCCGGCCTTGGAACCGAAGTGCGAACCGAGGACGTAGACCCAGCCGTCGTGGTGGGCCAGCGCCTCGCCGTCCTCGGTACGCCCGGTCTCGGCGCCGGCGTCGGCGGGCAGGTGCCGAGCGGACCAGGTGCCCCGCTCCGACTGCACCAGCAGGGCCAGGCACCGCTCGACCGGCCCCTCGTCGAGCACCGTCCAGAACGCGCGGCGCGCGCCGAGGGCGGCGAGCAGCCCGGGCGACCGTACCGGCAGCAGGTCGCTCGCCTCGTTGCCGCCGACGGTGAGCTCCGCGGCGTGCAGCAGCATGGACATGCCGATCAGGGTACGAAGCCCTCGCTCGTGCCCTCCGTAGAGTGAACTCGTGCTCGATGCCCTGTACGCCGACGCGGTCCGGTCAATCGACGGGTGGCGGCCCGAGGACGCCGACGGCGCCGAGGCCCGCGACCGGACCCTGCGCCTGCTCGACGCGGGTCCGGCCGCGCTGACCCGGAACCATCTGCCCGGCCATCTCACCGCCAGCGCCCTGGTGCTCGACGCGAGCGGCGAGCGGGTGCTGCTCTGCCTGCACCCACGGGTCGGCAGGTGGGTGCAGCTCGGCGGGCACTGCGAGCCCGGCGACGAGACGCTGGCGGGCGTGGCGCTGCGGGAGGCGACCGAGGAGTCCGGAATCGACGGGCTCTGGCTCGACCCGACCCCGATCGACCTGGACGTGCACCAGACCCGCTGCGCCGGCGGGGCCCTGCATCACGACCTGCGGTTCGTGGCCGTGGCACCGCCCGGCGCGGTGGCCCGGATCAGCGCCGAGTCCACGGCGTTGGACTGGTTCGCGCCGGACGCGCTGCCCGAACCGCTCGGCGGGGCCACCGCGCGACTGGTCGCGCCGGCGCTGGCCGCGCTCAGACGTACCCCTCTTCGCCCCGCTCCTTGAGCTCGTCGACGAGCTTCTTGACCTCCTGGGCCCGGTCCCTGGGGCAGATCATCACCGCGTCCGGGGTGTCCACCACGATCAGGTCGTGTACCCCCAGCGCCGCGATGAGCCGCCCCGAGTTCGGTACCGCGACGAGGCCGGTGGTGTCCCGGAGCAGGACGCCGGGCTTCGCCGCCGAGTCCCCGCCGAGCACCACGTTGCCGGCGGCATCGGCCGGTAGCACGTCGCCGAGGGTGTGGAAGTCTCCGATGTCGTTCCAGCCGAAGTCGCCCGGCACCGTGACGACCTTGCCCGCCGCGGCCGCGCCCTCCATCACCGCGTAGTCGACCGAGATCTTGGGCAGGGTCGGCCAGACGGTACCGAGCACCTCGTCTCGCTCCGGGGTGTCCCACGCCTGGGCGATGGCGAGCATGCCGGCGTGCAGTACGGGCTGCTGGCGCGCCAGCTCCGCCAGGAAGACGTCGACCCGCCAGACGAACATGCTCGCGTTCCAGAGGTGCCGGCCCGAGCGCAGGTACGCCTCGGCGACGTCCATCGCCGGCTTCTCCTTGAACTCCTCGACCCGGCGCAGCGGGCCTCCGTCGAGCAGTTCGCCGCACTCCAGGTAGCCGTAGCCCGTCTCGGCCCGGGTGGGCTTGATCCCCACCGTCACCAGCAGTCCCCGCTCGGCACCGACCACGGCCTGCCGTACGGTCCCCACCCAGTTGTCCGGGTCGGTGATCAGGTGGTCGGCGGCGAACGAGGCCATCACGGCCTCGGGCTCCCGGGTCGCGATCACCGCGGCGGCCAGCGCGATGGCCGCGCAGGAGTCCCGCGGCGAGGGTTCGACCAGGATGTTCTCCTCGGGCAGCCCGGTAAGTTGCCGCGCGACCGCCGCGACGTGGGCGGCGCCCGTGACCACCAGGGTCCGGTCGGGCGTGGTCAGCGGCGCGACCCGCTCGACCGTCGCCTGCAGCAGGGAGGCGGAGGTGCCGGTGAGCGGGTGGAGGAACTTCGGGTGACCGGCGCGGGACAGCGGCCAGAGGCGGGTGCCGCTGCCGCCCGCCGGAATGACGGCGAAGAGCATCAGCACATCATGCCGGAGCGACGCTTCCCATATTGTCAGGACTTACCATGCTGATCCGACTCGCGGGCGATGGTCCGCCCCGCGCCCGGATCCGGCCCGGCCGCCTCACGCGGCCCGCGCCCGACTCCAGGCCGCGATGTGCACCTCGGCGCTGGACTCCCAGGTGAACTCCTTGGCCCGGTCGACGCCCGCCTTGGCCAGCGCCAGCCGGCGCGACTCGTCGTCCAGCAGCGCGCCGAGGTCGACCGCGATCTGGTCCGGGTCCTCGCTGGTGTAGGCGACGGCGTCGCCGCCGACCTCCGGCAGGGAGAGCCGGGGCGTGGTCAGCACCGGGGCGCCGCAGGCCATCGCCTCCAGGATCGGCAGGCCGAAGCCCTCACCGTACGACGGGTATGCGGCGACGAGTGCGCCACCGAGGAAGCCGGGCAGGTCGGCGTAGCGCAGGTAGCCCGGCCGGAGCAGCCGCAGGTGGGCGGGGACCTCGGCGACCGCCCGGTCGATCTCGTCGTCGTGGCCCTGCCCACCGGCCACCACCAGGGCGGGCGGGTTGTCGCGGTCCCGTACCGCGAGCGCCCAGCCGCGGATCAGGTTCGGCACGTTCTTGCGCGGCTCCTTCGCCCCGAGGAACGCCACGTAGCTGCTGCCGCCGAGGCCGAGCCGGGCCCGCACCCGGGCCTTCTCCTCCTCGGTCGGGGCGTGGAAGGCCGCCTGGTCGACGCCGTGGTAGGCCACGTCGATGCGGGTCGGGTCGGCGTCCAGCAGCCGGATCAGCTCGTCCCGGGTGGCCTTGCTCGGCACGATCACCCGGTCCGCCCGACGCAGCGAGGTCTTGATCGCGCTGCGGAAGAAGGTGCGCCGGGACTTGTCGTAGTGCTCCGGCTCGGTGAAGAACGTGGCGTCGTGGACGGTCACGGTCACCGGACAGCCCGCCCGCAGCGGACAGGTGTAGAAGGGCGAGTGCAGCACGTCGGCGCCGACCTGCTGGGCGAGCAGCGGCAGGCCGGTCTGCTCCCAGGCCAGCCGGGCCGGCCGGTGCGCCACCGCCGCCGGCGCGCTGATCACCTCGGCCGCCGGCAGCATCCGGGCGTACCGCTCGGCGTCGGTGCGCAGCCCCACCACCGCGAGTTCCAGGCCGGAGCCGATCACCTTGCCGAGGGCTCCGAGCAGCCCGTCCACGTATCTGCCCACGCCACCCCGGTCGGCGGGAACGCTCGTGGCGTCGATGAGAACGCGGGGCGGGCGACCGGCGGTCACTTGGCAACTCCTGTCGTCAAAGTCGCGGAACTGTGTCTAACGACACTCGCGCCAAGCCTACGCCGGACCGCGCCCGCCGCGTTGACTGCGACCCGACCCGTAGGTGTCGTTCCGGTGGCTTTGACCGGTCTCGACGAGGAGTATCGTGCCCGCGATGGCCGACAACATTTCCCGCGTGTTCGCCGCGGCGGTCGCCGCCGACCCGACCCGCCCGCTGCTGACCTGGTACGACGACGCGACGGGTGACCGGACCGAGCTCTCCGGCGCGACCCTGGCCAACTGGGTCGCCAAGACCGCGAACCTGCTCGTCGACGCCGCCGCGCTCGCCCCGGGCGACCCGGTCGGCGTGTTGCTCCCCCCACACTGGCAGACCGCCGCCGTGCTGCTCGGCGCCTGGTCCGTCGGCGCGGAGGTGGTCACCGCACCGCCGCGGCCGGTCGAGGCGGTCTTCGCCGCCGCCGACCGTACCGACGAGGCGGCGGGGTGGCCGGCCGGGGAGCGGTACGCCCTCGCGCTGGCCCCGCTCGCCGCGCCGCTGCGGCAGGTGCCGGCCGGCTTCGTCGACTACGTGATCGAGGTACGCGGGCACGGCGACCACTTCACCGCGGGGGTCACCGGCGGGCCCGGGGACGCCGACCTGGTCGCCCGGGCAACGGCCCGCGCGGCGGAGTTCGGTCTCGGTGCCGGCGACCGGGTGCTCGTCGACGCGGCGCGCCATCCGGACCCGGTGGACTGGCTGCTCGCCCCGCTGACGGCCGGGGCGAGCATCGTGCTCTGCGGGCATCTCGACCCGGCCCGGCTGGCCGGCCGGCGCGACAGCGAGAAGGTCACCGCCGAGCTGGCCTGACCCCGCACCACCCGTAACCACCCGGCTGGCCGCAACCGCCCGGCTACCCGCACCCGACCGGCTGGCCGCAACCGCCGGGCCGGTCCCGGTGCCGCCCGGTCACAGTTCGGCCGGGAGCACCGCGCGCAGCCGCCCGTCGGGCAGCCAGACGTAGCAGCCCGCCGCGTCACCCAACCAGGGGCGGCGCGACGCCTCCGGTTCGGAGAGCACTCGGGCCCGCACGTCGCTGACCAGGAGTTGAAGCCGGTCCCCGGGGCGGCGCGGCGCGCGCAGCCCGTCGACCAGTCGCGCCCGGTGCCCGGGCGGCAGCCGGCCGTCCACCACCCAACAGGCCGGCACCCGGCACCAGACGGTACGGGTCGACCTGGTCAGCGGGCCGGCCGGCGCGGCGGTCCCGGCCGGGTCCAGCAGCTCGGTGAGCGTCAGCCGGAGATGCGTCTCCACACCCGGTCAGACGCGGCGGACTCCGGCGGGCGTTGTCCCGCGCGGAAGTGATCACCGCTACGCCGCGCCGGACCGGCCGCGGTCCGGCGCCGTGCCCGGGAACCGCCGGGCGGGAACGGCCGTGCCCGGGAACCGCCGCTAGGTGCCGGCGCGGGCCGCGCGCTCCTTGGCGAACCGCTCGAAGGCGGTCAGCGACTCCGGGTTGGCCAGGGCGCCGGTCGCCGCCGCCGACTCCACCGGGGTACCGGTCAGGATCTTCTTCACCGGCACCTCCAGCTTCTTCGCCGACAGGGTGCGCGGTACGGCCCGGACCTGGTGGATCTCGTCGGGCACGTGCCGCGGCGACAACGCCGTACGCAGCTCCCGGGCGATCTTCGCGCGCAGCGCGTCGTCCAGCTCCAGCCCGTCCGCGAGCACCACGAAGAGCAGCAGCTCGCCGGCGCCGCCGTCGTCCACCGCCCGGCGCGCGTCGGACTCCAGGTGCACGACGACCGAGTCGACCACCTCGTCCAGCCCCTCGACCACCGAGTAGAACTCGGCCGTGCCGAGGCGTACGCCGCCCCGGTTCAGGGTGGCGTCCGAGCGTCCCGTGATCACGCAGGACCCGTGCTCGCTGATGGTGATCCAGTCCCCGTGCCGCCAGACGCCCGGATAGACCTCGAAGTACGCCTCGCGGTAGCGCCGCCCGTCGGGGTCGTTCCAGAAGCCGACCGGCATGCTCGGCATCGGCGCCGTGATCACCAGCTCGCCGAGCTCCCCGACCACCGGGGACCCGTCGGCGGAGCGGGCCTCGACCCGGGCACCCAGGCAGCGGCAGGTGATCTCGCCGGCCCGTACCGGCAGCAGCGGAACCCCGCCCACGAAGCCGGTGCAGACGTCGGTGCCGCCGGAGAGCGACTGGAGTTGGAGGGTGGGGCTGACCGCGTCGTAGACCCAGGTGAAGCCCTCGGCCGGCAGCGGCGCGCCGGTGGAGCCGAGCCCACGCAGTGCGGAGAGGTCCACCGAGTCCCCCGGCCGCAGCTCCGCCTTGCGGCAGGCCAGCAGGAACGGGGCCGAGGTGCCGAAGTAGGTCAGGCCGGTCTCGGCGGCCAGCCGCCAGAGCGTGCCCAGGTCCGGCTCGGCCGGGGCGCCGGGCTCCACCCGTACGGCGGGATTGCCGTCGAAGAGCACGATCGTCGCGCCCACCGCCGGCCCGGAGACCAGGAAGTTCCACATCATCCAGCCGGTGGTGGTGAACCAGAAGAACCGGTCGGCCGGGCCGAGGTCGTGGTGCAGCGCGAGCATCTTCAGGTGTTCGAGCAGGATGCCGCCGTGCCCGTGCACGATCGGCTTGGGCAGCCCGGTGGTGCCCGACGAGTAGAGCACGTAGAGCGGGTGCGCGAACGGTACCGGCTCGAACGCCAGCGGCTCGTCGGTGGCGGCGGCCAGCTCGGACCAGGCGAGCGCGTCCCCGGGCGGGGGCGCCGCCGGGTCGAGGTAGTCGAGCAGCACGGTCCGCTCCAGCGACGGCAGCTCCGCCCGGATCGCGGCCACCTCGTCGCGGCGGTCGATCGCCTTGTCGCCGTACCGGTAGCCGTCGACCGCGACCAGCACCTTCGGTTCGATCTGCCGCCACCGGTCGGTGACGCTGCGGGTACCGAACTCGGGCGCGCAGGAGGAGAAGACGGCACCGAGGCTGGCGGTGGCGAGCAGCAGCACGAACGTCTCGGGGATGTTCGGCAGGTACGCCGCCACCCGGTCGCCCCGGCCGACGCCGAGCCGGCGCAGACCGGCCCGAACCCGCCGGACGTCCTCGCGCAGCTGCGCGGCGGTGCGGGTGACCGGGGCCCGGGTCTGGCTGTGGCCGATCACCACGGGGTCGTCGTCGGCGCGGCCGGGCATGCGGAGCACGTGCTCGGCGTAGTTGAGCGTCGCGCCGGGGAACCAGCGGGCGCCCGGCATCGCCGGGTCGGCGAGCGTGGCGGTGGGCTGGTCGTACGCGACGACGTCGAAGTAGTCCCAGATCGAGCGCCAGAAGCCGGCCAGGTCGGTCACCGACCACTGCCACAGCTCCTGGTAGTCGGCGAACTCCAGACCCCGGTGGGTACGCAGCCACCGCAGGTAGTCACCGATCCGCGAGTTCTCCCGCACGTCGGCCGGCGGGGTCCACAGCACCTCGCGCACTCTGCCATCCCTCCCCGGGCCACCACGTCGCTGGAGTAGCCCTGGCCGCCATCCTGCCGTACCCGAAGGGTCATTCTGCGACCTGGTCGGGGCGGGGCGACGCGTGGCCGGCCCACATGGAGCGGGGTCTGACCATGTGCCCGGACCCAGGTGCGCGGCCGGCAGGGCCCCTCGTCCGTCGCTTCTGTATAACAAGGGGCCCGCGCCCACGGCCAGGCCGGATCAGACGATGCCGCGGGCGGCCTGGATCGCGCGCCGGCGGGCGAGCCGGTGCTCCCGGCGGATCTCCGCCTCCCGGTACCGGCGCTCGTCCTCGGGCGTTTCGGGCAGCACCGGACGGACCGGGCGGGGTGCGCCGGAGACGTCCACACCGACGAAGACCAGGTACGCCGTGGCCACGCCGACCGGTTCGTCCTCGGCGGTGTCCCAACGCTCGGCGACCACCCGTACCCCGACCTCCATCGAGGTGTGTCCGGTCCAGTTGACCTGGGCGTGCGCGTGCACCAGGTCGCCGACGCGGACCGGTTCGGAGAAGACGATCTCGTCGATGGCGGCGGTCACGGCGGTACCGCCGCAGTGCCGCGCGGCGGCCGCGCCGGCCACGTCGTCGACGAACTTCATCAATACCCCGCCGTGCACCGTGCCGTAGAGGTTCACGTCCACCGCGGTCATGATGCGACTCAGCGTGACGCGGGAGTAGGAGGTCGGTTTTCCGGTCGCGGTGGCGCCGGAGGTGGGCTGCTCGGTCATGCTGAAAAAGGTACGGTGCGCGGATGCGACATCTCTGGAGCTTCCTCGCCGGGATCGTGGCGGCACCCGTTGCCTGGGTGCTCGTCACTCTGGGTCAGGATGGGTCGGACCGCACCGTCACCCGCTGGGTGGAGGTCGGCACCTTCACGACCGCCAACCTGATCGAACCGACCGTCTACCTGGCGGTCGCCGGCATCGTGCTCGGGCTGCTCGGTACGTTGCGCGTCTCGCCGCTCGGCCCGCTCGTCGCCGGTCTGCTGCTCGCCGCCCCGTACGTCGGCCTGCTGATCGACCCGTTCGCCCTGCGCGACCGGCTGCCGGACAACTGGAGTCTCCTCGGCGACCGGCTCCCGTTCTTCGAGCCGGTGCAGAACGGCACGCTGTTCCTGCTCGGGGTGCTGCTGGTGATGGCCACCTTCAGCGGCAAGCGCTGGCGGCGCTGGCCCGCCCCGGCGGTCGCGGTCCCGGCCGCCGCGGGTACCGCGCCGAACGGCGACGGCGCGGAGAAGAAGGACGACGACGAACCCACCCCCACCGACTGGTCCGCCCTCACGGCCGATCTGTCGGACCGGGACACGCCCCCGCCGACCCTGGGCTACCCGATGGCGGACACCCCGCCCACCCCGCTGCCCCGCCGCGAGGAGTCGCCCTGGTCGGCGCCGCCGCGCACCGCGTCCCAGCGGGACACCCCGACGGAGTGAACCGGACGGGTCGCGTGGAGCTCGAACTCCGCGCGACCCGCTCCGGCCCGCGCCGCTCGCCCCGGCCCGCGCCGCTCGCTCCGGCCCGCGCGGCGATGGGCACGCGCGGGACCGCTCGGCGGGCCTGGACGGATCAGTCCTTGAGCAGCGCCCGGGCCATGACGATCCGCTGCACCTGGTTGGTGCCCTCGTAGATCTGGGTGATCTTGGCGTCCCGCATCATCCGCTCCACCGGGTAGTCGCGGGTGTAGCCGTAGCCGCCGAGAAGCTGGACCGCGTCGGTGGTGATCTGCATGGCGGTGTCCGAGGCGAAGCACTTGGCCGCCGCGCCGAAGTAGCCGAGATCCGGGGCGTTCCGCTCCGACCGGCTGGCCGCCGCGTACGTCAACTGCCGGGCCGCCTCCAGCTTCATCCCCATGTCGGCCAGCATGAACTGGATGCCCTGGAACTCGGCGACCGCCCGGCCGAACTGCTTGCGCTCCCGCACGTACCCCTTGGCGTAGTCCAGCGCGCCCTGGGCGATGCCGATCGCCTGCGCCGCGATGGTGACCCGGGTGTGGTCCAGGGTCCGCATCGCCGTGCCGAAGCCGGTACCCGGCTCGCCGATCATCCGGTCGGCCGGAATCCGTACGTTGTCGAAGTAGACCTCGCGGGTCGGCGACCCCTTGATTCCGAGTTTCTTCTCCGGTGCGCCGAAGCTCACCCCCGGATCGGACTTCTCCACCACGAAGGCCGATATGCCGCGGGAGCGGGCTGTGGGATCCGTCACGGCGAAGACCGTGTAGTACTCGGAGACCCCCGCGTTGGTGATCCACCGCTTGACGCCGTTGAGCACGTAGTGGTCTCCGTCACGCACCGCGCGGGTGGTCATGGCGGCGGCGTCGCTGCCCGCCTCGGGCTCCGAGAGGCAGTACGAGAACATCGCGTCGCCACGGGCGACCGGGGGCAGGTAGCGGCGCTTGAGCTCCGGCGAGGCCGCCAGCAGCAGGGGCATCGTGCCGAGCTTGTTCACGGCCGGGATCAGGGAGCTGGCGGCGCAGGCCCGGGCGACCTCCTCGATCACGATCGCGGTGGCCAGCGCGTCGGCCCCGGCGCCGTCGTACTCCGTGGGGATGTGCGGGGCGTGGAAGTCGGCGGAACGCAACGCGTCGTACGACGCCGTGGGGAATTCGCCACTCTCGTCCGCCTCGGCCGCGTTGGGGGCGACCTTGGCGTCGCAGACCTCGCGCACCGCCGCCCGGATCTCCTCGTGCTCCTCCGGCAGGCGGTAGACGTCGAACGACTGCTCTGTCGTCATGTTTGCCCTCCCCTTGCGGCTGTTCCGGGACCTGGCGACTATCATGCGCATCTGTAGCGTCGCCTACCCAAGGCCCGTCGTGCGGATGTGAGGATAGCGACCATAGTTCAGGTGATCCTTACCGCCGCGTAGGCTCATCGCACTATCGTCGCCAGCGCACCGCGGCGATACAAAAGCAGATCATCCCCATACCGACCGGTGCCCAGGGCGAGGCGCCGCAGCCGAACGCGACGCAAGGAAGCGCCGCCAGCGCGAGCGGAGAAAACAGGCGTGACGATCCCGTACCCGAGTACTCAACCCATGTCCGCAATCGCCACGGTAACCCCACCCTCGGGCGCTCCTCGCCCACGGTTGACCTTCCTCGGCACCGGCTACCTGGGTGCGACGTACGCCATCTGCTTCGCGGAACTCGGCTACGAGGTGATCGGGTACGACGTCGACGCCGAGAAGATCGCCAAGCTCGCCGGTGGTGAGGTTCCGATCCACGAGCCGGGCCTGGACGAGCTGCTGCGGCGCAACCTCGCGGCCGGCCGGCTCCGGTTCACCACCGACATGGCGGAGACCGCGGCCTTCGGCGACGTGCACTTCATCTGCGTCGGCACCCCGCAGCGCGCCGACGGGATGGGCGCCGACCTGTCGTACGTCGAGGCGTCGGTCACCGGCCTCTCCCAGCACCTGACCCGCAAGGCCCTCATCGTGGGCAAGTCGACCGTGCCGGTCGGCACCGCCGAGTGGGTCGAGCAGCTCGTCGGCAAGCACGCCCCGGCCGACCTGGGCATCGAGGTCGCCTGGAGCCCGGAGTTCCTCCAGGAGGGCTTCGCGGTCGAGGACGTGCTCCGCCCGAACCGGATCGTGGTCGGGGTCAAGAGCGAGTGGGCCCACGCCATGCTCTACGCCGCGCACAAGGGCGTCTTCGACCTGGCCGCCACCGAGGACCGCGAGGTGCCCGTGGTGGTCACCGACTTCGCCACGGCCGAGCTGGTCAAGGTGGCCGCCAACGCCTTCCTCGCCACCAAGATCTCCTTCATCAACGCGATGGCCGAGGTCTGCGAGGTCGCCGGCGGCGACGTGACCCAGCTCTCCCGGGCGATCGGCTACGACCCCCGCATCGGCAACCGCTTCCTCCAGGCCGGCCTCGGCTTCGGCGGCGCCTGCCTGCCCAAGGACATCCGGGCGTTCCAGGCCCGGGCCCAGGAGCTGGGCGCCGGCGAGGCGCTGCGCTTCCTGCACGAGGTCGACCTGATCAACCTGCGCCGCCGTACCCGGGTGCTCCAGCTCGCGGCGGATCTGCTCGGCCGCCGGTACGGGCCGGCCGGCCCCGACCTCTCCGGCACCCGGATCGCCGTGCTCGGCGCGACCTTCAAGCCCAACACCGACGACGTCCGGGACGCGCCCGCGCTCGCCGTCGCCGCGCTGCTCGCCAAGGCCGGCGCCGAGGTGCACGTCTACGACCCGCAGGGCATGGAGAACGCCCGCCGCGCCCTGCCGGACCTGACCTACGAGCCGAGCATGCAGGACGCCGTCCGCGAGTCCGACCTGGTCTGCGTGCTCACCGAGTGGGCCGACTTCCGCAACGCGGACCCCTTCGCCCTCGGCGAGCTGGCCGCCGGCCGGCGCGTGGTGGACGCCCGCAACTGCCTGGACTCGGCACTGTGGACGCAGGCCGGCTGGGAGTACCGCGGCATGGGTCGCCCCTGACTCCTCGGCCCGTACCGGCGCCCGCCTGACCCGTTCGGCGCCGGGCCCGACCGGCCACCCCGTACGGTCCTGACCCGCCAGCCGGCGCGGAACCGACCTGCGACAACATCATCCAACGGACCGGACGAGCCGCGGAGCAGCTGCGCTCCGCGGCTCGTCCGGCTACGTTTTTCGCATCTCTCCCCGGCGCGGGACTATCGAATCACTGCCTGCTTTGGGCATGCTTCGGGGGAAGTCCACAATGCTGTCCCGGCGGGGAGGAGCAGGTGCCCGTGAGCACGTACCCGTGCGCCTCGTGCGGCCGCGAGATCAATGCGGCACCCCACTGCCCGCACTGCGGCGCCCCCCAGGGCCGCTGGGCCGAGGAGTTGGCTCGCATCGATCGCTCGATCGCCGAGATGAAGAAGCGGGAGGCCGCCCTCGGCTCCGAGGCGAAGCAGATCGCCGCCGACATGCAGGCCGCGCTCTTCCAGCGCGACATCCTCGCGCACGCCAGTGCGGAGCGGCTCAAGCAGGCCACCCGTCCGCGCCGGGTGCTGCGCCGCCGGGTCGACCCGCAGCGACCGCCCGCCGCCGAGCCGGGCCAGCGCCCCCGGGTACCGCGCCAGGGCCCGCCGCCGGCCACCGCCGGGCGGGACCGGCCACCACCGCCGCCGCCCCGTACGAGGGTCACGCCGCCACCCGGTCGCGAGCCGGCCCCCCGCCCGGAGGCCTCCACCCGCGAGGTGCAGAACATCCTGCTCGGCCTCGGCGCGCTGCTGCTCGGCGTCGCCGCCGTCGTCTTCGCCGCCGTCGCGATCAGCTCCTTCGGCAGCGGCAGCCGGCTGGCGATCCTGCTCGCGGCCACCGCCGGCATGCTGGCCGCCCCGCCGGTGATGGCGCGGCGCGGGCTCACCGCCACCGCCGAGACCATCGCGGCGGTCGGACTGCTGCTGGTGCCGTTGGACGGGTACGCGCTCTGGACCGTCGAGCAGGTCCGCGGCGGCGTCGTCTCCGGCGCGGTCTTCGCCAGCATCGTCTTCGGGGTCACCGCGGTGGTCGCCGGGGCGTACGCCGGCCTCACCGGCCTGAACGTGCCGCGCTACGTGACCGTGCTGGCCCTGCAACCGATCCTGCCGCTGCTGGCGTACGACTGGATCTCCGCCCCGATCGGCTGGGCGCTGGCCCTGGTCGCGGTGGCCGCGGTCGACCTCTACCTCGCCCGCCTCTTCGACCAGCACGGCCGGCTCGCTCCGCCGGCCTGGCTGGCCCGGCAGCCCGGGGAGCCCGCCGCCGGTGCCGCCGGACCCGATCCCGCCGACGTGGAACGGCCGGAGTCCGCGCACGAGGAGGCGGATGCGGTGCTGCGCGGCGACGAGTCCGGTCCGACCCGCGCCGGCGCAGGCCCCGACGACCTCGACCGGCTCGACGACCTCGACGGGCCGGGCCCGGCCCGTACCGGCACCCGCTCGGCCGGCTCGGCCGGCACCGGCACCGGTGCCACCGCGCCGCCCATCCTCTGGCTGCGCGAACTCACCTGGGCGCTGCACGGCCTGGCCATCGCCGGCGCGCTGGTCTACGCGGTCGCCGCGCTGCTCGACGCGACGACCGCGCCGACCGCGTTCCGGGCCGGCATCACCCTGCTGCTCGCCGCCGGGATCGGGCTCGCCGGGGCACTGAGCCTCGGCCGGCCCGCGCTGGTGGACCTCGCCGCCGGTGTGCTGACGCTGGCGGTGATCGGGGCCGCCGGCCGCGTCGTCGCCGTGACGGCGCCCGGGGAGGCGCTCCTGCTCGTCGCCCTGGTCATCGCGCTCACCGGCTTCGGCGTGCGCGCCGTACCGGAGGCCGCCCGCCGGGGACCGCAGCTGGCCTCGGCGGTCGCGCTGGCCGTCAGCGGCGTCGTGGTCGCCGGTGGTGCGCTGCGCGCCGGACTCGCCCCGGTGCGGGCGGCGATGCCGGTCTGGCAGGCCGACCTCGCGGCGTACCCGGAGCGGCTCGCGGCGGCGGCCGGTCCGGCCGGGTGGCAGCTGGCCGCCACCGCGTTCCTGCTCACCGTCGCGGCCGTGCTCGCGCTGCCACCCGAGGTGCGCCGGGAGGGGGCCGTGGTCGGCGCGGCGCTGACGGCGCTGGCCGTACCGGCCTCGTTCGGGCTCTCCTGGGTCGCCGCGCCGTGGCCGCCGCTGCTGGTCGCGGCCGGGATCGCCCTCGCCGGGCTGACCGCGCGGACCACCCAGACCGCCGTGGTGCACGTCGTCGCCGCGGCCGTGCTCGGCCTCGCCGCCGCCGGGGCCGGCATGGCCCGTCCCGGCCTCACCGCCGCCGTGCTGCTCGGGCTGACCGTCGCCGGAGCGCTCGTCGCCGCGGCGCCGGTGCCGTCGGCCGTGCCGGTCGGCGAGTCCGCCCCGCTGGTCGCCGCGTACGCCGCCGGCGGCGCCGCCTTCGCCCTGCCGGGCGCGGTCGCCGCCTTCGTCGCCTCGACGGTGCCGGTCGACCCCACCCCGACCGCCGCCTCGCTCCAGCACGCCACCCAACCGGTCCTCGCGGCCAGTTTCCTGGCGGTCTGCGCCACGCTCGGGTACGCGGCCGTCACCCAGGTCTCGCAGCGCCAGGTTGCCATGCCGTTGGCGGTGGGGACCGGGCTCGGCGTGCTGGCGGTGACGGCCGCGGCCTTCGGCGCCGCCGGCGCGACCGCGCCCGACGCCTGGGTGGGGACGCTGCTGCTGGTCGCCGCCGTGCTGCTGGTACTCGCCCCGTCGATCGACGCCGGCCGGCGTGCCGACCGGGTGCTGGACGGCTCCGACCTCGCCGCCGCGGCCGCGACGACCGCGCTGGTCGCCACGCTCGCCCGGATCGCCGCCATCCTGGCGCCCAATGCCCAACTGGTCGCGGGCGCCGTGCTGGTGCTCGTGGTGGCCGCGGGCGCGCGTGCCCTGCCCGACGACTGGCGCCGGGGGCCGGTCCTCGGCATCGCGCTGGGCGGCGGCGTGATCGCGCTGCTCGCCGGCTGGACGGCGCTCAGCGGCGGGGTACGGGTGCTCGCCTCCCCCGGCCGGCTCTGGGAGGCGCAGCTCGGCGAGTGGCCGGCCGGCCCGGCCGGTACGGGCACCTGGCAGGCCCCGGTGGCGCTGGTGCTGCTGGCGGCGGCCGCCGCGATCGTGCTGCCCCGCCCGTGGCGGTACGACGTCGCGGCGGTCTGCGTCGGGCTGGCCACCATCGGCACCCCGGCCGCGCTGGGTCTGCCCTGGTGGTCGCCGGTCCTGGTGGGCGGCGCCGTGGCCACCGCGTACGGCGTCTCGGCCGTCGCGGCCGCCGACCCCCGGGCCGGGCTGACCCGGGCCGCGGTCGCGGCCGTGGTCGCCCTGCACGCGGTCGGGGCGAGCCTGGTACGCCCGTGGACCACCGCCGTGGCGCTGACGCTGGTGGTGCTGCTCGGGGTGGTCGTGGCGGTGCTCGCCCGGACGGTCGCCGGTCTCGCGGCCGGCGAGCCGGTGCCGGAGTTCGACGGCGACGAGGCGGTCGAGGGCGGTACGGCGGTCGCGGTCGAGGCCGACGAGATGCCGCCCCATCTCGTGCAGATCGGCGGCTGCGCGCTCGCCGGCGCCCTGATCGCCCTGCCGGGGGCGCTCGCCGCCCTCTCCGCCGAACTCGGCGGCTCGGCCGAGACCGTCCTGGTCGGAGGGCTGGCCGCCAGCAGCCTCGGCGTCGCCGCGCTGGCCCTGGCCCGCCGCCGGATCCCGCACTTCCTGCCGTACGCGAGCGTCGGCATCGCCGTCGGCGCGACGGTGACCGCGGCCGCGTCGATCTTCACCGGCCTGCCGTTCGGCGTGTACGCCGCCGCGGCGGCCCTGCTCGGCATCCTCGCCGAGCTGATCCGCTCCGCCACCACCCCGCCCGGTACCGACGACCGGCCGGCCCGCCGCTGGACGGTGATGCTCGGCGGCGCCCTGCGCCGGATCCCCGGCGGCCCGGCGCGCGAACAGTGGTCGGTCAGTCCGGCGGCCGGCGCGATGGCCGCCGCCGCGCTGCCGGTCGCGCTCGCGGTCGCCGCGATCGCCCCGGCCCTGGTCGCCGCCCTGGTCGAGCCGTACCGCACCCTGGGCGGGATCTGGGACGGCCCCCCGCCCGGGCTGACCACCCCGCCCGCCAAGGCGGTCGGCGCCAGCAACGTGCTCGCCGCGCTGCTGCTCACCATCGCGGCGGCGCTGGCCGCGACCGGATTCACCGGCGGACGGCCGGCGCGCGCGATCCCGGTGGTGCTGCCGGGGGCGGCGGTCACCCTGTTGATCGCGCCGATCGCGCTCGGTCAGGGCTGGCCGAACAGCACGATGGCGGCGCTGATGGTCTTCACCCTCGCGATGCTCGGGTTGGCGCTGACGCCGCCTCCGCCGGTCGAGGAGCCGGCCCGGTCGCTGCGGGTGGCCCGCGTGGTGGCGTTCGTGATCGGGCTGGCGGCGGGCGGCGCCGGGCTGGCCGGCAGCCTCGCCACCAGGGAGATGACGCTCTTCACGCTCGGCAGTGCGGTCGGCGTCGGCGCCGTGGCGGCGCTGGCCGGGCGGAGCCAGCCGGCCCGGATCCTCGGCTGGCTCTTCGCCTCGGTGATGGGCCAGCTCTTCGTCCTCACGGCCGGCCTGGTCGCCGGGCTGGACCCGGGCTGGTCGGCGTTCGGCGTGCTGGCGGTCGGCGCGGCCCTGCTGCTGGTCGCCGCCACCCTACCCCGGCTGCGTCGCCCCGAGGCCAGCCGCGAGGCCGCCACCGTGGAGTGGAGCGGCTACGGCGCCGCGCTCATCGCCGGGGCGCTGGCCTTCGACTCGCCCCGGCACATCGCGGCGCTGCTGGCCGCCTGGGGTGCCGTGCTCGGCGTCGCCGCGACCCGCCCCGGCCGGCGTACGGCCGAGCGCCGCACGCTCTTCTGGGCGGCCGTGGGCTGCGAGATCACGGCCTGGTGGCTGCTGATGGCGATCGCCGACGTGGCGCTACCCGAGGCGTACACGCTGCCGTTCGCGGCGCTCGCCCTGCTGGTGGGCCTGCTGGAGCTGCGCCACCGGCCGGACCTGAGCAGCTGGACCGCGTACGGGCCGGCGCTCGTCGCGGCGTTCCTGCCCAGCCTGGTGCTGGTGATCGCCAGCAGCAACACCAGCGACCTGCGGCAGGTGCTGCTCCTGCTCGGCGGGGTGGCAACGTTGATCTTCGGTTCGATGCGGCGGCAACAGGCACCGGTGATCACGGGCGCGGTGGTCACCGCGCTCGCCACGCTGCACCTGCTCACCGCGTTCGGGCCATGGCTGGTGCTGATCCCCGTCGGCATCGTGCTGCTGCTGCTCGGTGCGAGCAACGAGCGGCGCCGCCGTACCCAGGAGCGGCTCCGGGGCGCCCTGCGCGGCATGCGCTAGCGCAGACCCCCACCCCGCGTCGATCTAGGGCAAATCCTCGCTTGGTTGATCTCCAATCACGACGATTTGCCCTAGATCGACGGGACGGTGCTAGCCGAGGCTGGCCTGGAGGGCGGCGTCCTTCTCGGCGACCAGCCTTTCGAGGCTCGCCTGGTAGTCGGACATCCGCTGCCGCAGGGTCGGGTCGGCGGCGGCGAGGATCCGTACGGCGAGCAGGCCGGCGTTGCGCGCGCCACCGATCGAGACGGTCGCGACCGGTACGCCGGCCGGCATCTGCACGATCGACAGGAGCGAGTCCATCCCGTCGAGGTGCTTGAGCGGTACGGGTACGCCGATGACGGGCAGCGGGGTGACCGAGGCGACCATTCCCGGCAGGTGCGCCGCGCCGCCCGCCCCGGCGATGATCGCCTTGAGGCCCCGCTCGGCCGCGCTCCGGCCGTACTCGATCATCTTCACCGGGGTGCGGTGCGCCGAGACGACGCTCACCTCGTAGCCGACGCCGAACTCGTCGAGCGCCTCGGCGGCGGCCTTCATGGTCGGCCAGTCCGAGTCACTGCCCATGATCACGCCGACCGCGACCGCGGGCCGCCCCGACGCCGATTGCTCCGCCACCGCGGTCACTCGCCCTCCCGCAGCCAGCGCGCCGCCCGCACCGCGCGGGCGCGTACCTCGTCCATGTCGTCGCCGAGCACCGTGACGTGCCCGATTTTCCGCCCCGGGCGGACCTGCTTGCCGTAGAGGTGCACCTTGGCGCCGGGATCGGCGGCGAAGAGGTGGTGCAGCCGCTCGTCGATGGACATGCCGCCCTCGGCCCCGCCGAGCACGTTCGCCATCGCCACGGCCGGCGCGGTCAGCGCCGTGTCCCCCATCGGGTAGTCGAGCACCGCGCGCAGGTGCTGCTCGAACTGGGAGGTGCGGGCCCCCTCGATGCTCCAGTGCCCCGAGTTGTGCGGACGCATCGCCAGCTCGTTGACGATCAGTCTGCCGTCGGCCGGGCCGGTCCCCACCTCGAAGAGCTCCACCGCGAGCAGCCCGACCACGCCGAGCGCGGTGGCGATGTCGATCGCGAGCTGCTGGGCGGCCAGAGCCAGCTCCTCGGACAGCCCCGGCGCCGGGGCGAGGACCTCCACGCAGATCCCGTCGCGCTGCACGGTCTCCACCACCGGGTACGCCGCGACCTGCCCGAACGGCGAGCGCGCCACCTGCACGGCGAGTTCCCGGCGCAGCCGTACCCGCTCCTCGGCGATCACCTGCGTGCCGCCCTCGATCAGCACGCGCGCCTGTTCGCGGGCCTGCTCGGGGTCGTCGACGACCCAGACGCCCCGGCCGTCGTAGCCGCCGCGCGCCGCCTTGAGCACCAGCGGCCAGCCCACCCGCTCGCCGAACTCGACCGCCTCGTCCGGGGAGGCCACCGGCCGCCAGGCCGGTACGGGCGCGCCGAGCGCGCTCAGCCGCTCCCGCATGACCCGCTTGTCCTGGGCGTGGACCAGGGCGTCGGCGGGCGGGTAGAGGGTGAAGCCCTCGGCCGCCAGGGTGCGCACGTACTCGGTCGGCACGTGCTCGTGGTCGAAGGTGACCACGTCGCACCCCTTGGCGAAGGTGCGCAGCGCGGCCAGGTCGGTGTGGTCGCCGTAGTGGACGTCGGCGGCGACCAGCGCGGCGCCGTCCTCGGGCGTGAGGGCCAGCACGCGCAGGGACTGGCCGAGGGCGATGGCGGCCTGGTGGGTCATCCGGGCCAGTTGGCCACCACCCACCATGCCGACGACGGGAAGACCGGTGCGGGAATCCATAACGGCCGCCAGCCTAGCCGGGCCGCCCGCCACCGCCCCAATCGCCGGCCCACCCGCGCGGCCTGCGGCTTCGCCGGGTACGCCGCGGGGCCGCGGTCGCCTCAGGCGCGGGTGAGCTGCGCCACCAACTCCTCCACCGAGGTGACCGGACGGTCACAGACGAAGCCCCGGCAGACGTACGCGGTGGGCTCGCCGCCGAGCCGGCTCCGGTCGGCCAGCAGCGGCACTCCCGGCTGGTCCGGGGCGCCCGCCACGACCACCGCGCCGGGCGGGGCGTGCCGCTGGGCCGCCGCGCGCAGCGGGTCGGCGCCGGGCTCGTCGGTCACGATCGCGATCTCGTACGGGCCGGAGAGCAGCGCCTCGCCGACCGCCGCCGCGTACCCGGCGAACCGGGCGTGCCGGGCGATGATCGGCGCGACGGTACCGAGGGCCCGCTCGGCCGCCTCCCGGTACCGGACCTGGCCGGTCAGGGCCGCGTACGCGACCAGCGCGGCGGCCAGCGACGAGAGCCCGGAGGGGGTGGCGTTGTCGGTCGGGTCGGCCGGCCTGGTGATCAGCCGCTCGGCGTCGTCGGCCGTGTCGTAGAAGCCGCCCCCCTCGGCGCCGAAGTGCGCGAGCGCGGCGTCGAGCAGCGTGCCGGCCAGCTCCAGCCACCGTCCCTCGCCGGTGAGCTGGTGCACGGCGCAGAACGCCTCCGCCACGCAGCCGTAGTCGTCCAGCACGCCGGCCGGCTCGCCGACCCGCCCGTCCCGGGAGACGCGGCGCAGGCGCCCGGCCACGACGTGCCGCCCGGCCAGCACCTCCGCGACGCCCCGGGCGGCGGCCGCGGTGACCGGATCGCCGGTCAGGACCGCGTGCTCGACCAGCGCGGTGACGGCCAGTCCGTTCCAGGCGGCCACCACCTTGTCGTCCCGGGCCGGCTGCGGGCGCCGGTCGCGGGCCTCGCGCAGCCGGTCGCGTACCCGCTGCCAGCGGGCGACCAGCGCGACCTCCGGCGGCTCGGTCGCCTCCCGGGCACCCGTGGCGAGGGGCACGGTGGGCGCCAGCCCGTCGATGTCCCGGGCCAGCCGCAGCACGCTCGTACCCTTCTCGAAGGTTCCGTCGGCGGTGACGCCGAAGAGGTCGGCGGCCCAGCGGCCGTCCTCCTCGCCGAGCGCCGCCACCAGCTGGGCCGGGGTCCAGGAGTAGGTCGCCCCCTCCACCCCCTCGGTGTCCGCGTCGAGCGCCGAGGCGAGGCCGCCGGCGGCGGTACCGAGGTCGTCGACGAGGAACGCGGCCGTCTCGGCGGCGATCCGGCCGGCGAGCGGGTCACCGGTGAGCCGCCAGAGCTGGGTGTAGACCCGCAGCAGCAGCGCGTTGTCGTAGAGCATCTTCTCGAAGTGCGGCACGGTCCAGTGCTCGTCCACGGAGTAGCGGGCGAAGCCGCCGGCCAGCTGGTCGTAGATGCCGCCGCGGGCCATCGCCTCGCAGGTGTGCTGGACGATCTCCAGGGCGCGGGCCGAGCCGGTGCGCTGGTGGTGCCGGAGCAGAAAGAGCAGGTTCAGGTGCGGCGGGAACTTGGGCGCGCCGCCGAACCCGCCGTGGCGCGGGTCGTACTCGCGGGCCAGCCGTTCGGCGGCGGCGTCGAGCAGCTCGGCGGTGAGCGGGGCGGCCGGCCCGCCGGTGACCTGGGCACCGCCGATCGCCTCCAGCACCGCGGCGCCCTGCCCGACGACCGCCTCCCGCTGGTCCCGCCAGGCCACCGTCACCGATTCCAGCAGGCGCAGGAAATTGGCGCGCGGAAAGTACGTCCCGCAAAAGAACGGCTTACCGTCGGGCGTGGCGAAAACCGTCATCGGCCAACCGCCCTGACCGGTCATCGCCTGGGTGGCGGTCATGTATACCGCGTCGACGTCCGGACGTTCCTCCCGGTCCACCTTGACGGACACGAAATTGCGATTCATCACCTCGGCGACGGCGTCGTCCTCGAACGACTCGTGTGCCATCACATGACACCAGTGACAGGCGGCGTAGCCCACGGAGATGATCAGAGGAACGTCCCGGCGGCGCGCCTCGGCGAACGCCTCCTGCCCCCACGGCCACCAGTCGACCGGATTGGTGGCGTGCTGCTGGAGGTACGGGCTGGTCGCGTTCGCCAGACGATTCACCCGACGACCATAACCACTCCGCGAGCGGCCCGCCGAAAAGGTGTCCGGACACGGCCCACTCGGCTGACGGCCCGCCCCGCCCGCGGCGGGCCCTGCCCCGGCCGTAACGGTCCTCCACCACCAGCGGAAATGGTGATCGCGCCGGCCGAGAAGCGCGAAGAACCGACGGTGCGCGGACAAAAGGGGGCGGGTTGCGCGAGCGGAGCGGTAGTGATTGACTGCTCACCCGTCGGCGTCGATGTGCGGGTCAGCTTCACCGAGAGGACGGCATGCACGCAGAGGTTCCGTGGTGACCAGACCCGCCAAATGGCGACGACGCCTGGCTCGGCGGTTGGATCCCACCATTGCGTCCCGGCCGGCGAACGGCCGACCGCCCCGATCCGATCAGGACGGCCCCCCGGGCGACCCGTGGCGCGGCCTCGCCGAGCAGTACGCCCTACGGATCATGGCCGCGGCGTACCAGCTGGGCGGCTACCTGGAGGAGATCGAGGCCGACGAGCGGGATCCGGCCCGGCTGGAGAAGCTCTACCAGATCGACAACGCGAACTCGCGGATCCGACGGCAGGCGGAGAACCTCCAGGTCCTGGCGGGACGGAAGGTCGAGGACGCGGGCCAGCAGGTCACCACCCTGCTCGACGTGGTCCGGGCCTCGGTCTCGGCGATCGAGCACTACCCGCGGGTCAAGCTCGGTGGCGTCGCCGACCTGGCGGTGGTGGAGTTCGCCGCGGACGACGTGATCCGGCTCCTCACCGAGCTGGTGGACAACGCGGCCCGGTTCTCCGCGCCCCGGACCGACGTGGTCGTCTCGGCCCACGTGACCGAGCGCGGCAGCGTGCTGCTGCGCATCGAGGACACCGGCATCGGGATCCGGCCCGAGCGGCTCGCCGCCCTCAACGCCGTGCTGGCCGGCGAGGCGGATCCGCTACAGGCGCCGCAGCCGGCCGTACAGCTCGGCCTGGCCGTGGTGCAGCGGCTGGCCCGTGCCCACCGCATCCAGGTCCGACTGACGAACCGCAACGGGGCCGGCACCACGGCCACGATCCTGCTCCCCGAGGAGCTGCTCTGCGCCATCCCGCTGAACGCCGCCGGGCCGGGGCAGCGGGGGGCCCAGGCCGTGCCGGCCGAGGCCGCCGCGCGTACCAACCTCTACGTCGATCCGGCGCACCGAGGCGTCCCGCCCGCCGGGTACGCCGAGCCGCTTCGGCCCGGCGGCCACGCCGAGCCCGCCGTCGGGCACGCCGAGCCCGCCGCCACGCGGCGGCCACCCGTACCGGCGGGGTCCGCGGCCCCGGCCGGAGCGCCCGGTGACCTGCCGGTACGCGTGGTGGCCAGCCTGCGCAACCCGCCGGGCGGCGCGGGTACGGCCCAGCCGGTGCCGGTCGCGCCGACGGACCACGGCACCTGGCCCGACGAGACCGCCGACTTCGCCGCGGGGGTCTTCGACGCCCAACGCGCCGCCGGTCTGGGCGAGGACGGACGGGCGGGCGGCCCGGTCGACGCGGAGCGGGCCGGCGGGGTGCCGGCGCCGGGAGGGTGGTCGCGGTGAGTCACGACGCCAACGGCGGCCGCTCGCCGCAGGAGTTCGCCTGGCTGATCCGGCAGTTCGCCGACGAGGTGCCCGACGTGACGCACGTCGTGCTGGTCTCGCTGGACGGGCTGCAACTCGTCGCCTCCGACGCGGTACCGCGCGACCTCGGTGACCAGCTCGCGGCGCTGACCGCCGGGTTGATCAGCATGGCGGACCGCAGCGCCGCCCTGCTGAACCTGGGCGCCTCGGAGTACCTGACGATCCGGCTGCCGCACGGGCACCTGCTCTTCATGCGGGTCGGCAGCTCGGCCGGGCTCGCGGTCGTCGCCACCGCGGGCTGCAACCTGCGTACGGTCGCGTACCGGATGACCCAGCTGGTCGGCGCGGTGGGGCACCTGCTCACCCCGCAGCTGCGCACCCAGCTGCACCGGATCAGCGCGAGCCGGTAACCATCACAACGGTCAGAACAGGGAGTGTCAGCGGTGGCCGCAACACATTGGAAGGTACGGCCGTACGTGCTGACCAGGGGCCGGACCCGGACCCGCCAGCCGCTGCTGGTGCACACGCTGGTCTCGGTGCCGTACTACGACGCGCGGTTCGCCGCCACCCTGCTGCCCGAGGCGCGTTCGCTCTACGAGTGCGCCGCCGAGACCAAGTCCGTGGCCGAGCTCTCCGCCATGTCGGGGATCTCGCTCGGCGTGACCCGGGTGGTGGTGGACGACCTCGCCGCCTCGAACCACCTGCTGGTCCACGCGGAAACCTACAGCTCTCCGTTCGACTTCCGGCTCCTGGAGAAACTCCGTGACGGCCTACGCCAACGCACCCGATAACCCGATGCTGACCTCGGCGAAGATCGTCATCGCCGGCGGTTTCGGGGTTGGCAAGACCACCTGTGTCGGGGCGATCTCGGAGATCCCGCCGATCAACACCGAGGCGTGGATGACCGCCGCGAGCGAGAGCGTCGATCCGCTCGACCCGGGGATGGACAAGGTCACCACGACCGTCGCGATGGACTTCGGGCGGCTGACCATCGACCGGGACCTGGTGCTCTACCTCTTCGGTACGCCCGGACAGGCCCGGTTCTGGCCGATGTGGGACGACATCTGCCGGGGCGCCAGCGGTGCGCTCGTACTCGCCGACACCCGGCGGCTGGCCGCCTCCTTCGCCGCCGTGAACTACTTCGAGCAGGACAGCGACCTGCCGTTCGTGGTCGCCATCAACCTGTTCGACGGGGTACAGACGCACCACCTGGACGACGTACGGCAGGCGCTCGCGCTCTCCCCCAACGTGCCGCTGATCACCTGCGACGCGCGGGACCGGGCCTCGGTGGCCCAGGCGCTGCTCGCGGTGGTGGTGCACGCCATGGAGCGCACCAGCGCCGCGGCCGGCCCGGTCACGGTGCGATAGCGGATCGCGGAGAGGTACGGACGGATGCGCAGGGTTCTCATCGTCGGCGCCGGGCAGTCCGGTCTCCAGCTCGGGCTGTGCCTGCTCGCCGAGGGGTACGACGTGACAATCATGTCGGCGCGTACCCCCGATGAGATCCGCAACGGCTGGGTGATGAGCACCCAGGCGATGTTCGGGCAGGCGCTGCGGACGGAGCGGGCGTACGGCCTGCAGCTGTGGGAGGAGCAGGTCCCACCGATCGAGGCGGTCCACCTCTCGGTCTCCGCCCCGCCCGGCGAGCGGGTGCTCAGCGCGCTGGGGCGGCTGGACGAGCCGGCGTCGAGCACCGACCAGCGGATCAAGATGGCCGCCTGGCTGGAGCTCTTCGAGGACCGCGGCGGCACCGTCCACTACCAGGGCGTGACCACCGGGGACCTGGACGGGCTGACCCGGCTGGGCCGCTACGACCTGACCATCGTGGCGGCCGGCAAGGCCGAACTGGTCAGCGTCTTCGACCGCGATCCCGTCCGGTCCACCTTCACCGCCCCGCAGCGGGGCCTGGCGGTGGCGTACGTGCACGGCATGCGGCGCGACCCCGCGTACCAGGGGCGAAAGGTCGAGATCAACGTGGTGCCGGGGTTGGGCGAGCTCTTCGTCATCCCCGCCCTGACCCGCACGGGCGACTGCGACATCCTCTTCTGGGAGGCGGTACCGGACACGCCGCTGGACCTGTGGAAGGAACGGCTCGACCCGGCCGAGCACCTGAAGCTGACCGTCGACCTGATCCGGCAGTACACGCCGTGGATCTACGACCGCTGCGCCGAGGTCGAGCTGACCGACGCCCGCGCCACCCTCTCCGGTCGCTACACCCCGACGGTACGGCGGCCGGCCGCCGTCCTCCCGTCCGGCGGGCTGGTGTTCGGCATGGCGGACGTGGTGGTCTCGAACGACCCGATCACCGGGCAGGGCAGCAACACGGCGGCGAAGTGCGCCGCCGCCTACCTCGGCGCCATCCTGGCCCGCGGCGACCAGCCGTTCGACCGCGCCTGGATGGAGCAGACGTTCGAGCAGTTCTGGGCCCGGGTCGGCGAGCCGGTCACCGCCTGGACCAACCTCATGCTCCGGCCGCTGCCGGCGCACGTACAGCGCATCCTCAGCGCCGCCGCCCAGAACGAGCAGGTCGCGCGGCGCTTCGCGAACGGATTCTCCGACCCGGCGGACTTCCAGCACTGGTTCCTGGATCCACACCGGGCCGGCAGCTACCTCGCCTCGGTGGGCGCCTGACGCGCGCCCGCACCGCCCCTGTCGAAATGGGAGCAGCTGGATGACCAAGCTCATGCCCGAGCCGTACCGGATCAAGATGGTGGAACCGATCCGGCTCATCGACGCGGCCCAGCGGCGCGCGGCCCTGGCCGCCGCGGGCTGGAACCCGTTCGGACTGCGCAGCGCGGACGTCTACGTCGACCTGCTGACCGACAGCGGCACGGGGGCGATGAGCGACCGCCAGTGGGCCGGCCTGATGACCGGCGACGAGGGGTACGCGGGCAGCCGCAGCTACGAGCGGCTGGCGGAGACGGTACGGCGGGTCTTCGGCTACCCGCACACCATCCCCACCCACCAGGGACGCGGGTCGGAGCAGATCCTCTTCCCGGAGCTGGTCCGGCGGGTGCGCGGCCCGCGCCCGGTGCTGATCTCGAACTACCACTTCGACACCACGAAGGCGCACGCGGAACTGGCCGGGGCGCGGGCGGTGAACGTGCTGACCCCGGCGGCCACCGACACCGCCCGGTACGACGCTTGGAAGGGCAACTTCGACCTGGCCACGCTGGAGCCGACCATCCGGGCGCACGGGCCCGAGAACGTGGCCGGCATCATCGCCACCATCACCTGCAACAGCGTGGGCGGGCAGCCGGTCTCGATGGCGAACCTGGCGGCCGTGTCCGGCATCGCCCAGCGGTACGGCGTACCGATGATCATCGACGCCGCCCGGTTCGCCGAGAACGCCTGGTTCATCCAGCAGCGCGAGCCCGGGTACCGCAACCGGAGCATCCCGGAGATCGTCCGGGAGATGTTCGGCCTCGCCGACATCTTCCTGATGTCCAACAAGAAGGACGGCCTGGTCAACATCGGCGGGCTCTGCTGCTTCCGGGCCGACGGCGAGCTGTACCGGGCCGTCCAGGCCCGCTGCATCGCGATGGAGGGGTTCGTCACCTACGGCGGGCTCGCCGGGCGCGACCTGGAGGCGATGGCGATCGGCCTGGAGGAGGGGATGGCGCAGGAGCACCTCGACGCGCGCATCGCCCAGGTCCGCTACCTCGGCGATCGGCTGGCCGCCGGCGGCGTACCGATCCAGCAGCCCACCGGCGGGCACGCGGTCTACGTCGACGCGGGCGCCCTCGCCCCGCACATCCCGCCGCACCAGTTCCCCGGCCACGCGCTGGCCTGCGCCCTGTACCTGGAGTCCGGGGTGCGCGCCGTCGAGATCGGATCCTTCCTGCACGGCCGCGACCCGCACACCGGCCAGCAGGAACACTCGCCACTGGAGCTACTGCGCCTGGCCATCCCGCGACGGGTCTACACGAACAACCACATGGACTACGTGGCCGAGTCGTTGATCTCCGTGGCGAACCGGATCGACCAGCTGCGCGGCGTCGAGTTCGAGTACGAGCCGCCCGTACTGCGCCACTTCACCGCCCGGATGCGCTGGGCCCAGCCCGCGTCGGCCCCCGCCCCGCCCGTCTCCTTCCCCGAGCCGGCCGCGAGGGCCTAGCCCCAGCAGGACCCGCGCCGCCATGGTCCGCGCAAATACAGAGAAAGAGTGCCTATCCGGCGCCGCCGAACGGCCTCATTCTCTGTATTTGCGCGGATCCTCCGCCGCGTTACTGAGGCGGGGCGGGCAGCGGGTTGCCGGTGAAGACCGGCCCGCCCTGCCGGGCGGATGCGCGCAGCTGCGGCGACTCGATGAACAGGAAGGACCGGTCCTCGCTGGTACGGAAGACGTACGCCGCGTACTCACCGCTCCGCTCGGTGATCGCGAATCCGGTCGGATCGGTCGCGGACAGGATTCCCTCGCTCGCCGGCTCCCACGGGCGCCACTGCCCCGACGCCGGAACCGTCTCGACCGACTTGTAGATCTGGCCGTCGGCGCCCCGGGCGAGGAACACGGTGAAGCCCGCCCAGCTCAGTACCGCCGCGGGTTGCCCGGCCGCGACGAATCCGCCGACGGCCGTCCACTCCGCCGGGTACGCCCCGAGGTAATCCTGCTTCTTGGTCAGTACGGTGCCGTCCGGAGCGCGACCGACGACCCGGAAGTGGTAGCCGGGAAGCACCATGACGGAGGGCTCGCCGACCAGCTGCCCGGGCTCGCTCAGCGCCGTCCACCCGGAGAGAAGACCGCCACCCGAGTAGCTGGCGGTCTGCAGCCGACCGTCGGTACCCGTCGCGAACAACTGCAGGTCCAGCAGCGCGGTCATCGCCTTCGGGCTGGCCACGAGCCGGATGCCGTCGAGGCGTTGCCAGGACAGGTACGGCCCGCCGGAGGACGCCTGGCGCTTGTGCCACAGCTGGCCGAACCTGTCGACGGCGAACAGCACGAGGCGCCCGTCGGGCAGCCGACCGGTGCTCGTCGAACTCGCCCAGCCGCCCGCGTCGTCCCACTGCCAGTTCAACGGGTTCTGCGCGGACCTCGTCCCGAACCGCACGTCGCCGTCGGTGTCGAGGGCGGCGAGCCGGACCGCGTCATCGTCACCCTGGCCGAGTTCCGGCGTACGGGCGAACCTCGCTTCGAGGGTCGCTTCCCGCCACTGGACAGTGAGCGGGTTGAAGGGATCGCTCTGGTACCCCTGGACCAGCCGCCCCTCGGAGACGTACGCGTAGTCGATCGGACCGCTGCTCTCGCCCTTCGAGCGCTGTTGCCGCGCGACGGTTCGACTGGTCGCCAGCTTCGGAACCTGCGGGGAGAACTGTGCGAAGAGACCGACCCTCGGCTTCGCAGTGAGGCTCTTGTCGTACTGGTACAGGTTTCCGTCACCGTTCAGGGCCCAGATGGTCAGCAGGCCAGGTCCCTTGGTGCGCGCCGTCGGGGCCGACGTGACGTCGATGGCGAGCGACGACCAGTTCGACCAGGCTCCGGAGAGGTACCGGTGTCGCAGCACGTTGCCCGGGCCCTGGGCGACCACGTCGATCCGTCCCACCCCGTTCGATACCGCCGACGGCGCCGACGTCACGGGGCCGGACAGCGACGTCCACCCGGACCAGGCGTTGTTCGCGTGGGCGCGGTAGAGCAGGCTGTCGTCCGCGCCTCGGGCGAGTACGTCGAGACGACCGACCGCCGACGAGGTGACCGACGGGGCGGAGGCGAGATCTCCGCCGAGGTTCACCCAGGTCGACCAGGTCCCGCCCGAATAGCTCCGTTGGATCAGACCGTTGCCCGCGCCGCGGGCGAAAACGTCGAGGCGTCCCGCCCCGGTGGAGACGACCGTGGGTGCGGACGTCAGCGATCCGCCCAGGTCGACCCAGTTGGACCAGACGCCCCCGGAATAGGTGCGTTGTACAAGGGTGAAATTCTTGCTCCGGGCGAAGACGTCCAGTCGGTCCTCGGCCGGAGAGGCGGTCGCGGGTGCGGAGGTCAAATCCCCACCCAGGTCCTCCCATCCCGACCAGATGCCATCGACGAACGACTTCTGGTGCAGCGAGCCGTCGTCGCCGGTGGCGAACATCTGCAGCGTGTCCGACATCGACGACACCGCGACGACCGGGTCGTCCACCCTGCCGTCGAGCGACGCCCGGGCGGACGCGCCGGGAAGAACGGCGGTCGCGATCCCGGACGCCAGCAACACGACGACGGCGGACACCGGACGGCGATGCATCCATTTTCTCGGGCGACTTAATTCATTCATCGTTAACCACTCCCCCGTATTCGGACGCCACCGGATACACGCTGAATTTAGGGTCGGTGCAGACCAGCAGAGGCGATGGCGGGCGGAACCACCCTACTCGATATCCGCTGTGAAGCGGCGCCGATTTTTCAGCCCGATATCCCCACCAAAGATTGGCAAAGAGGACTTCTCAGGCGCGGTGAAATTGGGTGCGGAGCCTACGAGACGCCGTCGGCGCGGAGCGGGAGGATGCGGGCACTCTGGGCGGAGTTCGACAGCGCGCTCAGCACGGTGACGATCTTGTCCGAGGGCATCGGCTTGAAGAAGTGGTACCCCTGGGCGGCGGTACAGCCCAGCTCGGCGAGCGCGGCGCGCTGGTCGGCGGTCTCCACCCCCTCGGCCACCACCCGCAGGCCGAGTTCCCGACCCAGGTCGACGGTGGTGCGCACGATCGCCGCCGCCTCGGGCGAGTCCGCCATCCGCATCACGAACGAGCGGTCCACCTTCAGTTCGTCGACGGCGATCCGGGTCAGGAAGGTCAGCGACGAGAAGCCGGTACCGAAGTCGTCGACGGCGAGCTGCACCCCGAGCGACCGCAGCGCGGCGAGGACCTCGTCGATGACCTCCAGCTCGCTCATCACCACCGTCTCGGTGATCTCCAGTACCAGCCGGTCGGCCGGTACGTGGTGCCGGCGCAGGGACTCCGCGACCTCGGCCGGCAGGCGCGGGTCGAGCAGGCTGCGCGCGGAGAGGTTGATCGAGATCGGTACGTCGAGGCCGTGCCGCGCCCACTCGGCGGCCACCGCGAGCGCCTTGTCGACCACGTACCGGGTGAAGGAGCCGAGCAGCTCGCTTCCCTCGATCGGCCGGACGAAGTCGGCCGGGGTCAGCCAGCCGCGCCGCGGGTGGTGCCAGCGGATGAGTGCCTCGACCCCGGTCGGCGCGCCGGTGGCGAGGTCGACCGCGGGCTGCAACGCCAGCACGAGCTGGTCGTCGGCGTCCAGCGCCTCGCGGAGTTCGGCGAGGAGCGCGAGCTGGTCGGTGCTGGCGGCGTCCCGGGCGCTGTCGTACGCGGCGACGCTGCCGCCGCCCTCCTTGGCCTGGTACATCGCGATGTCGGCGCGGCGGAGCAGCTCGGTCATGTCGGCGGTGCCGGCACCCGCGACCACCACGCCGACGGAGACCTCGACCGACATCCGGACGCCGGCCACCTCGGCGGGGGCGGCGAGCCGGTCGACGATCTCGCGGGCCCGGCGCAGCGCGTGCGGCAGCGGCGGTGGCCGCTCGCCGGGCACGGCCGACTCGCCGAGCACCGGTACGGACGTCATGAGCAGGGCGAACTCGTCGCCGCCGAGCCGGCCGAGCAGCTCGTCCGGGCGGGCCAGCGCCCCGAGCCGGGCCGCGGTGATCTGTAACAGCTCGTCGCCGGCGGCGTGGCCCAGCGTGTCGTTGACCTCTTTGAAGTGGTTGAGGTCGAGCAGCAGCAGCGCCACGGGGTGGTCGTGCCCGAGCTGGTGCAGCGCGTGGTCGCCCTTGCTGAGCATCGCCGCCCGGTTGACCAGGTTGGTCAGCGGGTCGTGCACCGCCTCGTACGACGAGCGGGCCGTGACGATGCGCAGTTCCTGGTGGGTGGCGGCGTCGTGCAGCGCGGCGCCGAGCGCGTCGCCGAACGCGGAGAGCGCGTCGTGCTCCCGCTCGCCCGGCTGGGCGGTGCGCGGGAAGCGCACCCGCAGCTCCCCGACGTGCGCGGCCCCCACCATCAGGGAGCGGCTCAGCTCGTTCTCGGTACCGTCCGGCTCCGGCGCGGGCTCGGGGTGCGGCGGCAGATCCCGCTCGGTCACCTCGCCGGTCGCGTCGCCCCGGTAGCGCCGTCGCCGGCCGTCCGGGCGCACCACGTCGACCTCGACGGACTCCGCGCGGAAGAGCGTCCGCGCCCCGCCGACCCCGGCGGTGGCCACGCTCCGCTCGTCGAGCTGGTTGAGCGCCCGGGTCGCCTCGGCGAAGGCCCGCCAGGTGCGCCGCTCGTCGTCGGCGCGCAGCCGGTGGCTGTAGGTCTGCTGCAACAGCCAGAGCGCGGGCGGCAGCAGGAGCAGCCAGCGCGGGTCGAGGCCGAGCATGGTGACGGTGACCAGGCCCACGAGCACGTTGCCGACGAACATCAGCAGCTTGCCGCGTACGGTCCGGAGCAGCAGCGGGCCCAGCGGCAGGCCGTGCCGCAGCGACAGCGTGAGCGCGGTGAGCCCCACCGTCACGAGCAGGTAGGCCAGCGAGCCGAGCACCAGCGCGCCCGCGAGCACGGGCGTGGGTGCGGCGTCGAACGGCCGGCTGAGCGGCACCACGACGGAGGTCGCGACGGCGACCGCGACGGTGAGCAGGGCGGCGTTGTAGACCACGTCGAGTACGCCGCGTCGCTCGCTGAAGACCGAGAGCAGCCCCCAGGCGAGGGCGCCGCCGAGGAAGACGGCCGCCGGCAGCCAGCCGGCCGGGGCCAGGTAGAGCCCGATGACGAAGGCGGCCTCGCCCCAGCTCACGTTGACGATGCCGGAGCCGACCCGGAAGCGGAGCCGGGCGAGGTGGGCCAGCGCGGCGAGTCCGGCGGCGGCGCCGAAGCGGGCCAGCGGTGGCAGCGGGTCGTCGGGCGGCAGGGCGACGGTCGGGAGGGCCAGACCGGCGAGGATCGCGGCGAGTGCCAGGCCGAGCACCGCCACGGTGAGTACCACCGGCTGCCGGCGCGCCGATCCGGAAGCGGCCGTCCCGTCGACCGATCCGCCGGTCTGCCGACCGGAGGTCACGGATCTCCTCCGGCGGAGGTACGACCGCCGGCGGCGGGTCCGCGACGGGCGAAACGCTGGGCGTCCGGTCGTGTGACGGTCATCGGCGCCCCCTTCCGCGCACGGAGCGGGGACTTTTGGTCCCCCGGCGGAAGGCTAAGCCAAACCGGTTGGGCGCAACAGGGGTAGCTGACGGCCTTTAGCCCGGATCATGGTGCCGACTGCCGGTTGATGTCCTGGTGAACGGCACTGGGAGCGCTCCCACTAGATTCCTCGGTCCCAACCGTCTGTGTCAGATCGAGGACTACCGCCTCGGCCCGCTCCGCGTCGCCGACGCCCGGCTGCCCCGGAAAGCGGTCGGGCAGCCGGCGCAGCCGGGAGTTCATGTTACGGATGAGGAAAACCGTGGCGACGGCCAGCACCACGATGAGGAAGAGGCCCATCGGTCCGGCCAGGCCGCCGGTCCTGGTGTCCCCGAAGTTGTTCTCCGCGAGCACCCGCGCAGCGGTCAGCATGAGTGTGATCCTCCGGTGTACGGCGTGCCTCCACCGTACGCCCCGCGCGCGTCAGCGGGCATGGGCGGTCTCCCGAATCCCGGCAAAGAGGTCCGACTCGGGCAGCGGGCTCTCCACCAACGACCGGGCCAGCTCGAAGTCCTCGGTCGGCCAGGCCCGCCGCTGGATCTCCATGGGTACGTGGAACCAGAAGCCGTCGGGGTCGACCTGGGTGGCGTGCGCGCGCAGCGCGTCGTCGCGTACCGGGAAGTACTCGGCGCACTCGATCCGGGTGGTGATCCGCGGGCCCTTGTCCGGCCGCTCGTCCCACCGATCCAGCCACTCGTTGTACGGCGACTCCAGCCCGGCGGCCAGGACCGTCTCGTGCAGCGCCAAGATCTTGGCCTTGGAGAAGCCGATGTCGTAGTAGAGCTTGAGCGGCTGCCACGGCTCACCCAACTCCGGGTACCGCTCGGGGTCACCGGCCGCCTCGAAGGCCGCCACCGCGACCTTGTGGCACATGATGTGGTCGGGGTGCGGGTAGCCGCCGTCCTCGGGATAGGTGGTCACCACGTGCGGGCGGAACTCGCGCATCAGCCGTACCAGCGGCCCGGTCGCGACCTCCAGGTCCTGCAGCGCGAAGCAGCCCTCCGGCAGCGGCGGGAGCGGGTCGCCCTCGGGCAGGCCGGAGTCGACGAAGCCGAGCCACGCCTGCTCGACGCCGAGGATCGCCCGCGCCGCGTCCATCTCCGCGCGGCGGATCTCCGCGATGTTCGCCCAGACGTCCGGGCGGTCGAGCTTCGGGTTCAGCACGCTGCCGCGTTCACCGCCGGTGCACGTCGCGACCAGCACCTGCGCCCCCTCGGCGACGTACTTCGCCATGGTCGCGGCGCCCTTGCTGGACTCGTCGTCCGGGTGGGCGTGTACCGCCATCAGACGGAGTTGCTCTGCCAACTTCGGTGCCCCCTCGTTCGTGTCCATCGGCGGTGAGAGGATGGACCCTGTCATTCTTGCCGATGCCCCCGACAACAACCGCAGGAGATTACCTCCGGTGACCGGAACGCACACCATGCCCACCCCCCGTACCCCGACGTTTCCGCCGGGGCGCTACGGGCGGCGGCGGGCCGAGCGGCGACGCCGCCCGTGGCTGGCGGGTCTGCTGGTCGTGCTGTTGCTGGTGGTGATGGCCGCGGTGGCGGCACAGCTGTACCGGCGGTACGGCGACCCCACGTACGACGCCCAGGTGATCACCTACACGGAGATCACCGACCGGCAGATCGTGATCGACTTCCGGGTGACCGTACCGGCCGGCGGCGGCACGACCTGCGTGGTGCGGGCCCGCGCCCGCGACGGCGCCGAGGTGGGGCGCGAGCAGGTCACGGCGACCGCGGACCCCGGCGAGACACAGATCACCGTGCGGCACCGGCTCGCCACCACGGCCCGCCCGTTCGTCGGCGAGGTCGTCCGCTGCGTCGCCGCTGGTTGACGACGGAGGGCCGGCGGGTGTCCGGCCGGCAAACAGCCCGACAAGAAATCATCGGGCGCCCGGCGGGTACGGCACTGGTAACTTGGTAATTCGTACCCCGGTTCGCCCGGAGGTCTGTCCGTCCCGTCCACGCGAGGAGATCGTCTGTGTCCACGACCGACCGCGAGTCGAACGCCACCTGGCTGTCCCAGGAGGCGTACGACCGGCTACAGGCCGAACTCGACGAAATGATCGCCGCTCGGCCGGCCATCGCCGCCGAGATCAACGCGCGGCGCGAAGAGGGCGATCTACGGGAGAACGGTGGCTACCACGCGGCCCGCGAGGAGCAGGGCAAGGCGGAGGCCCGCATCCGTTACCTCCAGGAGCTGCTGCGTACCGCCCAGGTGGGCGAGGCGCCGAAGGCGGACACGGTGGCCCCCGGCACGGTCGTGACGATCCACTTCGACGACGACCCGGGCGACACCGAGACCTTCCTGCTCGGCTCGCGCGAGATCGCCTCGACGACCGAGCTGACCGTCTACAGCCCGGAGTCGGCGCTCGGCAAGGCGATCCTCGGGGCCCGGTCCGGACAGACCGTCACCTACACCGCGCCCAGCGGCGCCGACATCAAGGTGACGGTGGACCGCTTCGAACCCTTTTCCGGCTGATTGAATCCCTGCCGGAAATTGTCCGATTATCGGTAATCCCGGGGAAGTGGTCCAGGTTCTGATGGCGCTTTTTCGACCGAAAGTCTTATAGAGGCGCCCGCCCTTTATCTGGAAGGCTCTTCTCCGCCCGCCCACTCGGGCTGGCGACAAACGGGAGGATCCGAATTCATGCAGGAACAGGACGACGCCCACAAGGTTGACCGTCGGCGGCTGCTCCGCCAGGCCGGAGCGGTCGCCGCGGGCGCCGCGGGCGCGACCGTCGCCGCGGCGGCGGTGGCGGGACCGGCCCAGGCCGACCCGGGCGGCAACCTGATCATCGGGACGTCCAACGACGGGGGCGCCACCACCACGACCCTGGTCTCCGGCGACGTCTCCCACCCGGCGCTGCGGCTGCAGACCCCCGGTGGGGCCGCCCTCTCGGTCGCTCCCACCAAGAGCACCGACGTCAACACCAACCCGCCGGCCGGCTCCGTCTTCGTCGACCAGTGGGGCGACGTCGCCACCATCGGCGACCTCGGCGACGGCTCCGGGAAGTACGTCAACTACCTCTACTCGCCCACCTGGGCGACGATGACCGTCCCGGTGTACCCGGACCGGTACCTGCACACCGGCAGCGCCTCGGGGCGTAGCTTCATCGTCCCCGGCACCGCCACCATCGACTCGTCCGGCCGGCTGGTGCCGCGCAACGTCGCCGACGGCGCGGACCTGGTCCTCGACCTGACGGCCTACCTGCGGCCGGAGGTCGGCTACGCCGCCCTCCAGTGCAACCTGACCGCGGTCAGCGCCGCGGCGGCCGGCTGGGCGACCATGTGGAGCGGCGAGGACGACGTACCTCCGCTCGGCGGTATCAACTACCAGGCGGGCTCGGCGATCACGAACTACGTGCAGACGATCATCCACCCCGAGAACACCACCGTCAGCATCAAGGTCAACCAGCGGGTGGTGCTGGTCGTGGACATTATGGGCTTCGTGCTGACCGACCCGGTGTGGCAGGCGGCGGAGTCCACCGGCGCCCGCGCCAGCAGCAACGGCAAGGTCCGCGGCCTGCCGCTGCAGAAGCGGAACCCGGGCAAGCGCTGAGAGTCCGTACCACCGCTACCGGAAACCCCCGGCCGCCACGGCCGGGGGTTTCCCGTATCCGGGTCCAGCCGGAAGCTAGCCGCGCTCGGCGAAGAAGACCTCGTAGCCGCTGGCCCGCAGCGCGCTGATCAGGGTGTCGGAGTGCTCGGACCCCCGGGTCTCCACCGAGAGCGCCACCTCGACCTCGCCCAGCCGCAGGTGCGGGTTCTGCCGCTGGTGCTCGACGTCGACCACGTTGCCCCGGTGCTCGGCGATCTGGCTCAGCAGCGACGCGAGCTGCCCGGGGCGGTCCGTGCAGCGGACGGTGAAGCGCAGGTACCGCCCGGCGGCGGCCAGCCCGTGCTCGATCACCCGGAGCATCAACAGCGGGTCGATGTTGCCGCCGGAGAGGACCGCCACGGCCGGCGTCTCGACCTCCACCGCGCCGGCCAGCAGGGCCGCCACCCCGACCGCGCCGGCCGGCTCGACCACCTGCTTGCCGCGCTCCAGCAGCATCAGCAGCGCCCGGGAGATGTCCTCCTCCGATACGGTCACCACGTCGTCGACCAGCTTGCGTACGTGCGCGAAGGTGAGCTCGCCCGGTCGGCCGACCGCGATCCCGTCGGCGATCGTGGCGAAGGAGGGCAGCCGCACCGGCTCGCCGGCCAGCAGCGAGGGCGGGTACGCGGCCGCACCGGACGCCTGCACGCCGATGACCCGTACGTCCGGCCGCAGCGCCTTGGCGGCCACCGCGATGCCCGAGACCAGGCCCCCGCCGCCGACACCCGTGACGATCGTCCGCACCTCCGGACACTGCTCCAGGATCTCCAGCGCCACCGTGCCCTGCCCGGCGATCACGTCCGGGTGGTCGAAGGGGTGGATGAAGGTGGCGCCGGTCCGCTCGGCGAAGTCCTGCGCGGCGACCAGCGACTCGTCGACCGTGCTCCCGACCAGCTCGATGCGGGCGCCGTACCCCTTGGTGGCCGCCACCTTCGGCAGCGGGGCGCCCACCGGCATGAAGACGGTCGCGTCCGTGCCGAGCAGGCCGGCCGCGAGCGCCACGCCCTGCGCGTGGTTGCCGGCGCTGGCCGCCACCACCCCGCCGGCCCGCTGCCGCGGCGACAGCCTCGCGATCCGCACGTACGCCCCGCGGACCTTGTACGACCCGGCCCGCTGGACGTTCTCGCACTTGCACCAGACCGGCCCGCCCAGCGCGGCGCTCAGCGGCCGGGAGGGTTCCAGCGGGGTGGTGCGCGTGACGCCGGCGAGCAGCTCCCGCGCGGCCTGTACGTCGGCGAGACCGACCAGCTCCGTCATGCCCCGATCGTGCCACCACCGGCGGTCGGAGCCGGCGGCGGCGCGACGGGCATGCCGGGCGTCACAGGCCCGGCCGGCCGGGCCCGGAGGATCCGCGGTACGACGGCCCGGCCGGAGGATCGACGAGTGTCCCCGGGCGGGAGTCGTACCCGCACGAACCACGAGCGCGCGCCCGGGGACCGGGCTCAGAGCGTGGGGTTCGGCACCCGGGGCCAGCCCGGCGCGTGCCGGCGCCACGGCGCGGCCAGCTCGAACTGCCCCGCCACCCCGAGCAGCAGCAGCTCGGAGCCGGGCGGCCCGACCAGTTGCACCCCGAGCGGCAGCCCGTCCGGGCGCATCCCGACCGGTACGACCAGCGCCGGCAGGCCCGCGATGTTCCAGGGTGCGGCGTACGGCGCGTACCGGATATTGGTGAGCAGGTTGCTCACCCACGAGCGGGTCGACCACGACCGGGCCGCCGGCGGCGGCGCGGCCAGCGCCGGGGTGAGCAGCAGGTCCACCGAGTTGGCGTCGAAGAAGTCGATCGAGCGCTGGCGCCAGACGGCCCGGTCGCTTTCGCGTACCAGACCGAGGCGGTTGGCGAGCGCGCCGAGCGCCACGTGCCGGCGGCTACGCGGCTGGAGGGTGCGCCGGTCGAGGCCGGCGTACGCCACGTCGTTGGCGGCCGCGCCGAACCAGGTCGCCAGCCCGCGCACGCCCAGGGAGACCGGGTAGACCGGGTCGAGGGAGATCGCGTCGTGCCCCGCCCCGACCAGCAGCCGGGAGGCGGCGGCGACCGCGTCGCGGTTCGGCTCGTCGGCGCGTACGCCGAGCACGGGTGAGCGCAGCGAGACGGCGACGCGCAGGCGCTCGGGCGGTACGAGCTTGTCCGGCCGCCGACCGGCGAGCACCGAGAACCCGACGGCCGCGTCGGCGACGGTGGTGGCGAGGATGCCGTGCTCGGTCAGGCCCAACCAGTCGTCGGCGCCGAGCTGGCACGGCACGACCCCGCGCCCCGGTTTGAGCCCGACCAGCCCGCAGCAGGCGGCCGGGATCCGGATCGAACCCAGGCCGTCGTTGCCGTGCGCCATCGGCACCAGGCCGGCGGCGACGGCCGCGGCGGCGCCGCCCGAGGAGCCGCCCGGGGTCCGCTCGGTGTCCCAGGGGTTCCGGGTCACCCCGGTGTCGTCGTCCGTGAGCGCCCAGAGGCCGAGCTCCGGCATCCGGGTCACCCCGACGATCACGGCGCCGGCGCCGCGCAGCCGGCGCACCACCTCGTGGTCGTCCTCGGAGATCGGCGTGCGGGCGGCCGCCGAGCCGTTCCAGGTCGGCAGCCCCGCCACGGCCGTGTTCTCCTTGACCGCGACCGGCACCCCGGCCAGCGGCAGGTTGGCCAGGTCGTCCTGCTCGTCGACCTTCTCCGCCTCGACGATCGCCTCGCCGGCGCGGATCACGCGGAACGCGGAGAGTTCCCGCTCGGCCGTGGCCAGGTGGTCCAGGTGGTCCGCGACCACCTGGGTCGCGGACGCGTCACCCCGGCGCACGCCGCGCGCGATCTGCTTGGCGGTCGCGCCCACCCAGCTCCGCGTCATGTCCTGCACGGCCACCTCCCCATCGGCGTCGGCACACGGGCGGTCGGTCGGGCGGGGTCGGACCCCGCCCGTTCGCGCCCCCGGCGCGGCCGCGTGGGCCGCGAGCCGCACCGGTACGCGCGACCGGACACCGGTCAGCCGAGCGCCTGCTCCAGGTCGGCGAGTAGGTCGTCGGCCGTCTCGATGCCGACAGACAGTCGCACGAGATCGGAGGGAACTTCAAGCGGCGAGCCGGCAGCACTTGCGTGTGTCATGCGACCCGGGTGTTCGATCAGTGACTCGACGCCGCCGAGCGATTCGGCGAGCACGAACAGCTTTGCCCGGTCGCAGATGCGGATCGCCTGCTCCTCGCCCCCGGCCGCCCGGAACGAGACCATCCCGCCGAAGCGGCGCATCTGCTTGGCGGCCGTCTCGTGCCCCGGGTGGCTGGGCAGGCCGGGGTAGATCACCTGCGCGACCGCGCGGTGCGAGGCGAGGTAGTCGGCGATCCGCTCGGCGTTGTCGCAGTGCCGGTCCATCCGTACGCCGAGGGTCTTGACCCCGCGCATCGTGAGCCACGCGTCGAACGGGCCGTTGACGCCCCCCATCGCGTTCTGGTGGTAGGCGAGTTCCTCGCCGAGGGCGGGGTCCGCCGTGACGAGGGCGCCACCGACCACATCGGAGTGCCCGCCGATGTACTTCGTGGTCGAGTGCACGACCACGTCGGCGCCGTGCGCGATCGGCTGCTGCAGGTACGGCGAGGCGAACGTGTTGTCCACGACCAGCAGCGCCTCGGCGTCGTGCGCGATGCCCGCCAGGGCGGCGATGTCGGCGATGCCGAGCAGCGGGTTGGTGGGCGTCTCCACCCAGATGATCTTCGTCCGGCCGGGCTGGACGGCGGCCCGGACCGCGTCCGCGTCGGAGATCTTCGCGGGGGTCCAGGAGAGCCCCCAGCGCTCGGCCACCCGGGCGAAGAGCCGGAACGTGCCGCCGTAGGCGTCGTCGGGGATCACCACGTGGTCGCCGGGGCGGCAGACGGTACGCAGCAGGGTGTCCTCGGCCGCGAGGCCGCTGGCGAAGGCGAGCCCGACCCGGCCCCCCTCCAGCGCCGCGAGGCACTCCTGCAACGCGTCCCGGGTCGGGTTGGCCGACCTGCTGTACTCGTAGCCCAGGCGGGGCGCGCCCACCGCGTCCTGCGCGTAGGTGCTGGTCTGGTATATCGGTGGTACGACGGCGCCGGTCCGCGGGTCCGGCTCCTGGCCGGCGTGGATGGCGAGAGTCTCGAAGCCGTAGTTCATCTGGATGAGGCTAGTCTCCCCCTGTGATTGGGTGCGTCTTCTGCGGAATTGTGGCGAGTTCGGTCCCGGCGTTCCGGATCGCCGACGAAACCGCCGGGGTGGCCTTCCTGGACACCCGCCCGGTCTTCCCCGGCCACGTCCTGGTGGTGCCTCGGGAGCACGTGGAGACCCTGGTCGACCTGCCGGACGGCGATGTGGGGCCGTATTTCCGGTTCGTCCGCCGGATCACCCTCGCCGTCCAGCGGGGTCTGGACGCCGACGGGACCTTCGTGGCGATGAACAACAAGATTTCCCAGTCGGTACCCCACTTGCACACGCACGTGGTGCCGCGGCGCCGCAAGGACGGGCTGCGCGGGTTTTTCTGGCCCCGTACCAGGTATGCCTCCGACGACGAGGCCGAGGCGTACGCGAGCCGGATCGCGGCCGCCGTACCGCCCACGGACGCCGTCGACCCGCCCGCCGCGCCCTGACACCGGTGTGCTCCGTCACCCCGGCGCCCCCGCCCGGCCGGCGGGTAAGGATGGCGGGGGGTACGGCGTTACACCCGGCAGAGGTTCTGAAAGGAGTCGACGTGTTCCTACGCCGCATGAAGGCCGACCTGCCCTCCCCCGACCAGGCGCTGCCCGGCCGCCCCATCGCGATGCCGATCTCGGACCGGCACGAGGTGCTCGGTACGCCGATGAAGGGGCCGTGGCCGGAGGGGGCCCGGATCGCGGTCTTCGGAATGGGCTGTTTCTGGGGTGCGGAGCGACTGTTCTGGACGCTGCCCGGGGTGATCTCCACCTCGGCCGGCTACGCCGGCGGCCTGACCCCCAACCCCACGTACGAGGAGGTCTGCTCGGGCTTCACCGGGCACGCCGAGGTCGTCCAGGTGGTGTACGACCCCGAGAAGATCGCCTACGAGGACCTGCTCAAGGTCTTCTGGGAGAACCACGACCCGACCCAGGGCATGCGCCAGGGCAACGACGTGGGCACCCAGTACCGCTCGGCCGTCTACACCACCTCGCCCGAGCAGTACGCCGCCGCGACCGCCTCCCGTGACGCGTTCGCGCCGATCGTGGCCGCCGCGGGCCACGGGGAGATCACCACGGAGATCCGCGAGCTGGGCGACTACTACTACGCCGAGGACTACCACCAGCAGTACCTGGCGCCGACCAAGAACCCGAACGGCTACTGCAACCACGGGCCGAACGGCATGACCTGCCCGGTCGGCGTGGCCCGTACCGGCGCCTGACGCCGGGGCGTGAGTTCGGCTACATCCTGCCCGGGCTAAAAACGTTGCCGCGGCCAACCTCCGCTGGATAACGTGGCCGTACACGGGAAGGGAGGTGGTCCAAGCTTTGTGTAGCAACGGGACTCGTGAGGTGGCTGTCCGTTAGCCGCTGTCATCGACAGCTTGGATTTCCGCTCCCTCGGGGGCGGAGTCGTTTGAGGTAGAAGAGTTGTCGAGGCCGTGTGGCAGCGGTCCGGCGAATCCACGACAGCCACCCGACCCCCGGGGTGCCGGCTTAGTCCGGCCGGCCCGCGTCCACGCGGAAGCCCCGGGGGTCGCTTCATATCCCGCCCCGTCCGCACGACCCCGCGCTCCGGCGTCCCGCGCGTCCGGTCTCCCGGACCGCCGACGGCCGGGCCGGAAACCGAGAGGCCCGCCCGTGTCCGTACGCGAACTGGTGGTGCTCGGCACGGCGAGCCAGGTCCCGACCCGGCGCCGCAGCCACAACGGGTACGTCCTGCGCTGGGACGGCGAGACGATCCTCTTCGACCCGGGCGAGGGGACCCAGCGGCAGATGCTGCTGGCCGGGGTCTCCGCCACCGACCTGACCCGGATCTGTGTCACCCACTTCCACGGCGACCACAGCCTCGGGCTGGCCGGCGTCGTCCAGCGCCTCTCCCTGGACCGGGTGCCGCACCCGGTGCGCGCCCACTTCCCGGCCGGCGACGCCGAGTACTTCGAGCGGCTGCGGCACGCCAGCCGGTTCCACGAGACCGCCGAGCTGCTCCCCGAGCCGGTCGGGCGGGACGGGCAGCGGTTCGTCACGGCGGCCGGCACGTTGGAGGCCCGCCGGCTGCGGCACCCCGTAGAGACGTACGGCTACCGGCTCGTCGAGCCGGACCAGCGCCGGATCCTGCCCGAGCGGCTGGCGGCGTACGGCATCTCCGGTCCGGCCGTCGCGGAGCTGCTCCGCGCCGGCCACCTCGACCTCGACGGGCGCCGCGTTCCGCTGGAGGCGGTGAGCGCGCCCCGCCCGGGGCAGCGGTTCGCCTTCGTGATGGACACCGGCCTCTGCGACGGGGTCTACGCGCTCGCCGAGGGCGCCGACCTGTTGGTGATCGAGTCGACGTTCCTGACCGAGGACGCCGCGCTGGCCGCCGAGGTCGGGCACCTGACTGCGGCGCAGGCCGCGCGGGTGGCGGCCGAGTCCGGCGTACGACGGCTCGTGCTCACCCACTTCTCCCAGCGGTACGACAGCTCCGCCCGCACCGGCGGGGCGGCCTCCTCGGCCGAGCGCTACGCGGCGGAGGCGCGGGCGCACTTCGCCGGGGAACTGGTCGTCGCCGAGGACCTGATCCGGGTACCGGTGCCGGCGCGGCGCGGCAAGGCACCGGCCGACGCTTGATCACTTCCGGCTACCGTGGGCGGGTGGACCTCACGCTCCGGCCGGCGGTCGCCGGTGACCTGCCCGCCGTCGGCGCCCTGCACCAGCGCTCCCGCGTCGCCGCGTACCGCGACCTCGTACCCGCCGAGGCGCTGGCCGCGATCTCCCCCGAGTCGATGGGCCGCTGGTGGACCGAGCGGTGGCCGTACGAGCGCGAGACCCATCTGCTCACGGTCGCCGAGCGGGACGGCTCGCTCGCCGGCTTCACCTACGTCGGCCCGGCCGAGACCGGCGAGCCCGACGTCGGCGAGTTGTACGCCATCCACCTCGATCCCCTGGAGCAGGGGCGCGGCGTCGGCCGGGCCCTCATGATCGACGCGCTGGCGACGCTGCACGGGCGCGGCTGGCGGCACGCCGTGCTCTGGGTGCTGGCCGGCAACGAGCGCGCGCGGCGCTTCTACGAGCGGGGCGGCTGGCGGCCCGACGGGGTGGAGCGGCAGGGCAACATCGGCCCAGCCGTGACGCGCCAGCTCCGCTACCGGCGCGACCTGCCCTGACCCGCGGCGGCCCGCCGGCGTCGCCGGTGTGGATCGCCCTCGGCGGACCGGCGTCCGGCGGCGGGCTGGCGGCGGGCCGGGGTGTTCGCTCTGAGCGGACCGGTGCCGGGCATCGAGGGGCGCCGCTCGACGTTGTGTTCCGACATGAGCACCGAACGAATCGAACCGGAGCGCGCCGAGGCGGCCGCTCTGGACGCGTACTCGCAGGTGGTCACCACGGTCGCGGCGAAGGTGCTGCCGAGCGTGGCCGCGCTCTCGGTACGCGGCCCGCGCGGCGCCGGCGCCGGTTCGGCGGTGACCTTCACCGACGACGGATTCCTCCTCACCAGCGCGCACGTGGTCGAGGGCGCCACCGGCGGGCTGGCGACCTTCGGCGACGGTGCCGAGGCACGCTTCGACGTGGTCGGCACCGACCCCCTCTCCGACCTCGCCGTCCTCCGGGTACGGGCCACCACCGCACCCCCGGTCGAGTTGGGCGACGCCGATCCGCTGCGGATCGGGCAGCTCGTGGTCGCCGTCGGCAACCCGATGGGGCTCGCCGGCTCGGTCACGGCCGGCGTCGTCTCCGGGCTGGGCCGGTCCCTGCCGGCCCGCGACGGGCGGCTGGTCCGCCTGATCGAGGACGTCATCCAGACCGACGCGGCGCTCAACCCGGGCAACTCCGGGGGCGCGCTCGCCGACTCCGCCGGACGGGTGATCGGGATCAACACGGCCGTCGCCGGCTACGGCCTCGGCCTGGCCGTACCGATCAACTCCACCACCCGGCAGATCATCGGCGACCTGGTCACCGGCGGGCGGGTCCGCCGGGCCTGGCTCGGCGTCGCCGGCGTACCGGTGCCGCTGCCCCCGGCCGTGGCCGAACGTACCGGCCAGAAGCGGGGACTGCGGGTGGTCGAGGTGGTGCCGGACAGCCCCGCCGGGCAGGCCGGCATCTACCTCGGCGACGTGATCATCTCGGCCGGTGGGCGCCCGGTGCAGAGCGGGCAGGGGCTCCAGCGGCTCATGCTCGGTCCGGCCATCGGTACCCGACTGCCGGTCACCCTGCTCCGGCGGGGCGCCTTCGTCGACGTGGTCGCGGTGCCGGCCGAGCTGAACCGCTAGGCCCGCCTCCGCGATCTAGCCCGCCCCCGCGATCTAGGGCGAATCGTCGCTAGTTAATCTCCAATCACGACGATTCGCCCTAGATCGCGGGGGCGTGTTCAGCGGGCGCCGAGGTGGGCGAGCAGGTCCTGCCGGGTCAGTACGCCCTTGGGCTTCCCCTCGACCAGCACCAGCGCCGCGTCCGCCTTCTCCAGCAGCCCCACGGCCTCGCTGACCGGCTGCCCGCCGCCGATCATCGGCAGCGGGTCGCCCATGTGCCGCTCGATCGTGTCGTGCAGCTGCGCCTGGCCGGTGAAGAGGGCGTCGAGCAGGTCGCGCTCCGCGACCGAGCCGGCCACCTCACCGGTCACCACCGGCGGTTCGGCCTTGAGCACCGGCAGCTGCGAGACGCCGTACTCGCGCATGTAGTCGATCGCGTCCCGGACGGTCTCGGTCGGGTGTACGTGGATCAGCTCGGGTATCCCGCCCGGCTTGCTGGCCAGCGCCTCCGCCACGGTCGCCTCGGTGGTGTCGGGGGTGCGCAGGAAGCCGTAGCGGGCCATCCAGTCGTCGTTGAAGATCTTCGAGAGGTAGCCCCGGCCACCGTCGGGCAGGAGCACCACGACCACGTCGTCCGGCTCGGCGCGGCGGGCCACCTCCAGCGCGGCCACCACGGCCATGCCGCAGGAGCCGCCGACGAGCAGCCCCTCCTCGCGGGCCAACCGGCGGGTCATCTCGAAGGAGTCCTTGTCCGAGACCTTCACGATCTCGTCGCAGATCGTCCGGTCGTACGTCTCCGGCCAGAAGTCCTCGCCGACGCCCTCGACCAGGTACGGCCGGCCGGTACCGCCGGAGTAGACCGAGCCCTCCGGGTCGGCGCCGATCACCCGTACCGCGCCGCCGGACGCCTCCTTCAGGTAGCGCCCGATGCCCGAGACCGTGCCGCCGGTACCGACGCCGGCGACGAAGTGGGTGATCCGCCCCTCGGTCTGCTCCCAGACCTCCGGTCCGGTGGTCTCGTAGTGGGAGCGCGGGTTGGCGGGGTTGGCGTACTGGTTCGGCTTCCACGCGCCGGGGATCTCCCGGGCCAGCCGGTCGGAGACGTTGTAGTACGAGCGGGGGTCCTCCGGCGCGACCGCGGTCGGGCAGACCACCACCTCGGCGCCGTACGCCCGCAGCACGTCCTGCTTGTCCTTGCTGACCTTGTCGGGGCAGATGAAGACGCACTTGTAGCCCTTGAGCTGGGCCACCAGGGCCAGGCCGACGCCGGTGTTACCGCTGGTCGGCTCGACGATCGTGCCGCCCGGCTTGAGCAGCCCGTTCCGCTCCGCCTCCTCGACCATCCGCAGCGCGATCCGGTCCTTGACCGAGCCGCCCGGGTTCAGGTACTCCACCTTGGCGAGCACGGTCGCCGAGATCCCGGCGCTCACGTTGCGTAGCCGTACCAGCGGGGTGTTGCCGATCAGCTCGACCACGTTCTCGTAGTAGCGCACCTCGTTGTGCCCTTTCCGTCTGACTCGCCCGAGGGGTCGGGTCGCCGCTCAGGCCAGCCTACGTGCCGTCAGCGGACCACGTGGCCGGGGATGACGCTCTCCCGCCGCCGTTCCCACTCCAGGAAGCGCTCGGTCTCGGAGAGCACGCTGCCCGCCAGCCATGTGATCATCAGCGCGTCGTCGGCCAGGCCGAAGACGGCCAGGAACAGCTCGGGCGCGAGGTCGATCGGCGAGGCCACGTACGCCGTCGCGGCGACCATCATGGCCAGCCGCAGCCCGCCGTCGTACTCCCGCCGGAGGGTCGCCTTGATCATCCGGGGGATCGCGGCGAGCCGCCTCCCCAGCGGTGGTCCGCCCCGCGCGCCCGACGCCAGTGCCCTGGCCAGCGCGCCGAAGGCCGCCGTGCGCTTCAGTGTCTTGGTCATGCTCCCCGCCTCCTCCACGCCAATGATGCACACGCCGGCAAGGCGCACGCATCGACGCGTCTGCCCGGGAAGGTACCCCCGGCTGTCATCTTCCAGGCATCCGGCGGCCCGTACGGCGACAGCGGGTGTCACCCGGCCGAGATAATCTCGAAAGTCGCGGAATGACGCGGCAGGCGGGGGGCGCTTGATGGATCAGGCCGGAACGGCGGTACGCGACCAGGCACCATGGCGCGTCGCGCGACGGGTCGCCAAGGTGGCGGCCGTGGGCGCCGGCGCGACCGCGCTGACCGCGGCGGCCACGACCGGGCTGCTGCTGGGTCAGGCCCGGCAGGCGCGGCGGGTGATTCCGCTGGCCGAGGCTCCGCCGCCGCGCGGGGACGGCGTCTACGGCGCCAAGTACCCGGGCCGACCGATCACCGTGGTGCTGCTCGGCGACTCGTCGGCCGCCGGCTACGGGGTGCACCGCCCACGGGAGACCCCGGGCGCGCTGCTCGCCACCGGCCTGTCGCGCCGGCTGCGCCGCCCGGTGCGCCTCTACCGCCTCGCCGTGGTGGGCAGCCTCTCGGCCGGGCTGGCGCCGCAGGTCGAGGCCGCGCTGGAGCGCTCGCCGGACCTGGCCGTGATCCTGATCGGCGGCAACGACGTCACCAACCGGACCCCGCACGCGGTGGCCGTACGGTTCCTGGTCGACGCGGTGCGCAGGCTGCGCGACGCCGGCGCCCAGGTGGTGGTCGGCACCTGCCCCGACCTCGGCGCGATCCAGCCGATCAAACCGCCGCTGCGCTGGCTGGCCCGCCGGTGGAGCCGACAGCTCGCCGCGGCGCAGACCGTGGCCGTGGTGGAGGCGGGCGGCTGGACCGTCTCGCTCGGGGACCTGCTCGGCCCCCGGTTCGCCGCCGAGCCGGCCCGGATGTTCGCCTGGGACCACTTCCACCCGTCGGCCGAGGGCTACGCCATCGCCGTCGCCGCCATGCTGCCGACCGCGCTGGCCGCGCTCGGCGCGGCGGACGAGCGCCGGGCCGGCCTGGTCGAGGGCGAGGGCGTACGGTCGCTCCCGGAGGCCGCGCACGAGGCGGCCCGCAACGCCGGCACGGAGGTCAGCGGCGCGCAGGTCGCGGGTCGGGACCGTGGCCCGGCGGGGCGCTGGGCGCAGCTGCGCCGACGCCGCGCCTGGTTCGGTCACCCGCGCGGCGAGGAGCCGCACCACGGCACCGAACCGGGCGCCACCGGGGAAACCGCGACGCCGTCCACCGTGGAGGGACGGGCGTGACCCTTCGACGCGGTACCGTCGCCCAGGTACGGCGCGCCCGGCAGCGGGCCCGCCCGACCCGGCGACCAACGCAGCGAGGAGCAGCTATGACCTGGACCGGCGGGCGCGTCGCCCGGCCCGGCCCCCGCACCGGGAGCACGACGTGACCGGCATCGCCCTGCGGATCACCAAGGCCGCCGCCATGACCCTCGTCGCCGGTACCGTCGGCGGCGCCGCCGTCCTCGCCGGGCAGGCGTTCCTGGCCAGCACCCGGCGCTACGCCCAGCCCGAGCTGGGCCTGGCGCTGCGCTCCACGGTGGGCGAACCGGGCCTGCCGGCGCTGCGGTTGGTGCTGCTCGGCGACTCCTCGGCGCTCGGCGTCGGGGTACGGGAGCTCGGCGACACCGTCGGCGGGCAGCTGGGCCGGCTGCTGGCCGAGGGCGACCCGGCGAACGGCATCGGCCCGCGCGAGGTCCGCCTCTCCAGCGTGGGCGTCTCGGGCTCCCGCTCGACCGACCTGGCCACCCAGGTGGCCCGGGCGCTGCTCGGCGAGCGCCCCGACGTGGCGGTGATCCTGATCGGCGCCAACGACGCCACGGGACTGCGCCGGCCGGGCGAGGCCGCCGCGTACCTCGGTGCGGCCGTACGCCGGCTGCGGGACGCGGACGTCGAGGTCGTCGTCGGCACCTGCCCCGACCTCGGGGCGGTACGGGCGGTGGCGCAGCCGCTGCGCCAGGTCCTTGGCTGGCTGGGTCGCCGGACCGCGCGGGCACAGGCCGCCGCGGTGCTCGCCGCCGGCGGACGGGTGGTGGACCTGGGCGCCGAGACCGGCCCGGTCTTCCGGGCCGACGAGGGGACGCTCTGCCACGACGGGTTCCACCCCTCGGCGGACGGGTACCGGGTCTGGGCGCACTCGCTGCTGCCCTCGGTGGCCGCCGCGGCCGCGACCGCCACCCGCCGCTGATCCCTCCCCGTGCCGCCGGCCCGCCGACAGGACGGCGGCGCCGGCCCGGCGAGCAGGGTGGCGCCGGCTGGCCCAGCGAGCACGAGCAGGGTGGCTCCGGCTGACCCGCCGACAGGGCTGCGGCGGCGCCGGCCCACTTCCGCCGGAAGTTACTCACCGGTTAACGTTGGCGCATGCCGACCGCCTCGCCCGCCGACTCCGCCGTCATCGTCGCCACCGCCCGCTCCCCCATCGGCCGCGCCGTCAAGGGATCGCTGCGCGACCTCCGCCCGGACGACCTGGCCGCCACCATCGTCCAGGCCGCGCTCGACAAGGTGCCCCAGCTCGACCCGCACGAGATCGACGATCTCTACCTCGGCTGCGGGCTGCCCGGCGGCGAGCAGGGCTTCAACATGGCCCGGGTGGTCGCCACGCTGCTCGGGCTGGACGACCTGCCCGGCGCGACACTGACCCGGTACTGCGCGTCGTCCCTGCAGACCACCCGGATGGCCTTCCACGCCATCAGGGCCGGCGAGGGCGACGTCTTCGTCTCGGCCGGGGTCGAGTGCGTGTCGCGGTACCGGCGGGGCAACTCCGACGCGCTGCCGCCCGAGGCGCAGGCACTCGTCGGCGGCGGTTGGGAGAATCCGCGGTTCGCGGCGGCGCGCGCCCGTTCCGCGGCCCGCGCCGAGGCCGGCTCGTCCGTCTGGACCGACCCGCGCCTCGACGGCGAACTGCCGGACATCTACCTGGCGATGGGGCAGACCGCCGAGAACCTCGCCCAGGCGTACGGGGTGAGCCGCGCCGAGATGGACGAGTTCGGCGTACGCAGCCAGAACCTCGCCGAGAAGGCGATCACCGAGGGCTTCTGGGCCCGCGAGATCACCCCGGTCACCCTGCCGGACGGGACGGTGGTCGGCACCGACGACGGGCCCCGGCCGGGCGTGACGCTCGACGGGGTCGCCGGACTCAAGCCCGTCTTCCGGCCCGACGGCCGGATCACCGCCGGCAACTGCTGCCCGCTCAACGACGGCGCCGCCGCGGTCGTGGTGATGCGCGAGACCCGGGCCCGCGAGCTGGGCATCACGCCGCTCGCCCGGATCGTCTCGACCGGGGTGACCGCGCTCTCGCCGGAGATCATGGGGCTCGGCCCGGTCGAGGCGTCCCGCCAGGCCCTCAAGCGCGCCGGCATGACCATCGACGACGTCGACCTGGTCGAGATCAACGAGGCGTTCGCGGCTCAGGTGATTCCCTCGTACCGCGAACTCGAGATCCCGCTGGAGAAGCTCAACGTGATGGGCGGTGCGATCGCGGTCGGGCATCCGTTCGGCATGACCGGCGCCCGGATCACCGGCACCCTGCTCAACGCCCTCGAATGGCACGACAGGACCATCGGTCTGGAGACCATGTGCGTCGGCGGCGGCCAGGGCATGGCCATGGTCGTCGAACGGCTGAACTGATCCTCCGGTAGCAGCAGGATCCGCGCGAATACCGAGAACGAGGGGCTGGTCCCGGGCCACGAGGGGCCTCATTCTCGGTATTCGCGCGGTGCGCCTGGGTGTGCTCTGCGCGGCGCGCCTGGGGTGTGCTCTGCGCGGCGCGCCCGTGATGTTTCGTCAAGCGCGCTCGTGCCCGGCGGCTTCGGGCCCGGCTCAGAGGGCGGCGCGGGTCGCCGCGATCTCGGCGGTGGCGGCGGCGAGCGCCTCCTCGGGCGCTCCGGCGGCGACGAGGTCCGCCGCGACGACCCGGAGCTGGTCGGGCAGGGCGAGGTCGTTGTCGAGGCGCGGTACGGTCCGGCGGGGCTCGCCCTCGGCGTCGGCCGCCAGGTTGGCGATCCGCTGCACGAGCCGGTGCACCAGGTCGGCGCGGGCGGTGTTACCGGTGGCGGCCTGGGCGCCCCAGCGCGGCGCCGTCCAGTGGCCGACCTGGCGGACGAACAGGTCGACGGCGCGGCTCAGTTCCTCGGCACTCATCGCCGCGAGTCTAGGACGGCGACGGCGCTCCGGCTGGACCCCGGCCCGGGTGCGCGAGCCGTCAGCGCCGCAGGTAGCCGAGGAGCCGGAGGATCTGCCAGTAGAGGAAGATCAGCCCGACCAGGATCCCGAAGGCGCAGTACCAGGCGTACCGGCGGGGCAGGCCGGCGCGGACGGCCCGTTCGGCCGCGTCGAAGTCGAGGATGAAGGTCAGGGCGCCGACCGTGATCGCGACCAGCGAGAAGACGTACGGCAGCCAGCCCACGTGCCCGGTCCGGCTGTAGACCTCCAGCCCCTGCCGCCCGGTGATCAGGTAGACCGCCAGGTTGACCAGGCTCAGCACGATCACGCCGAAGAGGGCGCCGAGCACGAGGCGGGCGAAGCGCGGGGTCGCCCGGATCACCCGGGCCCGGTAGAGCAGGGCCATCCCGGTGAAGACGCCGAAGGTACCGACCACGGCCTGGACCACGATGCCCGGGTAGAGCGCCTCGAAGCCACGGCTGGCGACGCCGAGCAGCACCCCCTGCACGATGGCGTAGAGGGAGATGACCAGTGGGTTCGTGATCCGCTTGATCGAGATCACCAGCCCGAGCACCAGCCCGGCCAGCGTGGTGCCGAGCAGGGCGGCCCCGACCGCACCGCCGGCCGGGACCAGCACCCAGGCCAGCGCGGCGACCGCCGCCGTCAGGATCAACAGCCCGACGGTACGGAGCACCACGTCGTCGACGGTGACCGCCTCGACGGGGGTGGGAGCGTACCCGCGCCGCGCCCGGACGGTTTCGTCCAGTCGGCTCAGCACCGGGTTGGTGCTCTCCATCACACGCCTTCTTCCCACGGGCCCGCAGCCGCGCGACGGGCACCCCGCACGCCTCCGAAATAGGGGAAATGCCCCTTTCCTCAGGCTACCCGCGCGGCCCGGTCCCGCCGACGGACGACGGACGACGGGCGACCCGCGAGCGGTGGCCCGCGACGGGCGACCCGCGACCGACGACCGGCGAACGCCCATCCGGGGGCGCACGGCGTCACCTCGGAAAGCCGGACGCCCGCCCCCCGGGGTACGGGAGCGGGCGTCGGTCGGACGCGGTTGCGGCGTGGACGTCAGTCGTCGCCCTGGAAGTAGCTGAGCAGCCGCAGGATCTCGAAGAAGAGCCAGACGATGCTGACCAGGATGCCGAAGGCGGCGGTCCAGGAGTAACGCTGCGGAAGACCCATCCGCACGCCCTCCTCGATCTCGTGGAAGCTCAGCACGAAGCTCAGCGACGCCACCACGATGCAGACCAGGCTGAACCCGATCGCCAGCGCGCCCCCGTCGCGCAGGCCCGTGTTCACGCCGAAGAGCGCCAGCACCAGGTTGATCATCATGACGGCGAAGAGGCCGACCATGGCGGCGACCACACCGCGGACGAACCGGGGCGTGGCCCGGATGACCCGCGACTTGTAGAGCATCGCCATCAGGAAGAAGACGCCGAAGCTGGCGACCGCGGCCTGCAGGACGATGCCGGGGTACACCGTGTTGAACGCCTTGCTCACCATGCCCACGAAGACGCCCTCGACCACCGCGTAGGCGATCACGAGCGCCGGGTTGGCGATCCGGGCGAAGGAGATGACCAGGCCCAGCACCAGGCCGACCACGAGCGCGCCGATCCAGGCGACGCCGACGAGCGCGTCGGGCACCAGGGTCCACGCGGCCGCCGCGGAGACGGCGAGGATGCCGAGCAGGGTGACGGTCTTGACGACGACGTCGTCGATGGACATGGGGCGCACGGTGGGCGGCGCGGCCGGGTATCCCGCCGCCGTCGGGTACGGCTGCCCGTAACCGGGCTGCCCGTATGGGCCGGCGGGAGCGTACCCGGCGGCCCGCTCGCGCTCGGCCGCCTGGCCGAGCCGGGCCAGCACCGGGTTGGTCGTCTTCACTTTCAGGCCTCCCTCAGGGGGTCGATGCACGACGACGTGCCGCTCAAGCGTAACCGGGACAGCAACCCACCGTGGGGAACAAAGGGCGCGGTAGCGCGTGGAATGCGGCGGAGCAGGGGGTGCCCGGGGCGGGGGTCGAACCCGCACGCCTTGCGGCAGCCGCTTTTAAGGCGGCCGTGTCTGCCTTTCCACCACCCGGGCCGGGGCCCCGGGCGCCGTAGCGCTCCGGTGACTGTCACGGTAGCGGGTTCGGGCCGACCCGGCGCACCCCGGCACGCCTTCGGCACTAGGGTCGAGGCCGTGACGAGCACAACCCGTGCGCCGCAGGAGACGAACTCCGATCCGACCGTACCGACGGGCGATTCCGGCGACCGCCGCGACCGCTGGTCCCGATGGCTCGCCACCCTCCGCCCGTACCGGCTGGACCTGGTCGTCTGCCTGCTCTTCGTCGGGTTCGCCGGCTGGCTCACCCACGGCCTGTGGCCCGACCCGTCCGGCCGGGTGCTCGCGCTCAACCCGGAGGACCAGACCCTCTACGAGTGGTTCCTGGCCACCGACTCGCGGCTGCTGCACGGCGACTTCAGCCTGCTCAGCGACCGGCTCAACGCCCCGGACGGGGTGAACCTGATGGCCAACACCACGGTCATCGCGCTGGGCGCCCTCTTCGCGCCGGTCACCCTGATCTTCGGCGCCGCCACCACCTTCGCGCTGCTGGCCGCCGGCAACCTGGCCGGTACCGCCATCGCCTGGTACCTGCTCTACACCCGTACCGTCGGAGCCCGGCGGCTGGCGGCCGGGCTCGGCGCGGCGTTCTGCGGTTTCGCCCCGGGCATGGTCTCGCAGACCAACAGTCACCTGCACATGACCGCCCAGTGGCTGGTACCGGTGATGATCTGGCTGGTGGTACGGATGCTCCGCGCCGCCGACCCGGCCTCCCCCGGACCGCACCTGCGCCGGCTCGTCACCTCCTCGCTCGGGCTCGCCCTCACCGTCGCCGTCCAGGTCTTCGTCGGCGAGGAGGTGCTCTTCCTGACCGCGCTGACGCTGGTCGTGGTGACGGTGACGTACGCCGTCGCCCGCCGCGACCTGGCCCGGCGGGTGCTCAGCCGCTTCATGGCCGGGCTGCTGCTCGCGGTGGGGGTGGCCACCGTGCTGCTGGCGTACCCGCTGTGGTTCCAGTTCGCCGGGCCGCAGAGCGTGCCGAACGGGATGTTCAGCCCCTACTACTTCTCGGCCGACCTGGGCAGCTGGGCCGCGATCTCGCCGCTCTCGATCGGCGGCTCGATCGAGTCGGCGGGGCTCACCACCGGCCCGGCCGAGTACAACACCTTCCTCGGCTGGCCGCTGCTGCTCGTCGCGGTCGCGTGCGCGGCCTGGCTGATCCGGCGCCCGCTGGTGCTGGCCTGCGCGATCGCCGGGATCCTGATGGCCGCCCTCTCGCTCGGGCCGGTGGTGCTGGTGCACGGCGAGCAGACCGGCGTACGCGGGCCGTACTCGCTGCTGCACGGCCTGCCCGTGGTGGACGGGGCGCTGCCGATGCGGTTCGCCCTGGCGCTGATCCCGCTGATCGGCACGGTCCTGGCGGTCGCCGTCGACCGCGCGCTGCGGGCGCGGTGGCAGCCGGCCCGGATGCTGGTACCGGGCGCCGTGATCGCGGCCCTGCTGCCGATCTTCCCCGCCCCGCTGCCGACGACCGGCCGCGCGCCCGTACCCGAGTTCGTCTCCGCCGGGCACTGGCGCGACTGCGTACCCCCCGGCGGGGTGCTGGTCCCCGTGCCGCTACCGACGCCGAAGGAGCCCTGGGCGATGCGCTGGGCCGCCGAGGCCGACGCCGGCTTCGGGATGCCGGAGGGCTTCTTCATCGGGCCGTACGCGGCCAAGGGCAAGGCCTCGATGGGGACCTACAAGCAGCCGACCTCGGCCCTGCTCGCCGACGTGGCGAAGACCGGCAGCGTGCCGCAGATCAGCCCGGAGCAGCGCGAGCAGGCCCGGCGCGACCTGAGCTTCTGGAACGCGTCGTGCGTGGCGCTCGCCGCCGACGAGCCGAACAGCGAGAGCCTGCGTACCACCCTGGAGGCGTTGCTCGGGCCGGCGACCCGGATCGCCGACGCCTGGACCTGGAAGGTCTGACGCGTCAAGGTCCACGCGTCGATCTAGGGCAAATCGTTGCGATTAGAGATCAAGTAACGACGATATGCCCTAGATCGGCGGGGCGGGGCGGGGTGCGGTGCGCGCGGCGGCGAGCGGGTCGGGCTACCTCCGGCGACCCCACACCGGGGCCGGCTTGCGCGGTCGGCCGTCGGCCTCCGCCGGGGCGGGCGGGGCCGCCTTCCGCTCCGGTAACGGCGCCGTCGCCTCCAGGAACTCCTCCCGCGGGTCGTGCAGCTGGCCGAGCGCCACCACCTCCCGCTTGAGGAAGAAGGCGAGCGTCCAGTCGACCACGACCCGGACCTTCCGGTTCAGCGACGGGATCCGGCTCATGTGGTACGTGCGGTGCATGAGCCAGGCGATGAAGCCGGTGAGCTTGATCCCGTAGACCTGGGCCACGCCCTTGTGCAGGCCGAGGCTGGCGACGCTGCCGGCGTGCTTGTGCTTGTACTCCTTCGGCAGCCGCCCCCGGATCACCGCCCTGATGTTGTCGGCCATCTGGTTGGCCTGCCGCACCGCGTGCTGCGCGCTGGGCGAGCAGAAGCTGCCGGGCGGGCCGGTCAGGTCCGGTACCGCCGAGCAGTCGCCGGCGCTCCACGCCCCCTCGACGACCTGGTCCCCGTCGACCACCTGGAGGGTCGGCAGGCACGTCACCCGGCCCCGGTTGTCCCGGGGCAGGTCGGTGTGGTCGAGCATCGGCGAGGGCTTCACGCCGGCCGTCCAGACGATCGTGTCGGCCTTGAAGCTGTCGCCGTCGGAGAGACTGACCATTCCGTCGACGCACGATTCGAGCCGGGTGTCCAGCCGGATGTCCATGTTCCGCTTGAGCAGCTGCTGGACGGTGTAGGCGCCCATGTCCCGGTCGACCTCGGGCAGCACCCGCTGGGTCGCCTCGACCAGCACCCAGCGCATGTCGTCGGGCGAGAGCTCCGGGTAGTACTTGAGCGCGTCCCGGGCCATGTCCTCCATCTCGGCCAGCGCCTCGATACCGGCGTAGCCGCCGCCGACGAAGACGAAGGTCAGCGCGCAGCGGCGTACCTCCGGGTCGGTCGTGGCCGCCGCCACGTCCAGCCGGTCGAGCACGTGGTTGCGCAGGTAGATCGCCTCGCCGATGGTCTTGAATCCGATGCCGTGCTCGCGCAGGCCCGGGATCGGCAGGGTCCGCGACACCGAGCCGGGCGCCACGATCACGTGGTCGTACGGCAACTCGCGGGACGGACCGATGATCGGCTGTACGATCGCGGTCTTCCGGGCGTGCTCGATCCGGGTGACGGTACCGGCGACGACATGGCAGCGCCGCAGCTCCCGGCGCAGCGGCACGACCGAGTGCCGCGGGGAGATGTTCCCCGCCGCCGCCTCGGGCAGGAACGGCTGATAGGTCATGTGCGGCTGCGGGTCGACCACGACGACCTCGGCCTCGCTCGACCGTAGCTTCTTCGACAGGCGCAGGGCCGCGTAGAGGCCAACGTGACCGGCACCCACCACAAGGATCCGTTGCGGATTCACGGTTCCATCTTTCCCCGGTTAGGCCGTCGGTGCTCGGTGGATACGCCTTCTGTGACCGAGGACGCCGCTGTGAGCTGTGTGACGCCGTCCCACGGGAGGGGTTCCGGGGGCCCCACGGACGCCCGTGCCGGGCCGGGCGGCCCCGGCGCGGCCTACCGGCGGCGGAGCAGCCAGGCGAGCAGCGCGGCGGCGGCCACGGCGACCGCGAGACCGCCGAGCAGGGCGGTCAGGTAGGTGCGCTGCCCGTCCGGCCCGGCCAGCGCGAGCAGCAGCACGGCCAGCACCGCCGAGGCGAGGACCACGCCGCACGCCCGCCCGACCCAGCGGACCAGCGGCTCGGGCGTGACCACCGCGTCGTACGGCAGCAGCGCTCCCAGCGCGCAGAGCGCGTGCGTCAGGTAGAGCAGTCCGGCCAGGGCCAGCAGCCGCCAGAGCGCCACGGGCTGGCCGTACCAGCTGGTGGTCAGGATCCAGCCGGCGACCGCGGCCAGCACGGTCAGCGTCGGCCAGACCCGGCGCGGGGAGATCGCGGGGAGGGCGGCGACGACGGCCAGCGGCAGGAGCGGGCGGCCGAGCACCAGCTGCGACGGGTACGCCACGAGGAAGGCGAGCAGCGCGCTCGCGAAGATCCCGAGGCGGACCAGCAGCGGCGCCAGCGCGGCGCGCCGTACGGCCGCGTGCAGCGCGCGGGCCCGGTCGACCAAAGAAGTGATCATCGCAGCGTCGCCCTCGGTGCCGAGGCGAGCCGGGCCACGTCCCGCAGCACCAGGTCCAGGCTGCCGGCGCCGGCCCAGCCGACCACCGGTACGCCGTGCTCACGCAGCTGCCCGATCGTGTTCTCCCGCTCCAGCCGCCAGACCCGGTACGCCAGCTCGGTCCAGGGACCCGTCTGCGGCGGGCGGGCGGTGCCGGGCAGCGTGTCCACGGCGACCACGAACCGGCCGGAGCGGGCCAGCCGGGCCAGCATCGCGGCCGACCGCTCGTCCAGCAGCGGGGTGAGGACCACCACCAGCGCGTCCGAGGAGAGCAGATGCGAGCCGAAAACCAGGTCGTACGGCTCGTACGGGGAGGATTCGGCCCGCACGTCCAGCAGCCACTCCAGCAGCGTCAGGTACTGCCGACGGCCGGTGGCCGGGCGCAGCCGGCGCGCCGACGGACCGTACTCGAGCATCGAGACCCGGTCGCCCCGGTGCAGGTAGTGTTCGGCGATCGCGGCGGCGGCCCGCACGGTGGTGTCGAGCACGGAGGCCCCGCCCCGGACGCCGCCCGAGTGGCCCGCCTCGGTGAGCACGTCGAGCAGGAGCACGACCTCGGCGTCCCGGTCGGAGAGGGTGGCGGCCACGTGCAGCTGCCGGGCCCGGAGGGAGACCCGCCAGTCGATGCGGCGCAGCCGGTCGCCGGGGCCGAAGATGCGTACGCCGGCCAGTTCGCCGCCCTCACCCGGCCGGCGCGACCGGTGCCCGCCGACCAGTCCCGCGGCCCGGGGCATCGCCTCGACCGCGTCGAACGGCTCGGTGGCCGGGTAGACCCGTACGCCCCGGGCGCCGCTGACCACCGGGCGGCTGGCGAGCAGCCCGTCGCAGGCGGCGACCCGCGCGGCGGCCGGGCCGAGCTGGTGGCGGCCCCAGCGCAGCGACTCGCCGGCCAGTTCGATGGTGGCCTCCTCGCCGGGGCGCAGCGCGAGCGCGAACGGCCGGTCGACCCCGCCGGGAGGGATCGCGTCGTCCGGCCCGGGCACGCCGGCCCGGTCGATCTTCAGCCAGGGCGAGACCAGGCTCCGCACCACGACGAGGTGGTAGCCGACCTGCTCGGGGTTGTCCACCACGATGCCGCCGCTGACCTCGCCCCCCTCCACCAGGTAGTTGTCGTCGGCCTCGACCGTTACGCCCGGCGCGGCGACCGGCCGGCGGCGCAGCGCGTACGCCGTGCCGAGCGCGAACGGCACCGCGAGCACGACGAGGTCGACCCGGCCGAGGAGCACCCCGGCCAGGAGCAGCACGCCGGTCAGCAGCACGGCCCGCCCCAGCGCCCGGGTGGCGCCCCACGACGGCGTACCGGCGGACTCCTCGCCCGCCGGCGCGCCGGCCGGACCGGGACCCGGCGGTACGGCCGGCCGGACCGTGGCGGAGGGCCCCGCCCCGGCGGGCGCCTGCTGGACGGTCATCGAGCGGCGTAGCTCGGCAGCGCCCCGCTGGCCGGCGCGGGCGTCGAGTCGAGCACCTCGTTCACCACGAAGGAGGGGTCGACCCGGCGCAGCCACATCTCCGGGCGCAGCGTGATCCGGTGTGCCAGCGCCGGCACCGCCACCTCCTTGACGTCCTCCGGGATGACGTAGTCGCGGCCGGCCAGCGCGGCCTTGGCCCGGGCCAGCAGCAGCAGCGCCAGCGACCCGCGCGGCGAGGCGCCGACCAGCACCGAGGCGTGCTCCCGGGTGGCCGCGGTCAGCGCGACGATGTACCGGCCGAGCGAGTCCTCCACCACGACGTTCTCCAGGGCCGCCTGCATCGCCCGCAGCGTCGGCGCGTCCACCACGGGCTCCAGCTCGGCCTCCTCCCGTCGGCGGGAGATCCGGCGCCGCAGCACGTCCCACTCCTCCTCGGCCGAGGGGTAGCCGAACGAGACCCGCAGCAGGAACCGGTCCAGCTGTGCCTCGGGCAGCGGGTACGTCCCCTCGTACTCGATCGGGTTGGCGGTGGCCAGCACGTGGAACGGCGCGTCCAGCCGGTACGTGACGCCCTCGACGGAGACCTGCTTCTCCTGCATCGCCTCCAGCAGGGCCGCCTGCGTCTTCGGCGGCGTCCGGTTGATCTCGTCGGCGAGCAGCAGGTTCGTGAAGATCGGTCCGGCCCGGAAGGTGAACTCCGCGCTGCGCTGGTCGTACAGGAAGGAGCCGGTGACGTCGGCCGGGAGCAGGTCGGGCGTGAACTGCAACCGCCGGAAGTCCAGCCCGAGCGCCTGCGCGAACGAGCGGGCGGTCAGCGTCTTCCCCAGACCCGGCAGGTCCTCCAGGAGCACGTGCCCACCGGCCAGGATCCCGGCGAGCACCAGCTCCAGGGCGGGCCGCTTGCCGACCACGACCGTGCCGACCGAGTCGAGCACGGTACGGGCCAGCCGGCCCACCTCGCCGGCGGGAATCTGGTCGACGTCTGTCATAGCTTCTCCAGTGGGGCGACGATGGCCGCGAGTTCGCGCGGGGGCGGGGTACGGCGGACAGGGGTGCTCAGGAAGTTCCACAGTGGCTCGCCCAGCAGCTCCCGGGCCCGGCCCGGGTCGCTGGCGCGGGTCAGCCCGTGCCGCTGGCGCAGCCGCTCGTCGGCGAGTTCGCCGAGCATCGGCCGGAGGTTCTCGTTGCACCAGTCGCGGTCGCCGTGCGCGCGGCCGAGGGCCTTCTCCCACCGCTTCACCGCGCCGCGCAGCGCGTCCTGGGCGCCCCAGCGGTACGTGCCGTCCTCGCGGTCCGGATTGCGGTACGCCCGGCGCCGGGCCGGGGGCGGCGGCGCGACCTGCGCGGTGAACCGGCGCAGCGCCAGCAGGGCGAGGGCTCCGGCGGCGATGGCCGGCACCGGCAGCGCGACGCCGAAGAGGCGCAGCCCGAAGACGGTGACCACGGTGAGCGCGGCGGCGGCCAGGACGGTCCGCAGCCACCAGCGCGGACCGGTGGCGCCGCCGCGTGCCCGGGGCGGCTCCTCCTCGTACCGCAGCAGGTCGTCGATGCTCGCGCTGGGATCGCTCATCCGCCGGCCCCCGTGGTCAGTTCCGCGCGCAGCCGGGTCAGCGCCGACCGCGCCTGGGCCCGCGTCCGCTCGTCGACGGGGTGGGTGGCGTAGCGGGCCTCCCGGTAGACGTGGGCGAAGTCGGAGAGGACGTCCGCGCTGACCACCGTGGGCGTGCCGCCGGTCTCCCCCGCTCCGCCCCGCAGCAGGCGGCTGACCAGGTCGGTCGGGGTGTCGCCGATCCTTCGGGGCATGCCGGCGTCGGCGGCGGCCTGCTCCAGCCGGACCCAGCAGGCGATCACCGCGCGGCGCGGGTCGGCGTCGGCGTCGGAGAGGTCGACCAGCCCGGCGTCGAGCGCGGCGACGACCTCCTCGGCGGTGCGTTGCGCGGGCGGCCGGCGGGTCCGGCCGGCGCGGGCGCGCCGCTGGGCGCCCCGGCGCCGCAGGTCCCGGATCAGCGCCCGGATCAGCAGCCCGGCCAGGACGGCGGCGAGCAGCAGGCCGAGCACCATCGCGGCGACGAGGATCCAGTCGGGGATCGCGGCCCCGTCGGCGTCGGCGACCGGTTGCGGTGTCGGCGACAGTACGGGCGCCTGGTAGTCGGGCAGCGGCACGTCGTCGACCACCGGGTCGGTCCGGGTGAACCGGAGCGTCGAGTGCGAGGCGGCGAGGGCGGCGAGGGCGAGCAGACCGGCCACCACGGCGAGCGGCCAGAGGCGGCGCAGCAGGGCGGCCCCGGCGAAGTCCGTGCGGCCGGCCGGCGTGGTCCCGGGACGCTCGTCGCCGACCGACATCGCCACCGCCCTCTAACCCGCTCCGACCCGCGTCACCGCGCCGCGGCCAACCGCTTCGCCCGGACGAACACGTCGTCCAGCATCTCCGGGGTGAGCCGGCCGGTGAACGTGTTCTGCTGGCTGACGTGGTAGCAGCCCAGCAGATCCGGCACGGCCCCGCCGCCCGACCAGTGTGCCCCATGGCCGAACGCGGGTCGCGGGCTGGGCGGGACGACACCGTACACCTCGCGCAACACCGGCCACCACGCCGCCCAGGCGAACGCGCCGAGGGCGACCACGACGCGCAGCGTGGGCCGGACGAGCGCCACCTCGCGGTGCAGCCACGGCGCGCAGGTGTCCCGCTCGGCCGGCGTGGGCTTGTTCTCGGGCGGGGCGCAGCGCACCGCCGCGAAGATGCGGGTGTCCCGCAGGGCCAGCCCGTCGTCGGCGGCCACGCTGGTCGGCTGGTTGGCCAGCCCGGCCCGGTGCAGGGCGGCGAAGAGCACGTCACCGGAGCGGTCCCCGGTGAAGATCCGGCCGGTGCGGTTGCCGCCGTGCGCGGCCGGCGCGAGGCCGAGGATGGCGATGCGCGCGTCGGCGTTGCCGAATCCGGGCACCGGCCGGCCCCAGTACTCCTGCTGCCGGAAGGCCGCCCGGCGCACGGCGGCCACCTCCTCGCGCCACGCCACGAGGCGGGGGCAGGCGAAGCAGTCGCTGACGGCGCCGTCGAGGTCGGCCAGGTCCGTCGCCCGCCGGGCGCGGGCGACCACCTCCTCGGCGGTACGGGGCTGCGGGCCGCGCGGCTCAGCCAAGCTTGGCCCGGAACAGTTCGAGGGTACGGGCCCAGGCGCTGGCCGCGGCCTCCCGGTCGAAGACGTCGGGGCGGTCGTCGTTGAAGAAGGAGGGCGCGGTGCCCGGGTAGTCGTAGACGGCGCACTCGCCGCCGGCCGCCTCGATCGCGCGCCGGGCCGCCGCCACGCCCTCGGCCGTCGCGGCACCGTCCTGTTCGGGGCGGTGGACGAGCGCCGCCTTGCCGGCGTAGTCGGCCCATCCGGTGCCCATCCGCTCCCAGGGCAGGACCGGATAGAAGGCGGCGGCCGCGACGATCCGCTCGGAGAGCGGCGCGGACCAGAGCGCGAGACCGCCACCGGCGGCGAAACCGACGCAGCCGATCTTGCCGGTCACCTCGGCGCGCCCGGCCAGGTACTCGGCGGCGCCGGCGACCTCCTTGGCGGCCTGGTCCAGGCCGCTCAGCAGCGCGTCCACCGACTCCGCCGGGGTGCCGCCGGCGACCGCGCTGGGCCCGCCGGGGCAGAGGTCGGGCGCCAGGGCCACGAAGCCCGCCTCGGCGAAGCGGTCCGCGATCGAGGTGATGTGCGCCCCGAGCGTCCACGACTCCTGGATCACGACGACCGCCGGGCGGGTCCCGCCATCGGCGGGCAGGGCGAGGTACCCCTCGCGCGTGCCCCCGTTGCTCCGGTAGCTCACCGTCTCACCCATCGGCCGTCCTCCTGTCGGTCAGTCATCGTTGGCTGGTCGCACAGTCCGCCCGGCCGAGGCTTTCCGGCCGGGAGGCTGAGGTCGCGTCGCGTGCCGGTAGCCTGCCATGCCGAACGGGGGCGGCGAAAGACAACGGCGACGTGGCGTACACCTCCCGTTGACTTTCGGGTACGCCACGTCGCCGCGCTGGTCCGTGTTTCAGGTGACTTGCCCCGAAACCCGGGGCCGGTTCACATCGGAGTCACCTCTTGATCGGCTCCAGACAGAGGACGTCGCCCTTGTCGCCCTTCTTGCCGCTCCAGAAGGCCCGCTCGGCGGTGGGGAAGTCGGGGCAGGGGTTCTTCGAGGCGGTGAACTGGCTCTCGGTCATCTTGCCCTCGATCTTGCCCACCACCTTGTGCTCGGCCTTCGGGTCGTCGCACTTGATGGTCTTGATGTCGTTCTCGTTCTGACCGACCATGCACTCGCCGACCGCGGCCGTCTCCGGGACGCTGTTCACGTACTTCCAGGCGAGGCCGCCGGCCACCACCGCCCCGAAGGCGAGCAGGGCGACGACCAGCACCTTGACGATGCCCGCGGCCGAGCGGGCCTTCGCCGGCTCCGGCTCGTCCGCCGGGCCGGTCCCCTGCTCGCCGGCCGGGCCCATGCCCTCCTCGCCGGCGGGGCCCATGCCCTGCTCACCCGCCGGGCCCATGCCCTCCTCGGCGGTCGGCGCCGGGCCGCTGCCCTGCTCGGCCGGGGCCGGGCCGGTGCGCTGCGCGGGTATCGTCGTCCCCTCCCGCTGCTCGGGCGCGACCGCGCCCGTACCCTGCTCGGCCGGAGCCGCGTCCGCGTCCGGCGTTGCCGCGGCGGCCTCCCGCGCGGACGCCGCCTCACCCGTGCCCTGCTCGGCCGGGGCCGCGCTCGTGCCCTGGATCGATTCCGCTTCGGGCGCGCCGGGCTGCGGCGGAACCGTGGCCTCCGCCACCTGCTGCGACGACGGGGTCTCCGGCTGCTGGGCCGGGGCCTCCGGCTGTTGCGGCGGGTTGGAGCCACCAGCCGGCGGCGGTGCGGCCTGCTCAGTCACGAGGTTTCCTTTCGAGGGGTGGAAACTTCCGAGTCGCGGAAGTCAGCAGACGACACCGTAGCGATCACGGCCACCCCGCCGCAGACCCGAACCATCCGACTTTCAGGTAGTGGGCGTGGGGCTGACCGGTTGCGGGGCAGGTGTCGCCCCTCGTCCGGGCTGCGCCGGTTGCGAGACGGTCGGTGCCGGTACGGACGGGGGCGACACCGACGGCGACGCCGTCTCCGCAGGTGTCGGCGATGCCAGCGGCGAGCCGGGGCCGCCACCCGGGGCGAAGAACTGGAACGGGGCGCTGCCCGGGCAGTACGGGTACGTCGGCCAGGGCTGTTCCGCGAAGGTCTGCTGTGACTCTGCACACCACGGGTAGCCGAGCCGGATCGGCTGCCCGTTCTGGTCGAAGAGCCGCACGTCGCGCAGCAGTCGGCCCTGCCGGTCGTAGACGTAGACGTCCTGCACGTTGGAGTACGCGTTGTCGATCGCCGCGGGCTCGTACATCCGACCGCCCGCGCTGCGGTCCAGGTCGACGAGGCTCCCGAGTCCGAAGAGGACGAGCAGTGCCGCCGCGACGTTCAGCGCCACCTTCTGCCAGCGGCGGTAGCCCGGGCTGCGCCGGCCCAGCCAGATCGACCCGGTGACCGTGCCGGCGAGCAGCATGGCCCCGCCGACCAGGCTGTCGCCGAGCCGGGGGAGCACCCCCACCTGGCTGCTCAGGAACACGGCCAGGACCATGGCCACCAGGTAGCCCCGCAGCACCCACCAGGCCGGGCGCAGCAGCCGCAGGAAGTCGCTCGCCCGGGCGTACCCGATGACCGGGCCGAGCCGGCCGTCGATCTCGCGCAGGCGGCGCCGCACGGTCACCACCGCGGTGGCGACGCGCTGGTCCACCGTCGGCGCGGTACGCGTGGCGGCGACGCCGGCCGCGGCGCGCAGCTCGGCGGCGTACGCCTCCGGCGGGCCCAGCCGCTCGGTCAGCGCGCCGTCCGCCTCGGCGGCCACCTCGGTGAGGTGTTCCGGCAGGTCCTCCAGCAGTTCGTCGCGTACCCGCGGGGGCAGGTCCGCCAGGGCGGCCCGGACCCGCTCGACGTAGTGCGCGACCTCCTGCTCCCGGGGACTCATGATCCGGCTGCCCCCGGCCGCGCCGTCCGGCCGGCCGCCCCCGCCCGCGCCGCCACTCCGGCCGCCGTCGCCGATCCCGCCACCCTCGCCGATGCCGCCGAACCGGCCGCCGTCGGTCGTGCCGCCCTCGGTCATGCTGCTACCCCCCGATCGTCGAGCAGACTGTCCATCGTGGCGGCGAAGGATCGCCACACCTTGCCGGAGTGGCGCAGCTGGTCGCGCCCGGCCGCGTTGAGCGCGTAGTACTTCCGGTGCGGTCCCGACTCGCTCGGGACCACGTACGTCGTCAGCAGGCCGGCCTGGAAGAGCCGGCGCAGCGTGCCGTAAACGGATGCGTCGCCGATCTCGTCGAGGCCCGCGGAACGCAGGCGCCGCATGATGTCGTAGCCGTAACCGTCCTCGTCCCGGAGAACGGCCAGCACCGCGAGATCGAGCACGCCCTTGAGCAACTGGGTCGTGTCCACGCGGTGCAAACTACTGTCCAATGCAGAATACCGTCAAGCACGTGGTACTTCGCGGCGCGTCACTGGCCCGCTGGGGCACTCAAGATCCGCACAAATACGGAGAAATAGTTCCCTCGCGGACGGCCCGAGGCCACTCTTTCTCGGTATTTGTGCGGATCTTGCCGGCGTTCCGGCGGATCTCCTCGGCGTCGCCTACCCCGATGGCCGGTCCGGGTCCGACTAGCCAGTCCGCTCCAGGCCGGCCAACGAGGTGACCACCTCCGGCTGTAGATGCCCAGCCGGAAGCGCCGGGAACGACGGCGGCCAGTGGCTAGGCTGTGCCCATGGCCATCGACGTCGTGGATCAGGTTGCCGCCACCGTCGTCTCCAGCCGGTCAACGGCATACGCATCGTCGGCATCGACGGCCCGAGCGGCTCGGGGAAGAGTCACCTCGCCCGCAGCCTCTCCGAGGCGCTGGGGGCGCCGGTCATCGAGATCGACGACTTCGTATCGTGGGAGAACTTCGCCGGTTGGTGGCCACGCTTCGAGGCCCAGGTGCTCACACCCCTTCTTCACGGCGAGGCCGCCGTCTACCAGGCGAGAGACTGGGCGGACTGGTACGGCGACACCCTCGGCGAGTGGAAGACCCAACCTTGGACGCCCATCATGATCATTGAAGGCGTCACCTGCACCCGCCGCGAGACGGTCGGTCGGCTCGCCTACGCCATCTGGGTCGAGGCACCCGCGCCGATGCGACTGGCACGCGGCCTCGCCCGCGAGGGCGCCCAGCCCGGTGCCGAGCGGCTCTGGCGAGAGTGGATGACCGAAGAAGAGCGTTTCTTCAGCTCCGACGGCACCCGCGAGCGTGCCGACCTCATCATCGACACCGCCCGTCACGGCTGACGACAACTCGCTCCGCTGGGCCGGACGAGGAGAAGCCAACCAGCAACCTGCGGTCGTCCAGCGCCTCAAGTCACCGGGCTCAGGCCGCGCGCGACGCCTGGAGGGTGGCGTCGGCCTGGCGCAGCAGCCTGGGCAACAGGCGAGCCAGCGCATGCGACTGCGCGAGGTCGACCGGCCAGCGGTCGACGTCCTCCTCGAGGGTGAATTCCAGCAGTACGCCGCCGGGCGAGACGGGCCCGACGTCCATCCGCCAGAGACCGACGTTCATCTGGATGATTTCGTTGCCGCGGGCCATTCCGACGAGCCTGGAGTAGTGCAGTCCCGCCGAGTCGGCGCAGTCCGGGCCGCGCAGACACCACGAGGGATGGGTGGAGTTCGATAGGTTGTTCATGGGCCGGGCTCCTTCCCGGTCAAGGCTCGGGGATCAGAGCGTCACCTCCACCCCGAGCCGCCCAACGCTCACTATCCAGATTCTGGGGCCCTGCTAAGGTGGGGCGCTCAGCGCGTGCCGAGGCCACTCTTTCCCCGCACTTGCGCGACCTTGCCACCTTCGGGGCGATCTTCACGCGCGGCAGGCTCGCGCCGCTCTAGTAGCCTCCCGCCATGGCACCGTCGCTCCGGCTGGAGAAGGTCACCCCCGACAACGTCGTCCCCGCCTGCCGGCTGCGGGTACGCCCCGACCAGGAGCACCTCGTCTCGCCGGTCGCGCAGTCCCTGGCCGAGGCGTACGCGCAGCCGGAGCTGGCCTGGCCGAGACTGATCTACGACGGCGAGCGGCTGGTCGGCTTCGTGATGGCGTTCCTGAAGGTCCACTTCGACGATGATCCGGCCGACACCTACCGGTACGGGCTGTGGCGGCTCAACGTCTCCGCCGACGGGCAGGGGCGAGGGTACGGCCGCTTCGCCGTCGAGTCGGTATGCGAGGAGATCCGGCGGCGCGGGCAGTCCCGGGCGTACGTGCTCTTCGTGCCCGGCGAGGGCGGTCCCGAGGGCTTCTACCGCCGGCTCGGGTTCGAGTTGACCGGCGAGCGGGTCGAGGAGCAGGTCGTCGCCGCGCTCCCCCTGGCCTGACGCCGGGGGAAGGTGGTGGCGTCGGGCGGGGGCGAGGCCACCACCTTCCCGCGCGGCGACAGGCGCGGTCGACGGCGGGGTCAGCAGGCGATGCGGCCGGCGAAGAAGCCCTGGTTGGCCAGGCTCTGCTGGATCGTGTAGACGCCCACGCCGCGACCCGCGGTGACACCGGCCAGGCCGCCCGTACCCGAGCCGGGCACGATCCGCCAGAGCTCACGCCCGTTCGGCGCCGTCGGGTTGGCGAGCAGCCGCGCGAACCCCCGCACCACCTCGTACCGGAAGGTGCCCGTACCGCAGCCGGTCACCGCGCCCGTGAAGGTACCGGTGCCGTGGTAGACCAACGAGTTCGGCTGCGGGCCGGCCCGCAGGCAGAGGTCGTAGACGGCGCCGCCCTGCCAGGTGTCACCGGCCTGGACGCCGAATGTCGCGTTGCCCCGGATGGCCTGCCCGCCCGGGCAGGGCAACGTGCTCGGGCCGGAGCCACCGTCGTCGGTGAAGTGCGTCAGCACGGGGAGGCCGGGTCCGGGCGGCCAGCCTGGTCCGCCGGGCCAGCCGGCGCCGGGAGGCCAACCCGGGCCACCGGGCCAGGGGCCGGACGGGTCATCCCCGCCGGCCCGGGCGGGGGCCGGCACGGCCAGGACCAGCAGCACGGCGGCGAGGCCCAGCAACAGCGCGGCCAGGCCCGGTCGGGCGCTCTCGACGATCCGGGCCAGCCACCCGGTCCGTCCGGGACGGGTGGGACCGGACGCACGGGCGGTGTTGGTGGTCCGCGCCGCCGGGGTGGCGTACGCAAGCGGGGGCTGGGGGCGGGCGGGGAGGGGAACGGCCATGATCGGCTCCTAGCGGTGGTGCTTCAGCGCCAGGGCCACGAGGGGTGGACCGGGGGCGGTCCGAGCGTGGCCTCCGACGCCAGGTGAGCCGACCGTACGGGCCCAAACCAGGCTACTTCTGTCCTTGATCTGGCAGATCGCACCGAAACACCCGAAAGTGCGTTCAGGAACCGTGCCAACCTTCCGGCGTGGGCCGATGGACGGTCACAGCAGGCTGTAGGCGATGCCGTCGAGGATGTCGTGCTCGCTCGCGATGACGTACGGCATGCCGGCCCGTCGCATGATGACCTGTAGCACCAGGGCGCCCGCCCCGATCACGTCGGCCCGGCCCGGGTGCATCACCGGGATCGCCAGCCGCTGTTCGGCCGTACGCGCCAGCAGGTCGGTGGTGACCTTCGCCACCTCGTCGTACGAGGCGCGGGCCCGGTGGATCAGTCGCGGCTGGTACGAGTCGAGCCCCTGTGCGATGGCGACCACGGTCGTCACCGAACCGGCGAGCCCGATCAGGGTGGCCGCCTCGCGGCCGGGTACCGCCTCCAGCGCCCGGTCCACCGCGGCGCTGATGTCCGCCTCGGCGGCCGTGATCTCGTCCAGTCCGGGCGGGTCGCCGTGCAGGTGCCGCTCGGTCATCCGGACGCAGCCGATGTCGACCGAGACCGCCGCGTCGACCCGCAGCCCGGTCCCGGACGTGTCGTCCCGGTCCCCCACCACGAACTCGGTCGAGCCGCCGCCGATGTCGACCACCAGGTACGGCGACGCGATGTCGGCGGGGAGCCCCCGCACGGCACCCGTGAAGGAGAGCCGGGCCTCCTCGTCGCCGCTGATCACCTCGGGCGTGACGCCGAGCGTCTCGGTGACCATGCGACGGAAGTCGTCGGCGTTCTCGGCGTCCCGGGAGGCGGAGGTGGCGACCATGCGTACCGCCTCGGCGCCCAGCGCGGAGATCTCCGCCGCGTACGCCGCCAGCGCCACCCGGGTCCGTTCGATCGCCTCGGGCGCCAGCCGCCCGGTGCGGTCGACCCCCTGGCCGAGCCGGACGATCTCCATCCGGCGGCTCAGCTCGACCAACGGCGCCTCCGGACCCGCCGACGGCTCCGGCAGGTCGGCCACCAACAGCCGGATCGAGTTGGTGCCACAGTCGATCGCCGCTACCCGTCTCGTCACACCAGCCACGCTACAAGGTCGGGTGGACGACCCTGCGAGGGTCCGCCGGAAGAGACGGGCCCGAGAGGCCCGGGGCGCCACGGGGGGATCGGCTACAGATAGAGCTTGCGAAGCTCCCGGGCGATGTCCGGTACCTCGGTCAGTCGGCCGGCGGCGACCGCGAGCACGATCGACGCGACGTCCAGAAGGTTATCCACGTCGAGGTACCTGATCACTCGGCCAGCCGACGCAGCAACTCGGCATCACGGTCGGCGACGTCTCTCGCGAGATCCCGGACGCGCGCCCGCTGGTTCCGTTGCGCGACGTACTGCTCCAGCGCGACCACGATCGTCGCGTTCATGGAGCGGTGGTCGCACTCCGCCGGTTCCTTGAGCCGCTCGTACAGTTCGTCGGGAAGATCGACCGTGGTGACCATGGGGAAATCATGCCGTCTTCCTCGGGCAACAGTAGGTATCCGCAGCCGTGGACGCGAGCGGCGTGGGCACACCGAGGCCGCCCCTGAACGGCCCGCGGCCTCGCCTCGGCCTCAGAGGTGCAGGAGCATGCGGGTGTTGCCGAGGGTGTTCGGCTTGACCCGGTCCAGGTCGAGGAACTCGGCGACCCCCTCGTCGTACGAGCGCAGCAGCTGCTCGTAGACGGCCTGCGGCACGGGTGCGCCGTCGATCTCGACGAACCCGAACGAGCCGAAGAACCCGGTCTCGAAGGTGAGCACGAAGACCCGGGAGACGCCCAGCTCCCGCGCGGTGTCGAGCAGCTCGGCGACGATCCGGTGCCCGACCTTCATGCCCCGGCAGTCGGGGTGGACCGCCACGGTACGAATCTCGGCGAGGTCCTCCCACATGACGTGCAGGGCCCCGCAGCCGACCACGGTCCCGTCGTCGGGGCGTACCGCCACCCAGAACTCCTGCACGTCCTCGAAGAGCGTCACGGTGGCCTTGCTGAGCAGGCGCCGCCCCGAGGTGTACAGGTCGACGAGATCGCGGATGCCGCGTACGTCCGAGGTGCGCGCCCGCCGGATGACCAGATCGTCCCCCATGCCGCCGAGCCTAACCGCGCCCCTCGGGCCGCCCGCCGACGAGGCCCGGCGGTCAGTCCGCGTCGCCCGCCACCTCGACGCAGGGGCCCGCGCTCCACCAGGGCTCCACCAGCGCGAGCGTCTCGTCGCCGAACGGGTTCACCCCGGGCCCGACCGCCAGCGCGTGCCCCAGGTGCACGTGCAGGCACTTGACCCGGCCGGGCATGCCGCCGGCGGAGATCCCCGCGATCTCCGGCACCTCGCCGATCGCCTCCCGGCGGGCCAGGTAGTCCTCGTGGGCCGCCCGGTAGCGCGCGGCCAGCTCCGGATCGCGCGCCAGCCGCTCGGCCATCTCCTTCATCACGCCGGCCGACTCCAGCCGGCTCGCCGCGCCGACCGCCCGGGGGCAGGTCAGGTAGAACAGCGTCGGGAAGGGCGTGCCGTCCGCCAGCCGGGGGGTCGTCTCCACCACGTCCGGGTTGCCGCACGGGCAGCGGTGCGCCACCGCCCGCGTGCCGCGCGGCGCCCGGCCGAGCTGCTCGCCCACCGCGGCCAGGTCGCGCTCGGTCGCCGGTTGGCGCTCCGGCGGCGGTACGAGGGCGGCGGCGGGCTGTTCCGGTGGTACGACCGTGCTCACGGGGTGGGTGCCTTCTCGTCGTTCGCGGCCCGGATGCTCGACCACAGCGTGTCGTACCAGGGCTCCGGGGTGGTCTTCTGGCCGGGCGGCGGCAGGCCCGCGTCCCGGGCTGCGCCGGCCTCGTCCGGCAGCGTCACGAGCAGCGTCTCCCCCGGGTACGCCATGTAGAAGCGCTGGCGGGCCTGGATCCGGACGTACTCGTCGTCCTTCCACTTCGCCGCCTCTTCGGAGAGCTTGCCGATCAGCTCGGTCTGCTGGCGCTGCGCCGCCTCCATCCGGGCGATGTCCGACTGCTGGTTCAGGTAGACCCGGACCGGATAGGTGTACGCGAGCGCGAGCGCGACCAGCACCGCCACGAGCGCGGTCACCCGGCCGGTGAAGCGGCGCGGCTGCGGCGCCGAGGTACGCCGCACGCCCCCGGCCGCGGCGGCGCGCCGGGCCGCCGCCGGGCGGTTGGCGGAACGGGGGGCGGCGCCGCCCCGGACGGCACCGAGCCGGGGTGCCGCGGCCCGCGACTCGGCGCGGCCGATCGGCTCCCGGGCGCCGGTGCGGCTCGCCCGTACCCCGGCGCCCCGGCCGGGCTGGCCCGGTCGGCGGGCGGGGCGTTGACCACTCGGTGTCCGGCGTTGCGTCATTCTCGTGCCACCCTCCCCCGGTCAGCTTCTCGCCAGCGCGCCCGGCGCGAGGGCACGGGCGCGTGCGGCGCCAGGCCGCGTACCCACGCGGGCTCGCCCCTCGCGCGGGCCGAAGTCCGGGAGGCCGGCCCGCGGGCGGGCCTCCCGGAAACGTGCGTCAGGCCGAACGGTAGCGCGGGAACGCGCCGGCGCCGGCGTACCGCGCCGCGTCCGCCAGCTCCTCCTCGATCCGGAGCAGCTGGTTGTACTTCGCCACCCGCTCGGAGCGGGCCGGCGCGCCGGTCTTGATCTGGCCGCAGCCCGTGGCGACCGCGAGGTCGGCGATCGTGGTGTCCTCGGTCTCGCCCGAGCGGTGGCTCATCATGCAGCGGAAGCTGGCCCGGTGGGCCAGGTCGACCGCGTCCAGCGTCTCGGTCAGCGAGCCGATCTGGTTCACCTTCACCAGCACCGCGTTCGCCGAGCCCTCGGCGATGCCCCGGGCGATCCGCTGCGGGTTGGTGACGAACAGGTCGTCGCCGACGATCTGGATCCGCTCGCCCACCGACGCGGTCAGCGTGCCCCAGCCGCTCCAGTCCTCCTCGGCCAGCGGGTCCTCGATCGAGACAATCGGGTACGCGTCGAGCAGCTGGTGGTAGTAGTCCGCCATCTCCTCCGCGTTCCGCTTGGTCCCCTCGAACGTGTAGACCCCGTCGGAGAAGAACTCGGTGGCGGCCACGTCGAGCGCGAAGACGATGTCCGTACCGAGCCGGTAGCCGGCCTTCTCCACGGCCTCGCCGATCAGGTCGAGCGCGGCGGAGTTCGTCGGCAGGTCGGGGGCGAAGCCGCCCTCGTCGCCCAGACCGGTGGCGAGCCCGCGCTTCTTCAGCACCGACTTGAGCGCGTGGTAGACCTCGGCGCCCGCCCGTACCGCCTCGCGGAACGTCGGCGCGCCGATCGGGGCGATCATGAACTCCTGGATGTCGACGTTCGAGTCGGCGTGCGCGCCGCCGTTCAGGATGTTCATCATCGGCACCGGCAGCAGGTGCGCGTTCGGCCCGCCCAGGTAGCGGAAGAGGCTCAGCCCGGAGCTGGCGGCGGCGGCCTTCGCCACGGCCAGCGAGACGCCCAGGATGGCGTTCGCGCCCAGGCCCGACTTGTCGGCGGTGCCGTCGATGTCCAGCATCCGCTGGTCGATCAGCCGCTGCTCGCTGGCCTCGTAGCCGACGAGCTGGTCGACCACCCGGTCCTCGATGTTGGCGACCGCCTTCTCGACGCCCTTGCCCAGGTAGCGGTCCTTGTCGCCGTCGCGCAGTTCGAGCGCCTCGAAGGCGCCGGTGGAGGCGCCGGACGGTACGGCGGCGCGGGCGATCGTACCGTCGTCCAGCCCGACCTCGACCTCGACGGTCGGGTTGCCGCGCGAGTCGAGAATCTCCCGAGCGACGATTCCCTCGATGGTGGCCACTGTGTAGCTCCTCGTTCTCTGGTTCGATCCGGTCCGGTCGGGCCGCGACGGTGCGGCTGAGCGTTCCCCGGGCAGCGTATCGGGCCGGGGCCGGCCACCGGACGGTGCCCGGCGGACCCGCCGGCCCGACCCCCCTGCCCGCCCGGCGGACCCGCCCGCCCGACCCCCTCCCCGCCCGGCGGCGTCCCGCCCGTCCCACCGGGGCGCGGGCCGCCCCGTCGACCGGGCACGGGGTTTCCAAACAGTGCAACGGGTTTGCGCGCGCACGCCCCGATCGACCAGGCTGGTCACCATGCCTGCAGTCGCGAACCTGTCTCGGGTCCTGTCGGTATCGATCGCCGCCATGCTGCCGCTCGCCGGCTGCGCCGCGATCGAGGACGGTGGGCGGGTGATCGGCCGGGCCGACCTGGTCAACGACCTGGCCGCCCGGCTGGACCGGGCCGGCGAGCTGACCTACTGGGCCGAGTACCAGCTCCCCGGCGGGCAGAGCGCCGCCATCGCCCAGGCGCAGAAGCCGCTGCGCGCCGCGTACACGTACCCCGGCGGGAAGTTGACCGTCACCGCCGACTCGACCGCCGAGTGCGACACCGCCGCCGCGAAGCCCACCTGCACGCTGAACCCGCCGCCCTCCCCGTCGACCCGTCCCTCGGTCACCGTCTTCGCCAGCGCCAACAAGCGCGGTCTGGTCACCCCGCCGGTGGTGATCGGCCTGCTCACCGCCGCCGCGCTGGACCCGTCCGCGGTCATCGAGCAGCAGGACACCACGGTCGCCGGGCGGCACGCGACCTGCGTACAGGTCGACGGGCTGGCCAACGCCCCGACGTCGAGCTTCAACGCCTGCGTCACCACCGAGGGCGCCCTCGGCCGCTTCCGTGGCGTGCTCGACGGGAAGGAGGCCGATCTCGCGCTGAGCCGCTACCGCACCGAGGTGGACAGCGGCGTCTTCGACCTGCCGAGCGGGGCCGGGGTGATCGACCGCCGGGCCGGTACCCGGTGACCTCCGCGCCGCGCTTCGTACCCGGCGCCGCGACGGGAGTGCTCGCGGACCCGGCCGACCGGTGCCTGGTGGTCGCCGGGCGGGAGCTGCTCGTGGGCGCCGACGGCGCGCTGCCCCGGGTCGCCGAGCTGCCGCCGGAGACCGAGTGGATCCCGCTCGGCCTGCTGGACGGCGGACGGGTCTGGGCCGCCGCGCTGCCGACGCCGGACGCGGCCCTCGGCCGCTGGCACGGCTGGCCGACCGTGGCGGCGGCGCTCGGCGAGCCGCTGGCGGCGCTGGCCGGGCGGGCGTTGCAGGTGGTGACCTGGCGGCACAGCCACCGCTACTGCGGGGCCTGCCGGGCCGAGCTGACCGACGTGCCGGGCGAGCACGCCCGCCGCTGCCCGGCCTGCGGGCTGTACGTGCCGATGCAGCTCTCCCCGGCCGTCCTGGTGGCGATCCACCGGCCGGGGCGCGCCGGCGGTACCGACGAGCTGCTCCTGGTGCGCCACTCGTACGGGCCGACCGAGCTGTGGGCCCTGGTGGCCGGCTTCGTCGAGGCCGGCGAGTCGCTGGAGGAGGCGGTGCACCGCGAGGTCGCCGAGGAGGTCAGCCTGCGCCTCGCCGGGGTGACCTACTTCGGCAGCCAGCCCTGGGCGATGTCGGGGCCGGGGGTGGTGCTCGCCGGGTTCAGCGCGGTCTGCGCCGAGCCGGACGCCGAACCGGTGGTCGACGGGGCCGAGCTGACGCAGGCGCGCTGGTTTCCGCTGGACGCGCTGCCGGCGGAGCTGCCGCCGGCGTACTCGATCTCGCGCTGGCTGATCGACGCGGCCGTCGCCACGGCGACCGCCGGAAACCGCGCCGCCGTCCCGGCGCCCGCCGGGGGCGGGGTGCCGGGACAGCGCGCGCCGGAGCGCCCGGCCGGGTAGCCGGGCGCCGCCCCGGTCAGACCGCGAGCAGCGTACGCAGGTGCCGGGGCGGCGGCGAGCCGTGCGCCAGCATGGCGTCGTGCCACTCGCGCACGCTGGTGCCGTCGGGCCGGCTCGCGGCGATCTCCGCCACCTCGGTGTAGCCGACGAAGTACGTGGAGAGCTGCGTCGAGGTGAGCAGCGCCCGCCGCCACTTGCCGGCCGCCTCGCCCTCCTCCTGGAAGGCCCGCCCGGTGAGCAGCGCCATCGCCTCGCCCTCCGGCAGTTCCTCGCAGTGCACGAGCTGGTCCAGGATCGCGTTGGCGGTCATCCGCAGCCGCATCTTCAGCTGCTGCATCCGCACCGGCAGGCCGCCGTACCCGAGCTCGGCCATCGCCTCCTCGGCGTAGACGGCCCAGCCCTCGACGAACGGGCCGGAGAAGCCGAGCGCCCGCGCCCGGGTGCTGCCCCGGTACCGGCGGGAGTGCGCCAGCTGGAGGAAGTGGCCGGGCATCGCCTCGTGCACGGTCAGGTTCCGCACCATGTGGTCGTTGTACTCCCGGTAGAACGACTCGACGCGCCGCGGCGACCAGCCCGAGGGCGTGGGCGAGATGCAGTAGAAGGTCGGTACCGGGGCCGTCTCCAGCGGGCCGGGCGGATCGCAGTACGCGACCGAGACGCCCCGGGCGAACTCCGGCATCTCGGTGATCACGCACGGGTCGTCCAGCAGGGTGACCAGGTCGTGCGCGCGGACGAACTCGGTCGTCTCGGCGAGCGTCGCCTCGGCCAGCGGGACGATGCTGCTGTCGTCCGGGCGCTCGGCGGCCAGCCGGTCCAGCGCCTGTCGCACCGTCTCGTCGCCGGGCGTACCGCCGGTGAGCGCGGCGGCGGCCTCGCGCAGCTCCTCGGTGGCGCGCTCCAGCGCGTCCTGGGCCCGCCGCAGCACCTCGGCGGCGGAGAGCTCGGTGTCCAGGGTGTGCCAGAGCCGGGCCTCCCAGAGCCGCCGGCCCAGCCGCGGATCGCGGCGGGTCGCCCGCTCGTCGTCCAGCCCGGCGCGCAGCCAGCCGGCGAAGTCGTCCAGCGCCTCGGCCGCCGCCTCGGCCACCGGCTCGACCCGGGAGGTCAGGCCGGGCACCCGGTCCAGCAGCGCGGGCAGCTCCCGCCGGACCAGGGCCGCCGTCCCGGCGAACTGCCCCACGGCGGTCTCGACATGGATGCGGGGCATGTCGCGCAGGGTGGCGCGGGCCGTCGCGAGGGCATCGGGTACGGCGGCGAGCCGGCCCGCGAGGCTCTCCAGGCGTACCTCGACCGGCGCGAACGGCCGGGCGATCAGCGCGTGCAGCAGCGGCCCCGGGTTGTGGTGCAGCGGGTTCCACTCGTGCTCGCGGACCTCGGTGGCCTCGAAGATCTTCCGGTCGACCAGCGCGGTCAGCACCGCGTGGTCCACCTGCTCCGGCAGGTCGAGCCCGTCCGCGTCGACCTCGGAGAGCGCGTGCGCGGCGTCGCGCAGCATGGCGACGTCGGCGGCCACCCCCTCGGTGGAGAGGTCCGGCAGGTGGTCGTCGTTGCGGTGCTCACCGGCCGACGAGGCGAGGCCGGGGCTGGCGTCGAGGATCGCCTCGACGATGCGCTCGGCCAGGGGGACGAAGGAGGACATGCCCCAAACCTAGTCAACCCCGGTCGGCGAGCCGGTCAGGCGGTACGTCGGAGCGCCCCCGCACGCCGTGCCCGCCGCCGCCCGCCGTGCCGCCCGGCGCACGTCCGCCGGCCGGTGCGCGCGGGCACCGTGCCTCAGCCGGCACGTCCGCCGGCCGGTGCGCGCACGGTGGCTCAGCCGGCGCGGACGGCGGCGACCACGCGGCGCACCTCGTCGCCGTCCGTGGCCTCGTACCCGTCGCGGCGAACCGGGGCCCGCAGGTGCACCTCCCGCGCCCCTGTGCGGTCGAGCACCTCCCGGACGTTGTGCGACCGGATGCCGCCGCCCGCGATGATCCGCAGCCGGTCGCCGGCCCGCCGCCGCAGCTCGGCGAGGCGCTCGGCCCCGGCCAGCGCGGTGGGCGCCGCGCCCGAGGTCAGCACCGCGTCGGCGCCGAGCGCGATGATCTCCTCCAGCGCGTCGAGCTGCTCCGGCACCTCGTCGAACGCCTTGTGCACCGTCACCGGCAGCGGGCCCGCCGCCGCCACGAGGCGCCGCAGCACCGGCAGGTCGAGGTCGCCCCGGGCGTCGAGGGCGCCGAGCACCACCCCGACCGTCAGCCCGTTCGGGTTGGGCGCGTCCCGGATCGCCTCGATGTCGGCCAACATGATCTGTTCCTCGACCGCGCTCACCCGGAAGTTCCCGCCCCGGGGGCGGACCATCACCCGTACGCCCACCCGGCGCAGCGACGCCAGCGCCACGGCGATGGTGCCGGGGCCGGGCGTCGTGCCGCCCTGGCCGAGGTCCGCGCAGAGCTCCACCCGGTCCGCCCCGGCGGCCTCGGCCACCAGCGCGCTCGGTACGTCGCCGACGCAGATCTCGACCGTCGTCGGAGTCGACGCCCCGGCGGTACCCTCCGCGTCAGCGGCGGCACTCCCCGCGCTCGCGGCGGCTCCCTCCGCCGGCGCGGCGGCCGACGGGCTCACGCGGGCGCACCCGTCGCGGTGGCGGCGGCCGGGGTCTCGGGCCGCAGCGGGAAGTGGCAGGCGACCTGGTGCAGTCCGCCCGCGAGCGGCGGCTCGGTCTCGCAGATCTCCTGCGCCAGCGGGCACCTGGTCCGGAACCGGCAGCCCGTGGGCGGGTTGAGCGCGCTGGGCAGCTCGCCCTTGATGGTGATCCCCTCGCGCGGCGCGGCCGGCTCGGCCGTCGCGGTCGGCACGGCGTCGATGAGCGCCTGGGTGTACGGGTGCCGGGCGGCCCGGACCACCTCGTTGGCGGGGCCGACCTCGACGAGCTTGCCCAGGTACATCACGCCGATCCGGTCGGCCATGTAGTCGACGACGGAGAGGTTGTGGCTGATGAAGACGTACGCCAGGCCCAGCTCGCGCTGGAGGTCGCGCATCAGGTTGAGCACCTGCGCCTGGATCGAGACGTCGAGCGCGCTCACCGGCTCGTCGCCGACGATCAGCCGCGGTTGCAGCGCCAGCGACCGGGCCAACCCGATCCGTTGCAGCTGGCCGCCGGAGAACTCGTGCGGGTACCGCTCCAGGACCCGCCGCGACAGGCCGACCTGGTCGAGCAGGGTGGCGATGCGCCTGCGGCGCGAGGCGCCGTCGCCGACCCGTTGGATCTCCAGCGGTTCGGCGAGGATCGCGTCGACCCGCATCCGCGGGTTCATCGCCGCGTAGCTGTCCTGGAACATCAGCTGGACCTGCCGGTGCATCCGGCGCCGCTCGCGCCCCTTGAGCGTGGCGAGGTCCGTGCCGTCGAGGACGATCTGGCCGGCGCTCGGCTCTTCCAGGCCGACGACCAGCCGGCCCACCGTGGACTTGCCGCAGCCGGACTCGCCCACCAGCCCGAAGGTCTCCCCCGGCCGGACCTCGAACGAGACCCCGGCCACCGCGCTCACCGTCCCGGCGACCCGGCGGACCAGCCCGCCCGAGTTGGCCTCGTAGTTCTTGACCAGCCCGCGTACGGACAGCACCGCCGGAGCGTCCCCGGTCGGGGCGGTCGCCGCCCCGGTCGGCGCGAGGGCTTCCCCCGCGCGCGCGGCCGTCGCCCCGGCGGGTGCGGTCGCTTGCCCGGCCGGCTCAGGCGCGTTCTCGATCGCGACCGGTACGGCGCCGCCCGTGCGCTGGGCGGGCACCTTCGCGCCGGCCGCCTCGGCCACCGGACCGGAGCCGGCCGCCTCGGCCGCCGGACCGGAGCCGGCCGCCTCGGCCACCGGACCGGTCAGCTCCTCCCACCGCCCGGGGACCGGGTGCAGACAGGCGTGCTGGTGCGTACCGCCGGCGAGGGTGACCTCGGTGGTGCGGCACTCGTCGGTGACGAAGCGGCAGCGCGGGGCGAACCGGCAGCCGGTCAGCGGCCGGGACAGGTCCGGCGGCAGGCCCGGGATGCTGTAGAGCCGGCCGTGCGCGCCGGGCTCCCGCATCGCCGACTCGGGCAGCGACTCCATCAGCGCCTCGGTGTAGCGGTGCCGGGGCGACTGGAACAGCTCCGCGGTCGCGGTCGTCTCCACCACGCGGCCGGCGTACATCACGGCGACCCGGTCGGCGCGTCCGGCGATCACGCCGAGGTCGTGGGTGACCAGGATGACCGCCATGCCGAACTCGGCGCGCAGGTCGTCGATGAGTTCGAGGATCTGCCGCTGCGTGGTCACGTCGAGCGCCGTGGTCGGCTCGTCCGCGATCAGCAGGCGCGGCGAGCAGATCAGGGCCATGGCGATGACGACGCGCTGGCGCATGCCGCCGGAGAGTTCGTGCGGGTAGTTGTCGACGATCCGGTCCGGGCGCGGCATCCCGACCCGGCGCAGCATCTCGATCGCCCGCTCGCGCGCCTCCGCCTTGCCGACCCGCTCGTGCACGCGCAGCGGCTCGGCGACCTGCGCCCCGATGCGCTGGGTCGGGTTGAGCGAGGTGAGCGGGTCCTGGAAGACCATGCCCATCCGCAGGCCGCGGATGCGCCGTACCTCGTGGGCGGGGAGGGTCCGCAGGTCGCGACCCTCGAAGAGGATCTCCCCGCCGACCACGTCGCCGCCCGAGGGCAGTAGTCCCATGATCGACAGTGCGGTCATGGTCTTGCCGCTGCCCGACTCGCCGACGATGCCGAGGGTCTCGCCCGCCCGGACCTCGAGGTCGACGCGGTCGAGGGCGTGCACGGTACCGCGGCGCAGCGCGATGTCGGTGCTGACCTGGCGGAGCCGCAACAGGGGCTCGGTGCCGTCACCGGTACGGGCGGTGCCCGCCGGACGGACGGCCGGATCGGTCGATGCGCTCATCTTCGGTGCTCCTGCCTTCCTGCTCCTGCTACCGCCGCCGGAGGCGGACCTCGAAGGCGTCCCTCAGCCCGTCGCCGATGAAGTTGAAGGCGAGGACGATGAGGATGATCGCGATGCCGGGCGGGTACAGCAGCCACCAGTGGCCGCTGTAGGTGTCCGCGAGGCCGTCGGAGAGCATCCCGCCCCAGTTGGCCGCCGGTGGGGGCACGCCGAGGCCGAGGAAGGACAGGTACGCGACGTAGAGGATCGCGTCGGCGACCTGGAAGGTCGCGTTGACGATGACGGTACCGATGGCGTTCGGCACGATGTGCCGGCGTACCGCCCGGCCGCTGGTGCCGCCCATCCCGCGCATGGCCTGGATGTACTCGCGGCTGCGCAGGCTCAGCGCCTCGCCGCGGACCAGCCGGGCCGGACCGAGCCAGGCGAAGGCGCCGATGATGAGGATCAGCATCGGCACGCTCGGGGTGACGATGGCCGCCAGCAGCATGAAGAGGAAGAGCGCGGGGATCGACATCACCGCGTCGACGACCCGCATCATCGCCGAGTCGACCCAGCCGCCGACGAAGCCCGAGACCGCGCCCCAGATCGTGCCGACGGCGGTGGCGAGGATCCCGGCCGCCAGCCCGACGACGATCGAGGTCTGCCCGCCGAGCATCAGCCGGCCGAGTTGGTCGTAGCCGACCCCGTCGGTACCGAGCGGGTGCCCCTTGGTGCCGGGGGCGAGGTGCACCGCCGACAGGTCGGTGTGCACCTGGTCGGTGTGGTAGAAGAGCGGCCCGAGGAAGCAGACCGCCGCCAGCAGCAGGAAGAGCCCGAGACCGAGTACGGCCAGCCGGTTCTCCACGAAGACGGCCGCGCCCTGGCGCCACAGGCCCCGTACGGGTGCCTCGTCGGCGTCGAGCCGCGGTGCGGGTCCGGTCGGTACGCCGACCGGTTCGGACAGTGTCGTCACGACTGGCTCCCTCGAAGTCGGACCCGCGGATCGACGGCGGCGTAGAGCAGGTCGGCGATCAGCGCGCCGAACACGGTGGCGATCGAGATGATCAGGGTGACCCCGAGCAGGATCGGGAAGTCGCGCTTCAGCGCCGCCTGCCAGAAAAGCTGCCCCATGCCGGGGAAGTTGAACAGCGACTCCACCACCAGCGCGCCGCTGAACAGCGCGGGCAGGTACATCCCGAGCAGTGTGATCACCGGGAAGAGGCCGTTGCGCAGGACGTGGCGGACGACCACCCGGCGCTCGCCGAGCCCCTTGCTGCGCGCGGTCCGTACGTAGTTCTCGTTGAGGTTGTCGACCATCGAGGAGCGCACGTACCGGGAGTACGCCGCGATCGTGACGATGGCGAGCGTGACCGTGGGAAGCACCAGCCCGGCCGGGTCGGCGAGGACCTCGGAGAGGGTGAACCCCTGCGGCGCCTCGGGCGGCAGGATCGGCCACACCTGCGAGAACAAGATGATCATCATGAGGCCCATGAAGAAGATGGGCGTGGCGTACGCGAGCAGCGACAGCGCGGTCACCAGGTAGTCGGGCCACCGGTTGCGCCGTACCGCCTGGACGACGCCGAGCGGAATCGCCACCACGATGGCGAGCGCCGTCGAGAGCAGCGACAGCACCATCGTCTTGGGCAGCCGCTGGCCGATCGCCTCGGTGACGGACTGGTTGAGCTGGAACGAGTAGCCGAGGTCGCCGTGGAGCAGGCGCTGTACGTAGAGCGCGTACTGCACGTACCACGGCCGGTCGTAGCCCATCTCGTGGTTGAAGGCCGCGAGCTGCTCCAGCGTCGCCTCCTTGCCGAGCGTGGCCCGGGCCGCACCGCCCGGCAGGAGGTGCAGGATGAGGAAGGTGATCACCGTGACGAGCACGACGACGATCAGGGCCTGACCCAGGCGCGTGACGAGGTACCGGACCACCGAGCGGCTCCTGTCGGTCGGGGGCTCCGGTGGCGCGGCGGGCGCCACCGGAGCCGGAAACTGTCAGCGACTCGGCTCCTCGCGGGAGCCGGTCAGTTCTTCCAGGACCAGTCCTGGAAGTACATGCTGTTCATCGGGTCCTGCGGCTCGACGCCCTGCAGGCCGGACTTGTACGCGGAGATTTGGAAGACCGGGTTCGGCATCCAGAGCACCGGCAGGTCCTTGGCGAGCAGGTCGTTGTACGCCTTGAGCGTGCTCTCGTCGCCGGAGAACTGGGTCTGCTCGATGAGCTGGTCCGCCTCCGGGTTGCTGTAGCTGCCCAGGTTCACCGGGGCACCGGTGGCGAAGAGCCGCTCGCCGCTGGCGAACGCCGGGTAGTACCAGCTGCCCTGCGAGCCGAAGAAGGACATGTCCCAGGAGCAGGTCGCCTCGCTCGGCTTGCAGGCCGGGGTGACGGCCACCGAGTCCGGCACCTCCTTGATGGTCAGGTCGATGCCGAGCTTGCCCATCTGCGACTTGATCTCGGCGAACATCTTCGTGGTGGCCGAGAAGCCGGTCTGGCTGGTGACCGTGAAGGCCAGCGGCGTACCGGCGGCGATGCCCTCGCCGCACTGGTCGGCGCCGCTACCCGCCGACTGGCAGGTGGTCTTCCCGTCCGGGGTCACCTTCCAGCCGTGGCTCTCCAGCAGCTGCTTCGCCTTGGCCGGGTCGAAGGAGTAGGCGCAGCCGGCGGAGCCGTCGGTACCGGGCTTCGGGGGCACCGGGCCGCAGGTCGGCTCGGCCATGCCGGACCAGATCACCTTGCTGATCGTCGGCTGGTCGATCAGCATCTGCATGGCCTGGCGCAGGTACGGCTGCTTGAACAGCGGCCCGGACTTCGGGTTGTTGAAGTTCAGCGCCAGGTACGTGATCGACCAGCCGTACCAGGGTGCGACCTTGTAGTCCTTGGACTCCAGGTACTTCTGCTGGGAGAGGTTCGCCGGCGGGATGTAGCCGTAGTCGATCTCCCCGCCGCGCAGCACGTTGAACTCGGAGTCGTCACTGGTGAACGGCCGCAGCACCACCTTGGCCAGCTTCGGCTTGTCGCTGCCCGAGTAGTTCTTCTGCGCGGTCAGCACGACCTCGCCGTTCGGCACGTACTTGTCGAGCTTCCACGGCCCGCTGTTGACCTTCCACAGGTCGTTCGTGGCGTAGGTCTTCGGGTCCTTCGACGCCGCCGTCAGAAAGTCGAAAACTTTCTTCGCCCCGTCCGGAGTTTTGTCGAGGTCGCTCACCGACCCGGTCGCGGAGTCCTTGTCCCAGACGTGCTGGGGCAGCGGGACGATGCGGTTGAGCTGGTTGTCCACGAACCAGGCGGTGTTGTAGACCTGGGTCGTCGTCAGCGAGAAGGTCTTGGCGTCCTTGACCGTGAAGGCGGCGATGTTGTCCGGGAAGCCGCCCTTGCGGTACGACGCCCACTTGTCCTTGTTGTTGGTGACCAGGTTCCACCAGAACTCGATGTCCCGGGTGGTGACCGGCTTCCCGTCCGACCACGTGTTGTCCTTCAGCGTGATCGTCAGGGTCTTGCCGCCGTCGCTCACCTCCGGCGCGCCGGCCATCGAGCGCTGCTCGTCGATGTTGTACTTCGCCGTGCCGTCGAGCTTGTACTGGTAGAGCATGCGGTACTGGGCCGTGCCGAAGATGGCGTTCTCGCCCTGGGTGAAGCCGGGCGCCGAGATGGGCAGGATCCAGTTGGGGGTACGGAACGCGACGGTCACCGTGTCCTTGCCCTGGCTTCCGCCCTGGCTGCCCCCGGACGAGCCGCTGCACGCGGCCAGCCCCACCGCGATGGCGACGGCACCGGCCAGGGCTGCCGTGCCGCGGAGGGCGCGCCGCCGATATCTGGATCTCATGGGTCTCCTCTGATCTGCGCGCGCCCCGGCCTGGAGGGCGCTTGGGGGGTTCGCGTGGGGATTCGCGTCCAGCCTGGTACTCCTCGAGCGCTCAATGCCGAGAATGTAGCGGGAGCGAAGTGAGTAGTCAACGAAAAGAACCCTCTTTATTCGCCTACTTTTGTCAGTCTAGGATCGAACCCGGCGAAGCAACGTCCGATACGCTTCGCGGTGGCGCCCGGCTGCCGCGTGCGGAGCGTACGCACCCCGACTCGGTCGGGGCGGCGCCGGACGGCCGCCCGGAGAAGGAGAGGTATGTCGGACCCGTCGATCTCCACCACCCTGCGCGAGCAGACCCTCCACCTGCTCGCCAGCGGCAAGGTCGCCTCCCGGGCCGAGCTCGTGGAGGCGTTGCAGGTCGCCCCCTCGACCGTCACCGGTCTGGTCCGGCGCCTCCTGGAGGAGGGCGCCATCCTGGAAGAAGGGGTGGGCCGCTCCACCGGCGGACGGCGACCGCGCATCCTGCGGCTGCGCGGGGCCGAGGGCGTCGTCGCCGTGGCCGAACTGGGCGCGCAGCACGCCCGCGTCGGCCTCTGCACCCCGGACGGGCGACTGCTCGCGGCCGAGGAGATCGCCATCGAGATCGCGGCCGGGCCCGGCGAGGTCTTCGACGTGGTCGCGGAGGCGTTCGGGCGGATCCGTACGACGAGCGCGCCCGGCCAGGCGATGCTCGGGATCGGGGTGGCCCTGCCCGGCCCGGTCGACTTCCCGCACGGCCGGCTGGTCGGGCCGGCCCGGATGCCCGGCTGGAGCGGCGTCGACGCGCGGGTGGACCTCGCCGAACGGTTCAACGTGCCGGTGGTCGTCGACAACGACGCCAAGTCGGCCGCGATCGGCGAGTACGTGGTCCGCGACCGCGCGGGCGAAGAGATGATCTACGTCAAGGCCGGTACCGGCATCGGCGGTTGCCTGGTCAGCGGCGGGCAGATCTACCGCGGCGGCCGAGGGCTCAGCGGCGACGTGACCCACGTACGGGTGGCCGACAGCGGCGAGCGGCACTGCTCCTGCGGCAGCCGCGGCTGCCTGGAGACGGTCGCCAGCGGCGCTGCCCTGGTCCGCCAACTCGCCGAGCAGGGCCTCAAGGTGGCCCGTACCCGCGACGTCATCGCCGCCGTCACCGACGCCGAGCCGACCGCGGTGACCCTGGTGCGCCACGCCGGCGGGCTGCTCGGGGTGGCGCTGTCGGGCCTGGTGAACTTCCTCAACCCCGACGCCGTGGTGATCGGTGGCGCCCTCTCCAGCCTCGACGTCTACGTGGCCGCGGCCCGCGGCATGCTCTACGAGCGCTGCCTGCCGTCGATGACCCAGTCCCTGTCCATCGAGGCCAGCGTCGCGGGCCCGGATGCGGCCCTGGTCGGGCTCGGGCATCTGGTGCGCGCCGCGGCCGACGTCCGAACCGCCTGAGGAGAACCGCCCGTGCCCCACCCGCTGCGCATCGCCATCGGCGGCATACACATCGAGTCCAGCACCTTCTCGCCCCACCTGAGCACCGCCGCCGACTTCGAGGTGACCCGGGACGACGCGCTGCTGGCGCGGTACGACTGGCTCTCGCCGGCGGCGCCCTGGGCCGCGGACGTCGAGTGGATACCGCTGCTGCACGCCCGCGCCCTGCCCGGCGGGGCGGTCGAGCCCGGCACCTACGACGCCTGGGCCACGGAGATCGTGGAGCGGCTGGCCGCGGCCGGCCCGCTGGACGGCATGCTGCTCGACATCCACGGCGCGATGAGCGTGGTCGGTCGGGACGACGCCGAGGGCGACCTGATCACCGCCATCCGCTCGGTGATCGGGCCCGAGCCGTTCGTCTCCGCCGCGATGGACCTGCACGGCAACGTCTCGCCGGTGCTCTTCGACGGCTGCGACCTGCTCACCTGCTACCGCACCGCGCCGCACGTCGACGTCTGGGAGACCCGCGAGCGCGCCGCCCGCAACCTGGTGGAGGCGCTGCGCCGGCAGGAGCGCCCGCACAAGGCGCTGGTGCACGTGCCGATCCTGCTGCCCGGCGAGATGACCAGCACCCGGGAGGAGCCCGCGCGCGGGCTGTACGCGCGCATCCCCGAGATCGAGGCCCGAGCGGGGGTCGTCGACGCGGCCATCTGGATCGGCTTCGCCTGGGCCGACCAGCCGCGCTGCCGCGGCGCGGTCGTCGCCACCGGCACCGACGCCACGGCGGCCACCGAGGCGGCCCGGGAACTCGCCGAACACTTCTGGGCGGCGCGCGACGAGTTCGCCTTCGTGGCCCCCACCGGCTCGATGGACGAGTGCCTCGACACGGCGGTGGCGGCGGTGGCCGACCCGGCCCGGCGCCCCTTCTTCATCAGCGACTCCGGGGACAACCCCGGTGCCGGCGGCGCCGACGACGTCACCTTCGCCCTCGACCGGCTGCTGGCCCGGCCCGAGGTCCGCGCCGGGTCGCTGCGGGCGGTCTACGCCTCGCTGGTCGACCCGGAGGCGGTGGCCCAGGTCGCGGACCTGCCGATCGGCTCGCCGGTCAGCGTCGCCGCCGGCGGGCGCATCGACCCGCGGGAACCCGGTCCGGTACGGCTCGACGGCGTGCTGGAGGCGGTCGCGGACGACCCGGACGGCGGCCGGTGCGTGAGCGTACGGGTCGGCGGGGTGAGCGTCTTCCTCACCTCCCGCCGCATGCAGTACCGGCTGCTCGCCTCGTACGCCCGGCTGGGCGTCGAGGTGGACGCGGTGGACCTCGTGGTGGTGAAGATCGGCTACCTCGAACCCGAACTCTTCGCGGCGGCCGGCGACTGGCGGCTCGCGCTCACCCCCGGCGGCGTCGACCAGCACCTCGAACGGCTGCCGTACCGGCGGGTCCAGCGGCCGGTCTTTCCCCTCGATCGCGACTTCGCCGCAGACCTGACCGTGGTGACCCGGTGACCGAACCCGCTACCCGGTCCGGCGACGGCTGCGTGCTCGCGGTCGACATCGGCGGCACGACACTGAAGGGGTCCGTCGTCGGCGGGGACGGCCGCGTCCGGCACTCGATCGTCGAGCCGTCGGACGCCCAGGACGACCCGGTCGGCGCGGTACGGGCGGTCTGCCGCCGGCTGCGCGACGAGGCGTTGCGGCTCGGCGAGACGCCGGCCGGGATCGGGGTGGTCTCGCCGGGCATCGTCGACGAGGCCGCCGGCGTGGTGCGGTACGCCTCGAACATCAGGTTCCGGGACGTCCCGCTGCGGGCGCTGGTGCGCGAGGAACTGGGGCTGCCCGTGGCCGTCGGGCACGACGCCCGGGCGGCCGGCGTCGCCGAGGCGGTCGGCGGGGCGGCCCGAGGTCTCGACAGCTTCCTGCTGCTGCCGCTCGGCACCGGCATCGCCGCCACGGTGGTGCTGGGCGGCGCACCCGTGCCCGGTACCGCCTTCTCGGCCGGGGAGGTCGGCCACATCCCGGTCTATCCGGGCGGGGAGCCGTGCAGCTGCGGGCAGCGGGGCTGCCTGGAGGTCTACGCCTCGGCGGGCGGGATCGCGAAGCGCTACGCCCGGCTCGGCGGGACGCCGGGGCTGGACAGCCGGGCCATCGCCGCCGCGGTCGACCGGGATCCCGTCGCCCGCTCGGTCTGGGACGCCGCCACGCTCGCGCTGGGTACCGCGCTGGCCACGCTGACCCTCACGCTCGACCCGGCCCGCATCATCCTCGGCGGCGGGCTCGCCGGGGCGGGGGCCCAGCTCTTCGACCCGGTACGCGAGGCGCTGCGCGCGGCGCTGGCCTGGCGCAGCGCCCCCGAGATCCACCCGTCCGCGTTCGGGGCGGTGGCCGCGCAGGTCGGTGCCGCCATCCTGGCCCGGCGCGCGGCCGGCCTGCCGGTACCGGACGGCTGGGGCGCGCCGGTGCCCCGGGCCGAGCCGGTCACCCACTGAGACGTCCGGCGGCCGGCCACCGTGCCTGGCCGCCGGACCCGGTCCGCCGGCACCCGCTTCGCTTGCGCCCGGTTCGCCGGCGCGCGGTCCGCTTGCGCCTGGCCCGCCGGCGCCCGGTTCGCTGAGTCGCAGCTCAGCCGGGCAACGAGCCAGTTGCCGGGCCAATCCGTCTTAAGTGGACGGGACTCACGTTCTGCATCGAACCAGTACGACCTCTACTGTCGACACCGTGAAGCTCTCGAACCCGGGCGCCGTCCTGCTCTGTGTCGGCAGCATGGCGATCGTGGGCAGCTCGGTCTCCCTCAGCCAGCTGATCCTCGACTATCCGCCGCTGACCGGGCAGGCCGGCCGGTACGCGGTCGCCGCGCTCGCCCTGGCCGCCATCGCGGGACTCTTCTCCCGGTTCGGCGCCGGCGCCCAGCCCCGGCCCGGCCTGCCGACCGGCCGGGAACTGCTCATCCTCACCGGTCTCGCGGCGACCGGGCTGGCCGCGTTCAACGTCTGCGTCCTGATCGGACTCGCACACGCCGACCCGCCCGTGGTCGGTACGTTCATCGGGGCCGCGCCGCTCGGCCTCGCGCTGATCGGTCCGCTGCTGCGGGGCAGCCCCCCGGCGACCCGGCTGGTCTTCGCGGCCCTGGTCGTGGCGGCCGGTACCGCGCTGGTCGAGGGGACCGGCCACTCCGACACCGTCGGGCTGCTCGCCTCGCTCGGGGCGCTCGGCGGCGAGATCGCCTTCTCACTGCTCGCCGCCGCCGTGCTGCCCCGGCTCGGCCCGGTACGGGTCTCCGCCTACAGCTGCGCGCTGGCCGTACCGCTGCTGCTGGCGGCGGCGGTGCCGGCCGGCGAGCTGGCGCGGCTGCGCCCGCCGACCCCGGTGGAGGCGGCCACCTTCGGCTACCTCGCCGCGATGCTGACCGTGGTGGCGTTCGTCGCCTTCTTCACCGGACTGAACCACCTCGGGGTCGAGCGGGCCGGGATGATCGTCGGCATGATGCCGCTGGCCACCCTCGTCACGTCGGCGGTGCAGGCCGGGCAGCTGCCCCCGTACGGGCAGAGCGTCGGGGTGCTCGTGGTCGCGCTCGGCCTCGGCGTCGGGCTGACCCGCGGCCGGCGGGGACGGCACGCCGCGGGTCAGGGCATCCGGGGGTACCGGCCGGGCCGGCGCGACGCCGGGCGGCCGGCCCCGACGGGCGCGCTGGAGCCGACGGGCGCGCTGGAGCCGACGGAGCTGCTGGTACCCGCGGTCGGTCCGGGCGGCGGACCGGAGGCCACGGGCCGGTTGGCGGCGGGGTCACCCGCCCGGCTGGCGCTGCCGGACGGCCCCGGCGACCACGACCGGCTCGACGGGTACGACGGGCTCGACCGGCCCGGTCCCCCGCCGCCGTGGCGGCCGGGGAGCCCGCTCGACCCGTGGGGACCGGGCGGGGCGGATCAGTCGGCGGCAGCCGCGCGTTCGGCGGCGCGGACCGCGTCGGCGTAGCCGAGGGCGGCCCGGCGCAGCGCGGCCTCCGCGTCGAGCCCGGCCGTACGGGCGTCGGCGACGATCGCGAGCAGTCGCGCGCCGAGCCGGTCCTCGGCGTCGGCCGGGTCCGCCGCCGGGGGCGGTACGTCCAGTCCGGCCCGCGCGGAGCGTTGGAGGATCTTCGCGGCGAGCGCCAGCGCCGGCTGGACCAGCGCGATCCCGTCCAGCACCGAGTCGCGGGCCTTCTCCTCGCGCTTGATCCGCTCCCAGTTCTCGGTGATCTCCTCGACCGTGCCGGCCCGGGTACCGGCGAAGACGTGCGGGTTGCGCCGCACCATCTTCTCCACCAGCCCGCCGGCCACGTCGTCGATGTTCCAGCGCTGCGGTTCGGGCAGCTCCTGCGCCAGCCGGGCGTGCAGCACGATCTGGAGCAGCACGTCGCCCAGCTCCTCGCGGAGCGCGACCAGGTCACCCGAGGCGATCGCGTCATACGCCTCGTAGCACTCCTCCAGCAGGAACTGCGCGAGGGTGGCGTGGGTCTGCTGCCGCTTCCACGGGTCGCCACCGGGCGACATGAGCCGGTCCATCACCGCGACCGCGTCCAGCAGCCGGGCGCCCGGCGGGTCCCACGAGCCGTACATCAGCTCCAGCTCGGCCAGACCCGGCTCGCGGGCCAGCCGCAGCCCCAGCTCCCGGGCGAGCCGCTCGTCGCCGCACGGCCCGGCCAGCCAGACCACGGTGCCGTGCGCGGCGGCCGTGGCGAGCAGCGCGTCCACCGCCGCGCCGTCGGCGACGACGGTGACGTCGGCACCGGCGGCCCGTACGGCGGTGGACAGCTCGCTCTCCGCCGCCGCGAGCACCGGGCTGGCGCGTACCAGGTCCCAGGCCGCCGCGGTCAACAGACCCGCCGGCAGCCGCGGCGAGGTGACCAGCAGTACGACCCGGGCCGTCATTCCGGCTGTTGCGGCGAGGGCTGCGCGGGCTGCACGACGGTGACCTCGGAGACGAGCCCGTCGTCGTCGCCCAGCGGGACGCCCAGCCACGACTGCGCCTGCTGCTGGATGGAGACCGGAACCTGGAAGACCAGGTCACCGTAGCGGGGGTTGACCGTGACGTCGGCCTGCTCGATCGCCTCGCGGAGCGCGTTGCGGAGGCCGACCGCCCGGCCGATCTGCTGCTCATTGAGGAATTCCCGCACGTCCTCGAAGGAGCCCGAGACGGGCCGGCCGCCCACGGTGATGTGGGCGAACACCTCGCGCTGGTCCGCCTCGCTCGGCGCCACCGAGGCGGCGGACTGCTGGATCGCCCGCAGCACACCCTCGTAGCCGGCCACCACCTCGGTGTACTGGAGGTTCGGCGGCAGGTTGTTCTCCTGCGCGAAGGCGTTGGCGTCGACCGACGGTACGGAGATGTTGTGCCGCTCGGCGTAGCCGCGCGCCACGTCCCGGACGACCAGCATCCGCACCACGTCCTGTCGGATGCCGGCCAGCATCTCGGGCCGGGCCAGGGGCTCGACCTCGTCCATGATCCCGTCGACGTAGTCCTGGGAGTAGCTGTGGCCCGCGACGTAGGCGGCGGTCGAGGGGTTGGAACGGCAACCGGTGAGGGCGACGGCGCCGAGGGCGGCGATGACCGCGATCGAAGCCAGACGGCGAGCACGCTGCATGGGCGACACTCTCTCACGGCCGGCTGGCCGGCGCGGGACAGGGTGCGACCGTACCGGCGCGTCACGGTCCCGCCGCGCCGAGCCGTACGGCGTGGGCCGACCGGCGGCGCTGGAGAGGCCGCCGCCCGGCCGGCGTCCCGTCGACGCCCGCGCGGCGCGGGCGTCGACGGGATCCGGGCGGGTCAGCGGGGTGCGGCGGCGGTCGCCGGCTCGCCGAGCACGTCGGAGAGGAGCTGGGCGCACCAGTCCAGCAACGCCTGGTCGCGCAGCGGCTCGCCGCCGACCCGCCGGGTGCTCGGCCGGGGGACGCTGACCTGGTCGGTCGCCGACTTGTAGACCGCGTCCGGGTGGTACCGCTTCAGCCGCAGCTGCTTCGAGTCCGGCAGCGACAGCGGGCCGAACCGCACGTGCCGGCCCTGCACCGAGACGTCGGTCAGCCCGTAGGCGCGGGCGAGCAGGCGGAACCGGGCCACCGCGACCAGGTTCTGCACCGGCTCCGGCGGCTCGCCGTACCGGTCGGTCATCTCGGCGACGACCTCGCGCAGCCGGTCGGTGTCCCGGGCCTCGGCGAGCTTGCGGTACATCTCCAGGCGCAGCCGCTCCACCCCGACGTAGTCGTGCGGCAGGTGCGCGTCGACCGGCAGGTCGATCTTCACGTCGACCTCCTCCTCCGGGCGCTCGCCCTTGAAGGTACGGACCGCCTCGCCGACCATCCGGACGTAGAGGTCGAAGCCCACCCCCTCGATGTGCCCGGACTGCTCGCCGCCGAGCAGGTTGCCGGCGCCGCGAATCTCCAGGTCCTTCATGGCCACGTACATGCCGGCGCCCAGCTCGGTGTGCTGGGCGATGGTGGCGAGCCGCTCGTGGGCGTGCTCGGTGAGCGGCTTCTCCGGCGGGTAGAGGAAGTAGGCGTAGGCCCGTTCCCGGCCCCGGCCCACCCGGCCCCGGATCTGGTGCAGCTGGGCCAGGCCGAGCAGGTCGGCGCGCTCCACGATCAGGGTGTTGGCGTTCGGGATGTCGATGCCGGACTCCACGATGGTGGTGCAGACCAGGACGTCGTACTCCTTCTCCCAGAAGCCGACCATCACCTTCTCCAGGGCCTCCTCGCCCATCTGGCCGTGCGCCACCGCGACCCGCGCCTCGGGCACCAGCTCCCGCAGCCGCCGGGCCGCCCGGTCGATCGACTCGACCCGGTTGTGCAGGTAGAAGACCTGGCCGTCGCGGAGCAGCTCCCGGTGGATCGCCGCGGCGACCTGCTTGTCCTCGTACGCGCCGACGAAGGTGAGCACGGGGTGGCGTTCCTCCGGCGGGGTGGCGATCGTCGACATCTCCCGGATCCCGGTGATCGCCATCTCCAGCGTGCGCGGGATCGGGGTGGCCGACATGGTCAGCACGTCGACCGAGGTCCGCAGGCTCTTGAGGTGCTCCTTGTGCTCGACGCCGAAGCGCTGCTCCTCGTCCACGATGACCATGCCGAGAGACTTGAACCGGGTCGCCGCCTGCAACAGCCGGTGCGTACCGATGACGATGTCGGCGCTGCCGTCGGCCGCCGCGGCGAGCGTCGCCTCGGCCTCCTTCGGCGTCTGGAACCGGGAGAGCTGGCGGATCTCGACCGGGAACTGGGACATCCGCTCGGCGAACGTGTTGTAGTGCTGCTGGGCCAGGAGCGTCGTGGGTACCAGCACGGCGACCTGCTTGCCGTCCTGCACCGCCTTGAACGCCGCGCGAACCGCGATCTCGGTCTTGCCGTAGCCGACGTCGCCGCAGATCAGCCGGTCCATCGGGGCCGACTGCTCCATGTCCCGCTTGACCTCCTCGATCGCCGCGAGCTGGTCCGGCGTCTCGGTGTACGGGAAGGCGTCCTCCAGTTCACGCTGCCACGGCGTGTCCGGGGCGAACGCGTGCCCCTTGCTCGCCTTGCGGGCGGCGTAGAGCTGGATCAGCTGGGCGGCGATCTCGCGTACCGCCTTGCGGGCACGGGCCTTGGCCTTCTGCCACTCGGCGCCACCCATCTTGTGCAGGGTGGGGGTCTCCCCGCCGACGTAGCGGGAGAGCTGGTCCAACTGGTCGGTCGGGACGAAGAGCCGGTCGCCCGGCTGCCCCCGTTTCGCGGCGGCGTACTCGATGACCAGGTACTCCCGCTCGGCACCGTTGACCGTACGCTGCACCAGCTCCAAATAGCGGCCGATGCCGTGCTGCTCGTGCACCACGTAGTCGCCGGTCTTCAGCTCCAGCGGGTCGATGGTGTTGCGCCGCCGGCTCGGCATCTTGCGCATGTCCCGGGTCGAGGAGCCGCGCCCCCCGGTGATGTCGTTGCCGGTCACCACCGCGAAGCGGGACGCCTCGTGCAGGAAGCCGTGGTTCAGCGAGCCGCAGGCGACCACCAGCTGTCCCGGCTCGGGGCGGGACGGCACGCCCTCGCTGGTCGCGGCGCCGAGGCCGGCGTCGCGCAGCACCTCGACCGCGCGCTGGGCCGGACCGTGCCCCTCGAAGACCAGCGCGACGGCCCAACCGTCGCCGATCCAGCGCTTGAGGTCGTCGACGACCCGGCTGGTCTCGCCGTGGTAGAGCGGAGTCGGCTGGGCCGCCAGCGCCAGCGACTCGCCGGCGTCGGGGGTGACCGTCACCGGCTCCGGGTCGTCCAGCCACGGCTCGTCGCCGGCCGCCGGCTCCGACTCCACCAGACCGAACGGGGAGAGCGACCACCAGGGCTGACCCAGCCGGCCGGCGGCGGCGCGTACGTCGGCCAGGGTCCGGAAGGCGGCGGCGCCGAGGTCGACCGGGGCCTTGCCGCCGACGGCCGCCGCGGCCCAGCTGGCCTGGAGGAACTCCTCCGAGGTACGCACCAGGTCGTGCGCCCGGGTCCGGATCCGCTCCGGGTCGCATAGCAGCACGTGCGTGCCGGCCGGCATGCAGTCCAGCAGCAGCTCCATGCTCCCGGTGCCGTCCAGCAACGCCGGGGCCAGCGACTCCATCCCCTCGACCGGGATGCCCTCGGCGAGCTTGTCGAGGATCTCCGCCAGCTCCGGGTGCTCGGCGGCCAGGGCGGCGGCCCGCTCGCGTACCTCGGGGGTGAGCAGCAGTTCCCGGCAGGGCGGCGCCCACAGCGACGGTACGGCCTCGATGGTCCGCTGGTCGGCGACGGCGAAGGTACGGATCTCCTCCACCTCGTCGCCCCAGAACTCGACCCGGGAGGGGTGCTCGTCGGTCGGCGGGAAGACGTCGAGGATGCCACCGCGGACCGCGAACTCGCCGCGCTTGGTGACCAGGTCGACCCGGGCGTACGCGAGGTCGGTCAGCCGCCGGGCCACCGCCTCCAGCTCCGCCTCCCCGCCGACGGCAAGCTGCACCGGTTCGAGTTCGCCGAGCCCCTTGAGCTGCGGTTGCAGCGCCGAGCGCACCGGCGCCACGACCACCCGCAGTTCCCCGCCAGACTCCGGGATCTCCGGGTGCGCCAGCCGGCGCAGCACGGCCAGCCGGCGGCCGACGGTGTCGGCGCGCGGGGAGAGGCGCTCGTGCGGCAGCGTCTCCCAGGCCGGGAAGACGGCGACCTGCTCCGGCGGCAGCAGGCTGCCCAGCGCGGCGGCGAGGTCGTCGGCCTCCCGGGTGGTGGCGGTGATCGCGAGCACCGGGCGGCCGGCGCCGCCCTGCCCGGGCCGCGCAGCGACGGCGGCGACCACGAACGGGCGCAGCGCCGGCGGGGCGGTCAGGTCGAGTCCGTCGGCCTGGGCGGCACCCGCCCGGGCCAGGTCACGGGCCCGGGTGAGCGCGGGATCGCCCAGGGCCGCCTGGAGCAGACCGGCGAGCGTAGACATGATCACAACCTCTGGGTGGGCGCACGAAAGATTGCCCCGCGCCCAGGCTGGACGGGGGTGCTCGGCCCAGCGTAACGCGCAGACGGCGATCACCCGGCGACGCTAGGAGCAGCCGCCGAGAGCAATCGATCACCAGGCTCACTGGCAGTGAAACCCGTAGTACGTCCGAAAGTCATTCACGTTGGAACGTACTTTTGCCCTTGTACGTCGTTGACTCGGCCAGATTAACAGCGTACTCTGCCGTCCCGGCCGTCCATCTAGGCTCAACAAGTCGAGTTGGACAACGAGCACGAGGAGTAGTTGTGGCGATCGGCGGCACACTGAAAATCCCCGCAATCCGAGGACGGATGGGTGCGCGTGACTACTACATAGCCATGTTCCCGCTCGATTCAGTGGCACGGCTTTTCACCCGCACCAGGGGGGACCTGCCACCAGAACAGCGGGCACAACGCAGGTTGATCGAAAAACGTGTACCAGAAATCACCAAGTACCTACTCGATCATGAAATGGATTGGGTGTTCTCGAGCCTGACAGTCTCCTACAACGGCGATGAGACATTCCATCCCAGCCCCGACGACGGCGATATCGGATCTCTCGAGCTTCCACTCGACTGCCGATTCCTGATCAACGACGGGCAACACCGGCACGCCGGCATCCAGGCCGCCCTCCAAGAGAACCCGCAGCTCGGTCGACAGACAATCAGCGTCGTCCTGCTACCCGAAGAGGACATCGAACGCAGCCAACAGGTCTTCAGCGATCTGAACCGAACAGTCCAAAAGACCAGTCGGTCGCTCGATATTCTCTATGACCACCGCGATCCCCTGAACCAGCTCGTCATGGCAACAATTCCGAGAGTCCCGCTATTCAAAGGCCGGGTGGAGAAGGATGCCGTCTCCCTACCGATGAGGTCCGCCAAGCTGGTCACGCTCTCCGCCCTGTACGACGCGACCCGCCAGCTCCTCGACAACCCCATCCCCTCCGACGACATCGCCCTTGCAGCCGCCGAACAGCGAGCCGTTGACTTCTGGAACGCCTTGACCGACGCCATTCCACAGTGGCGCGAGATCCGCGATGGCTCGTTGCGCCCAGCCGAGGTACGAGCCGAATCGATCTCTACCCACGCGGTCACCATACATGCACTCGGAGCAACGGGACGGCGACTACTCGCTCATGCCGGCAGCGATTGGGCGGATCCCTTGAAGCGGCTCGGCGATGTCGACTGGTCGAAGACTAATCGCGAGTGGCAGGGGATCTGCATGATCGGCCCAGATGTCATCACACGACGACAAACCCGCGCGGCGCTAGCCGACTTGCTGAGCTGGAAGATCGGCATCGCCGACACCCGGCCAGAGCAGGTGCTCTAGCCGTCGCGGCGGCGCGCCGCCGCAACTCCAGCAATAGAAACGGCCCCCGAGAGGGGGCCGTCAGGCCAGAGCTACTCGCCCTGGCGGAGTGCCTCAAGCCTACCCGCTCAACTTGAAGATCGCCAGGAAGGTGCCGTGAACAGGGTCATCGTCTACGTGGACGGGTTCAACCTCTACCACGGCCTCAAGGACAAGCACGCCCGCAAGTACCACTGGCTTGATCTTGAGACCCTGGCAACCTCGCTGCTGCGCCCAGGTCAGACACTCGTCCAGGTTCGTTACTTCACGGCACGTATACGCAACCAACCGGCAAGCGAGCGACGCCAGAACGACTACCTGTCAGCTCTAGCCGCGCACTGTCCGAACATCCAGATCGTGGAAGGACGTTTCCAGGAACGCCTGAGCATCTGCCGCTCATGCCACGCCAGCTGGACGACCTATGAGGAGAAGGAGACAGACGTCAACCTCGCCCTCGCCATCGCGCAGGACGCAGCGCTTGACCGATTCGATACCGCAATCCTGATCTCCGGCGACGCGGATCTCCGTCCCGCGCTCCGTGTCGCGCGAGAACTTGGTGGGAGCAAACGGATTATCGTCGCTTTTCCGCCGCGACGACGATCCGATGCCTTGCGGGAGGAGGCTGACGCCTGCTTCACCATCGGCGACGCCAAGATCAGGAATGCCCAGCTTCCCGAGAAGGTCATGCTGAAGACCGGGCTGCTGATCGAACGGCCGGCATACTGGCGCGGGCGGTAATCAGACGCCTGGACCCACGAGCGGAGAGATCAGCCGCGGTCCAACAGGCAACGTCGGCAACAGCATGATCGTGTTGTCGACGGCGGTCGATGGGGTCTCCCATAATGACCCGAATCGATTGGGGCGGATCGATTGTACCCACTGACTTGGCACGCCAGATACGTCAAACCGCCCGAATGACGCCTCTGGCGTGCCAGTCACTCAGGCGGCGGGCGACAGCGCGGCGTCCGCCCGCCTCAGCAACCTCTGAAGTACGGGCACGAGCGCACGCGACTGTGCGAGGTCGACCGGCCAGCGTTCGATGTGCTCGCCGACCGACAGCTCTAGAAGTACACCTTCGGGCGTCGCGGGACCGACATCCATTCGCCAGAGGCCGGCTGCCACCTGGATCACTTCGTCACCACGCACCGCGACGCACGTCAGGTCCGACAGGTGCAGGCCAGGCGGGCTCGCGCAGTCGCCGCCACGGCGACACCACGTCGGATGGGCAGGGTTCGATAGTTTGTAGACGGGCCGGGCTCCTTCCCGGTCAAGGCCCGGGGAGCGGAGCTGCAACTCCACCCCGGGCCGCCTATTCCGCCGCTACCCACCCGGTTGCGAGCCAGGGAGGGCAGCGCCAGCCTATAGCGGAGCGTCAACATTGTCGACACTGTCGACACTGCCAACTTTATAGACGCTGTCGACTTCGCAGTGATCTACTTGGCTCCGCGAGCCAGGGAGACACCGTGAACACACCGAAGTACGAACGCGTGGCAGCCGCCATCCGCGACCAGATCCGCTCCGGTCAGTTGAAGCCGGGCGACCAGCTGCCGACAACACAGGGACTGATCGATGAGTACGGTGTCTCCTACGGGTCGGTCCGCACCGCCCTGCTGATCCTGAAGGCCGAGGGGCTGATCGAGGGCCGCCAGGGCGAGGGCGTGTTCGTACGCGAGCGGACCGGGCAATAGACGCCCGACCCCCGGCTCCAGTCTTCAACCCTGGGCGCGCCCCGATTCTGGGCGCTCCCGGTCAGTCCCACCAGGCGAGCCAGAGCGGGGCGCCCAGCAGGCTCGCCGCCAGCTTCGTCACGCCGTCGGCGTCGTAGAGGTCGGCCGCCCCGTCGTTGTAAGCCCAGTAGTCCCAGGCGGCGGCCAACGCCTCGGGCCGGGTGGTCGGCGGGCGGTCCACCATCAGCTCGACCGTGGTGCCCGTCATCGTCATCAGCTCGATCCCGTACCGCCGCTGCCAGTGCCGCAAGATCGCCCCGTGCTCGCTGGGCGACGGGTGGTCGTTCCAGCCGCCGTACGCCAGCACCGCCGGCACCTGCCAGCCCGCGACCGCCGGTACGAGGGCAACCGTCACAGGGCGGGGCTCGCGCCGCCAGGTGAACGGCAGACCGAGGTCACGGCGTACCGGCTCGGTCGGCCACTCGCCCTCGCCCCGCAGCTCGGCCTGAATCTCCGCCGCCAACTCCGGACCGTAGATCTCTAGCTTCGCCCTGGCGCGGGCGGCCAGGGTCGCCGCGCCGTCGAGCGTTCCGGCGCGGTGTAGCAGGTACGACGGGTTGGGGTGCTCCCGCGCCTCCGCGAGGTACTCCGGCGTGTCGTCGTCCATCAGCACCGGCCAGAGCCCGGTCTCCGGATGGGCCGCCCGCAGCCGCTGCCACCAGTTCGTCGCCGCCTTGCCGGCCGCCCGGAACGCGAACACCGGCCGCCCGGCCGGGGTACGCGACAGCTCGTGCCGCGGCGGCAGGTCCGGTACGGCCTCGTCGAGAGTCATGTCGGTCCGCTCCAGTGGTTTCGAGGGAAGCCACCCGTCGGGTCGCCCGCTGGGGTTCCCTCGGGTGGGGGTGCGGCGAGGCTAGAACAGGGCGCCGACAGGCCAGCCCTACCGGCGATGCTCCGGCCCGCCGGACGCCCGGTCCGGTGGCCTGCCGGATGTTCGACCGACGCCGATCTCCGTAGCGTCGACGGTGCAATCACGCACCGTTTCCGTCGTCGCTTCCCGAGCGGAGCGCCGGGTATTCCAGGAGGGGCATCGTGACGTTCTCGGGGCGCGTACCGCGCGACGTACAGGGGTCCGTGGGCGACCCGCCCGCGACCCCGCCGGACGGCGGCAACCGCATTCCGGACGTGGACGCGCTGCGCGGTCTCGCGCTGCTCGGGATCTTCCTCGTCAACATCGCGTACTTCGCCTCGGGCCACCCGTTCCACCTGGTGTCGGACCCCGCGTACGACTCGTGGCTCGACCACGCCGTGACCTGGCTGGTCGAGATGCTCCTCGCGATGAAGGCGTATCTGCTCTTCTCCTTCCTGTTCGGGTACAGCTTCACCTTGCAGCTGGAATCCGCCGCCCGGCGCGGCGTGGAGTTCGCCCCCCGATTCCGGCGCCGGCTCATCGGGCTCTTCGTAATCGGCTGCCTGCACGCCGTCCTGCTCTTCCACGGCGACATCCTGACCACGTACGCCCTGCTCGGCCTGGTGCTGCTGGCCGCGCGCCGGGCCGCGCCGCGTACCGCGCTCGTGGCGGCCGCCGCGGTGACCGGCGCCGTCGCCCTCGCGGTCGGCCTCGGCGCGGTGCACGGCACGACGCTGGTACCGGATCCGGCCGCCGCGCTGGCCGCCGGTTCCGCCTCCACCGAGGCGCTGGGCGGCGGTCTCGGCTCGGTGATCGCCGAACACCTGCGTTCCCTGCCGGCCATGCTCGGCGCGCTGGTGGTGCAGGGACCGCTCGCGCTCGCCGCCTTCCTGGTCGGGCTGGCGGCCGGGAAGCGACGGGTGCTGGCCGACGTGACCCCGCACCTGCCCACGCTGCGCCGGATCGAGCTGGTCGGCTACCCGGTCGGACTGGCCGGCGGTCTGCTCTTCGCCACCGGCGGCGGCACCGGGAACCTGACCGGGTTGATGGCCAGCATCGTCACCGCGCCGGCGCTGGCCGCCGCGTACGTCGCCACCGCGCTGCGCGCCTTCCACACGCCGGCGGGTCAGCGGGTCGCCCGCGCGCTCGGACCCGCCGGCCGGATGGCGCTCTCCAACTACCTCGGTCAGTCGCTGCTCGGCGTACTGATCTTCACGGGGATCGGGTTCGGGCTGGTCGGCCGGGTCTCCCCGGCGGTCGTACTGCTCGTCGCGGTCGCGGTCTTCGTGGGACAGGTCGCGGTGAGCGGCTGGTGGCTGGCCCGGTTCCGGTACGGGCCGGCGGAGTGGCTGCTGCGCGCCTGGACCAACCGCGAGCGGCCGCCGATGCGGGTGACCGCCGGGTAGGCACCGTGGCGCCGCCCGCGCAAATACCGGGGGCCCGCGCAAATACCGCGGGCCCGCGCAAATACCGGGAAAGAGTGGCCTCGCGCGCGGTACGCGGGGCCTCTTTCCGAGCAGTTGTGCGGATCTTGCGCAGGCGCGCGGGCGGGTTGGTGGCGGACGGGTCAGTAGCGGACGGAGATGCGGCGAGCCTCGGCGTCGACCCGGACGAACCCGCCGTACGGGATGATCAGCTGCGGGTCGGTGTGCCCCACGTCGAGGTCGAGGACGACGACCGCGTCCGGGGCGTACTCGGCCAGGGCGCGGAGCACGGCGGCGCGCTGGGCGGCCCGGTACGCCGCCTTCCGCTCCGAGTCGTTGGGCTTGGCGTGGTCCCACGCCTTCGCCCGGCCGACCAGTACCGCCGGGAAGCCGGCGAGCAGGCCGCGCTCGCCGAGGTTGCGCAGCATCCGGTAGACCTCGACGTCCGGCGGCAGTTCCTCGGAGGTCTCGATCAGCAGCACGCAGCCCGCGTACGCCTCGTTCGGCCCGACCCGGCCCGCGGCCAGCAGCCAGTGCAGGATCTCCAGATTGCCGCCCCAGACCCGCCCCTCGACCAGTCGGCTCGGGCCGGACCAGCGCCAGCCGTCGACCGGGAACATGGTCGGCGGGCCGGCGAAGTACGACGCCTCGCGCCAGTCGCCCGGTTCGTCGGTCGACTCGCCCGGCTCGCTCAGCTCGTACCAGCCGCTGGTGAAGAGCGCGGCGCGCAGCGAGTCGGCGGTGAGCGGGTGCATCGCCCCGCCGCGCCCGAGGTGCACCAGCACGGAGCCGCCGTGGTACGCGACGATGCCGAGGTCGAAGAGGCGGGCCAGCACGTTCGTGTTGTCCGAGTAGCCGTAGTACGGCTTCGGGTTGGCGCGCAGCACCGCGTCGTCCAGGTACGGGGTGACGGTGATCAGGTCCTCGCCGCCGACCGTGGCGAGCACCGCCGCGATCGACGGGTCGGCGAAGGCGGCGGTGAGGTCCCGGGCCCGGTCACGCGGGTCGGCGCCGAAGACCCGGGTGGTCGGGTACTCGACCGGGACCAGCCCGTACTCCTCGCGCAGCCGGCGCAGTCCGAGGTCGTACACGTCGGGAAAGATCGCGGGGAGGCCGGCGGAGGGCGAGACCACGGCGACCCGGTCGCCGGGTCGGGGCTTGGCGGGATAGATCGGTTCTCCCATGCGGTGAGGCTATCGGCCGGACCAACCGACTAAATTCCCCATAAGCTGACGAAATGGACTACGGCCAGACGGGGCTCCAGCGACCGGAACCCGCCCGGGAGGAGCCCTGGCGCCGCCGGCTCGTACGCGGCGCGGCGCTGCTCTTCGGCACGCTGGTGCTCGCCACCGCGTTCGTCGCGGCCTACGTCGGCGCCCTGCACCAGCCGGCCCCGAGGGACGTACCGGTCGCCGTGGCCCGTACCGACCAGCCCGCGCGGACGCTGCTCGACGCGGTACGGGCGCAGACCAAGGCGCTCAAGGCCGTCGAGTACGCCGACCCGGCCGCAGCCGACGCCGCGCTGCGGTCCCGCGGCGTCTACGCCGTGCTCGCCTCGGGCACCGGCGCCGCCGGCACCCCCGCGTTGACCCTCACCACCGCCAGCGCCGGCGGGCCCGCCGCCACGGACGTGATCGTCCAGACGCTGCGGGTCGCGGCGCAGCGGGCCCAGGTGCCGCTCACGGTCACCGACGCGGTACCGGTCGCCGGCGCCGACCCGCGCGGGCTGGCACCGTTCTACCTGGCGGTCGGGCTGGTGCTCGGCGGCTACCTCGGGGCCGCCTCGCTCGGCGTCACCCTCGGCACGGTCCCCCGCACCTTCACCCGGGCGGCCGTACGCGTCGGCGGGCTCGCCGTCCACGCCGCCCTGCTCGGGCTCGCGGGCGCCCTCGTCACCGGCCCCGGGCTGGAGATCTGGCACGCGCACCTCGCCAGCCGGGTGGGGGCCGGTGCGCTGATCGCCTTCGCCGCCGCGATGGCCGCCGCGGCCGTCCAGGGCTGGCTCGGGCTCCCCGGCACCGGGCTGATCATCCTGCTGCTGGTGGTTCTCGGCAATCCCGGCTCGGGCGGCATCTACGCGCCGGAGCTGCTCCCCGACTTCTTCCGGGACATGCACCTCTGGAACATCCCCGGCCTCGCCACCGACCTGATCAAAGCGGTGGTCTACTTCAACCCGGACGCCACCGGCTGGCCCGCCGCCAAGCTCGCGATCTGGGTGGTGGCCGGCGCGCTGGCGCTGCTCGCGGCGACCGCCGTGCTCGGTCGCCGCCGCCCGTGACGACCCGGCCGGCCGCGTCGTCCGCCCCGCCGGTCACGCTTACCCGGCCGGCGGACACACCGGCTGGGCCGGCGACCGGGCCGGCGGGCCCGGCGGCGAGGGCGGCGGGCACACCGGCGGGGCGCACGGCAAGGGGCATGACGACAGCGCCACACTCGGCGCCGCGTGGGTCAATCCGTAAGTCGGTTCGGATACGATCCAGTCAGTCGGACAGCGCTGTCCTCCGTACTCAGGCAAGGAGCGCACGGTGACCGACCAGCACGACCACGACGGACCCGACGCCGCCCTCCGCGCAGACATCCGCCGCCTCGGCACGCTGCTCGGCCAGACCCTGGCCCGGCAGGAGGGGCCGCCGCTGCTCGACCTCGTCGAGGAGATCCGGGCCCTGGTCCGCTCCGACGCCGGGGCCGCCGCGGTACGGCTCGCGGCCATGGACGTGACCACCGGGACCAAGCTGGCCCGCGCCTTCTCCACCTACTTCCACCTGGCCAACATCACCGAGCAGGTGCACCGCGCCCGCGACCTGCGCCGACGCCGGGCCACGCACGGCGGCTGGCTGGACCAGGCGGCCAAGATGATCGCCGAGCGGGGGGTGCCGGCCGAGGAGATCTCCGCCGCGGCCCGCCGGCTCGCGGTACGCCCCGTCTTCACGGCCCACCCCACCGAGGCGGCCCGCCGGTCGATCCTGTCGAAGCTGCGCGCCGTCGCCGACGAGCTGGACGCCGAGGCATCGGCCGCGATCCTCTACGGCGCCACCGACGAGGGGCCGACCAACCGGCGCCTGGCCGAGCTGCTCGACCTGCTGTGGCAGACCGACGAGCTGCGGCTGGACCGGCCCGACCCGACGGACGAGGCCCGCAACGCCATCTACTACCTGCGCGACCTCTACGCGGCCGCGGCCCCGCAGGTGCTCGACGACCTCGCCGACACGCTCCGCGCCCTCGGGGTGGAGACCGCGCCGACCGCGCAGCCCCTGACCTTCGGCAGCTGGATCGGCGGCGACCGCGACGGCAACCCGTTCGTCACCCCGCACGTGACCCGCGAGGTCCTGCTGATCCAGTACGAGCACGGCATCCAGGCCACCGAGGCGGCGCTGGAGGACCTGATCACGGAGATCTCGGTCTCCCGGCGGCTGCGCGGGGTCTCCCTCGACCTCTCCGCCAGCCTCGCCAAGGACCTCGACGCGCTGCCCGAGGTCGCGCCCCGGTTCCGGCGGGTCAACGCCGAGGAGCCGTACCGGCTCAAGGCGCGCTGCATCAAGGTCAAGCTCGCCAACACCCGGGCCCGGCTGCGCAACGGCACCGCGCACGTGCCCGGCCGGGACTACCGCGGCTCGGCCGAACTCCTCGCCGACCTGGAGCTGATGCGCGCCTCGCTGGCCCGCAACTCCGGGCAACTCACCGCCGTCGGCCGGCTCGCCTCGGCGATCCGTACCATCTCCGCCTTCGGGCTGCACCTGGCCACCCTCGACGTGCGCGAGCACGCCGAGGCACACCACGCCGTGCTCGCCCAGCTCTACGCGCAGGTCGGCGAGGTGACCGACTACCCGTCGCTGACCCGTACCGAGCGGACCAAGCTGCTCGCCGAGGAGTTGGCCGGCCGTCGGCCGCTGTCGAGCGTGGACACCCCGCTGACCGAGTCGGCCCGGCGCACCTTCGACGTCTTCGCCACCATTCGCGAGGCGCAGGAGCGGTTCGGCACCGAGGTGATCGAGTCGTACATCATCTCGATGACCCTCGGCGTGGACGACGTGCTCGCGGCCGTCGTCCTGGCCCGGGAGGCCGGCCTGGTCGACGTGCACAGCGGGCGGGCCCGGATCGGGTTCGTGCCGCTGCTGGAGACCCCGGCCGAGCTGAACGCCGGCGGGGAGATCCTCGACGAGCTGCTCTCGCTGCCGGCGTACCGGGCGCTGGTCGCCGCCCGGGGCGACGTGCAGGAGGTGATGCTCGGCTACTCCGACTCCAACAAGGAGGCCGGGATCACCACCTCCCAGTGGTCGATCCACCGGGCCCAGCGGGCGCTGCGCGACGTGGCCGCCCGGCACGGCGTACGGCTGCGGCTCTTCCACGGCCGGGGCGGTACGGTCGGCCGGGGCGGCGGCCCGACCCACGAGGCGATCCTGGCCCAGCCCTACGGCACGCTCGACGGCGCCATCAAGGTGACCGAGCAGGGCGAGGTGATCTCCGACAAGTACACCCTGCCGGCGCTGGCCCGGGAGAACCTGGAGCTGACCGTCGCGGCCGTGCTCCAGGCGACGCTGCTGCACACCGCGCCGCGGCAGCCGGCCGAGCAGTTGGAGCGCTGGGACTCGGCGATGGACGTGGTCTCCGACGCGGCCTTCCGCTCGTACCGGGCGCTGGTGGAGAATCCGGACCTGCCGGCGTACTTCTGGGCCTCCACCCCGACCGAACTGCTCGGCGCGCTGAACATCGGCTCCCGGCCGGCGAAGCGCCCCAACACCGGCGCCGGGCTGGGCGGCCTGCGCGCGATCCCGTGGGTCTTCGGCTGGACGCAGACCCGGCAGATCGTGCCGGGCTGGTTCGGCGTCGGCTCCGGGCTGGCGGCGGCGCGCGAGGCCGGGCTCGCCGACATCCTCGCCGAGATGCACCGCAACTGGCACTTCTTCCGCACGTTCCTGTCGAACGTGGAGATGATGCTGACCAAGACCGACCTGAACATCGCCCGGCGGTACGTGCAGACGCTGGTGCCGGAGCCGCTGCACCCGATCTTCGAGGTGATCCAGGAGGAGTACGAGCGGACTAAGCAGGAGGTGCTCGCCATCACCGCCTCGCCCGCGCTGCTGGAGAACTCGCCGGTGCTGCAACGGACCCTCGCGGTCCGGGACACCTACCTGGAGCCGCTGCACCACCTCCAGGTGGCGCTGCTGCGGCAGTACCGGGACTCGGGCGCGGCGGGCCGGGCGGTGGCCACCGCGCCGGGGGCGCGCCGGGCGCCCGGGGACGGTACGGCGCTGGAGCGGGCGCTGCTGACCACCGTGAACGGCATCGCCGCCGGCATGCGCAACACCGGCTGAGCGCCCGCCGACCCCACTACCCGCCCACCCGCCCGTCGATCTAGGGCAAATCGTCGTGATTGGAGATCAATCAACGAGGATTTGCCCTAGATCGACGCGAGGGGCGGGTCAGCTGGTCTCGCCGGCGACGCTGAACGCGCGGAGCCGGTCGATGGCCAGCACGGTGAAGACGATCGTGAGGATCACGCTCATCACGATCGCGACCGGGGTCGAGACCGTGGTCGCGAGCATCGGGCTCGGGGCGATCCGGTCGGCGATCGCGATGACGTACTGCTCGATCGAGAGCACCCGGGTACCCCGGATCAGGTTGCCGAGCAGCCCCTCCCAGATCAGGACGTAGACCAGGCCGAGCAGCACCGGCCGCCGGGTCACCAGGCTCAGCGCCAGGAAAAACGCCGAGTACGCCAGCGCGCCGACCACGCTGGCGACCGCGAGGGCCAGCCCGAGGCGTACCGAGTGGGCCAGCACCCCGGCCACGTAGAGCCCGATCGCGGCGGTCAGCGCGGTCACCCCGGTCGCCACGGCGAGCTTCGGCAGCACGATCTGCCAGCGCGGCAGGGGCTTGGTGAGGATGTGCACCACGGTGCCGTCGTCGATCTCGGAGCCGAGCACGCCGGTACCGACGATCAACGCCACCACCGGCAGCACCACGGCGAGGCCGAGGCCGACGATGACGGCGGGCCCCCACTCTCCCGGGGCCACCCCGGCGGACCGGGCCAGCACGGCGAGGCCGACCAGCAGCGCCGGCAGCGGCAGCAACAGCAGGAACCGGCGCCGGCCGAAAAGTCCCCGCGCGGTGATCCAGGAAATGGTCGACATGATCAGGCCTCCAGGAGGTAGGAGAAGACGCTCTCCAGGGACTCGTCCGAGGGAAGCAGTCGCCGTACCCGGATGCCGGACTTGAGCGCGATCTTGGGCAGGGCCCGGGTGAAGCTGCCATAGTCGCCGGCGCGTACGGTCAGCCCGGTCCGGTCGACCTCGATGCCGCTCACCGACGCCTCGCCGATCAGCGCGACCGCCAGCCGCCGGTCGTCGCTGGACTGCACGGCGAAGACGTGCGGCCGGTTGGTCATCAGCCGCCGGATCTTGCGGAAGTCCCCGGAGGCGGCGAGCCGACCCGCCACGATCACCTGTACCGTCCCGGAGACCTGCTCCACCTCCTCCAGGATGTGCGAGCTGAACAGGATCGTCCGCCCCTGCGCGCCGAGGGAGTGCAGCAGCTCCATCATGTGCAGTCGCTGCCGCGGGTCCATGCCGTTGAACGGCTCGTCGAGCAGCAGCACCTGCGGGTCGTGCACCAGCGCCGCCGCGACCCGGGTCCGCTGCCGCATGCCCTTCGAGTAGGTGCCGATCCGCCGGTCCTGCGCCCCGGTCATCTCCACCAGCTCGATCGCCCGGCGGGCCGCCTGTTCCGGCTGCGGCAGCCGGTGCAGCCGGGCGCTGGCCAGCACGAACTCGTACGCGGTCAGGAAGCCGTACACCGCCTCGCGCTCGCTGACCAGGCCGAGCTTGCGGTAGACGGCGGGGTTGCGCCAGGTGGGCGTACCGCCGACGGTGACCGTGCCGCGCGACGGGGCCAGGAACCCGGCCATCATGTGCAGCACCGTCGTCTTGCCGGCGCCGTTCGGGCCGAGCAGCCCGGTGACCCCGGGGCCGAGGCGCATGGTCACGTCGTTGACGGCGACCACGTTGCCGTACCAGCGGGACACCCCGCTCAGTTCCACGTCCGTCATCGGATTCCTTCCGTGGATGCTCCGGCTTTCAGGTCGGAGAGGAAACGGAACTCCTGCGGGGCAGGGCAGGGATAGCCGGTCCGTCGCGGATGCGGATAGGCGTCTACCCGCGCGCCACCGCAAGGCTTACCGGCTGGTGCGTTAACGTGTGAGCCTTGTCCAGGACCGTGAAACGGGCGTTCAAGTACCGCTTCTACCCGACCGAGGCGCAGGCAGCGGAACTGTCGCGCACGTTCGGATGCGTGCGGGTGGTCTACAACCTGGCCCTGCAGGCCCGCACCGAGGCGTGGGTTCTGCGGCGGGAACGGATCAACTACAACACCACCAGCGCGATGCTCACGGCGTGGAAGAAGACCGAGGAACTGGCGTTCCTCAACGAGGTGTCGTCCGTGCCATTGCAGCAGGCCCTGCGGCACCTGCAAGGCGCGTTCGGGAACTTCTTCGCCAAGCGCGCCCGGTACCCGAGCTTCAAGTCGAAGAAGAAGTCGCGGAAGTCGGCGGAGTACACCACCAGCGCGTTCCGCTTCCGCGACGGCCGGCTTACATTGGCGAAGCTGGCCGAGCCGTTGGACATCGTGTGGTCGCGGCCGTTGCCCGAGGGTGCGTCGCCGTCCACGGTGACGGTGTCGCAGGACGCGGCTGGGCGTTGGTTCGTGTCCCTGCTCTGCGTCGATGTGATCGAATCGGTTCCGGCCGTCAACACGGCCGTCGGGGTGGACGCCGGACTGGACAGCCTGCTCACGTTGAGTACCGGTGAAAAGCTCACCAACCCGCGCCACGAACGCGGGGACCGGTCCGCGCTGGCCCGCGCCCAGCGCCAACTCGCACGCAAGGAGAAGGGGTCGGCGAATCGGGCCAAGGCCCGGTTGAAGGTGGCCCGGATCCACGCTCGGATCACCGATCGGCGCCGGGACCACCTGCACAAACTGACCACTCGACTCGTTCGTGAAAACCAAACGATCGTGATCGAGGACCTGACCGTGCGTAACATGGTCAAAAACCACACGCTGGCCCGCACTATCAGCGATGCGGCCTGGCGGCAATTCCGCACCATGCTCGAATACAAGGCCGACTGGCACGGCCGGAACCTGGTCGTGGTGGACCGTTGGTTCCCGTCGTCCAAGCTGTGTTCGACGTGTGGTGTTCTCGTTAAGCGGATGCGGCTGGACGTGCGGACGTGGACCTGTCGATGCGGCACCGTCCACGACCGCGACGTCAACGCGGCCCGCAACATCCTGGCGGAGGGGCTCTCCGTTACGGCCTGTGGAGCTGGTGTAAGACCTCAACGGGCGGATGCCCGGACGAGGCAGTCGGTGTCGAAGCAGGAAAACCCAAGGGCGACCAAGGGAATCCCCGCCTTTTAGGGCGGTGGAGGATGTCAAGAGGTGGCGACCTTCCGGTAGCGGGCGAGCAGCAGTGCGACGCCGGCGACGACGAGGGCGAGGGCGACGGCGCCGTAGAGCGGACCGAAGCCGCCGATCGCGATCCCGCCCCTGCCGTCCGCCTCGAAGAGCCAGTCCCCGACCCCGCCGACCAGCGTGATCGGGCTGGCCAGGCCGGCGAGCCGGGTGGCGTCCTCCGACGGCAGCACCGTGAGCACGCCGACCACCGGCGTGGTGAGCAGGAAGGCCGCGACCACCGCGCCGGCGGCGATCGCCCGGCGACGGACCAGCGACGCGACCGGCAGCGCCACCGCCGAGAAGACCAGCGCGTGGATCGCGGCGTACGCGAGCGCGGGCAGGTAGTCCCCCAGCTCCGTACCGACGCCGCGCAGGTTCGGCGCGGAGAAGGCGGCGCCCGCGAACATGACCGTCAGCGGGCCGGCCAGCAGCAGGAACGCGGCCGAGACCAGGGCGGCGAACTTGGCCAGCGCGTAGTCGGCCCGGCCGAGCGGGCGGGCGAAGTAGAGCGGCAGCACGTTGTTGTGCAGGTCCCGGGAGACCAGCTCGGGCGCGACGATCGCGCAGAAGAAGATGATCAGCAGGACGACCTGCTCCAGGAAGCCCGCGTACGTCAGCAACGCCTGGCCGGTCTGCGCCCGGACCGCGGTCAGCACGGCCGCGATCACGGTGACCAGGCCGACGATGGCCCACGGGAAGATCTTCGCCTTGGCGCTGCGGCCCAGCCCGAAGGCGGTACGCAGCCCGTGCGCGTAGAGCCCGGCGACGATGTGCCGGCGACCCAGCCGCGCCCCGGTGTACCGCTGGTAGCCGATGTCGTGGATGACGCCGCCGCTGCCGCCCGGGGCGGCGTTCGTCCCGGCGCTGGCGCCGGAACGCGGTACACCGCCACCACCCGGGGTGGCCGGGGTCTCAAGCGTGGACATTGCTCGCCTCCCTGGTGGTGTCCTGCCCGGCGGCGAAGAGTTCGGCCACCCGGTGGCGGCGCTGGTCGAGCCGGTGCAGCGGCAGGTCCAGCTCGGCCACCGCGGTCAGGATCAGGTCGTACGTCCGCTCCTCGGCCAGCGGTACGAGCAGCAGCCGCCCGTCGCGCCGTACCGGGAGTTCGAGGGCCGCCAGCCGCGCGGCCAGCTCGTCGGTCCCCTCGCTCACCTCGACGGCGAGCACGTCCGTGGCGGACGTCATCGCGGAGATGTTGTCGGCGCGCAGCAGCCGCCCGCCGTCGATCGCGACCAGCGCCGTGCAGATCCGCTCGACCTCGCCGAGCAGGTGCGAGCAGACCAGTACGGAGATGCCGAACTCGGTGCCGATCCGGTGGACGAGGCCGAGCATGGCGTCGCGCCCGGCGGGGTCGAGCCCATTGGTCGGCTCGTCGAGCAGGAGCAGGTCGGGGTCGTGCACCAGCGCCTGGGCGAGCTTGACCCGCTGCTTCATGCCGGTCGAGTAGCCACCGATCTGCCGGTATCGCTCCTCGTAGAGGCCGACGTGCCGCAGCGCCTCCGAGGCCCGCTCGCGGGCGGCGGTGCGCGGCAGGCCGCTCATCCGCCCGAGGTGGGTGACGAACTCGGCGGCCGAGAGATCCGGCGGCAGGCAGTCGTGCTCCGGCATGTAGCCCACCCGGGCGCGGACGCCCGCCGCGTCGGTGGTGGGATCCAGGTCGAGCACCCGGGCCTGGCCGCTGGTCGGCGGGATCAGCCCCAACAGGATCTTTATGAAGGTGGACTTGCCGGCGCCGTTGGCGCCGACCAGTCCGACGATGCCGGGCTCGACGTCGACCGTCAGGTCGGCGAGCGCGGTCACCCGCCCCCCGTACGTCTTGGTGAGCGATTGGGTCGCGATCAGGGTCACGCGGTTCAGCGTATGGACCGCGGGCGACTCCCGGGATCCGGTTCGGCCCGGGAAATCCCCTGATCCTTCCCCGACCCGGGCCGGGCGGCGCGGCTCGCGGCCGGCACGCGGGCCCGGCCCGGCCGGCGACCAGCCGGAACAGGCGGTCGGCCCGCCGCCTCCGGTCGGCGCGTACGCCGGCGCGACCCGGCGGCGGCCCCGGGCCGACCGCCGCCGGGGTGGAGTGGCACGCTCGACCGATCCGCGCCAGGCTGCGAAACTGGTTGCCGACCGGGGAGTTGGGGGTGCGATGAGCAACGGGTGGGTGCTGCCCGACGAGGTGCTGCGTGACGCTCCGGCGTACACGCCACGCCCGTACGAACTGGCCGATCTGGAACTGCTGCTCAGCGGGGCGTACGCGCCGCTGACCGGCTTTCTCGGGCGGGACGACCTCGCGTCGCTGGCCCGGCGCGGCCGGCTCGCCGACGGGACACCCTGGCCGGTGCCGGTCACCCTGCAGGTGCCGTCGAGCGTCGCGGACGACCTCGACCTGGACAATCCGCTGCGCCGGGCGCTCGTCCTCACCGACCCGGAGGGCGCCCCGGTGGCGCTGCTCGACGTCGCCGATGTCTGGCCGGTACGCGAGGGCGTGACCGGGATCGGCGGCCCCGTACGCCGCCTGGGCGACGGCGGTCACGGACCGTTCCAGCGGCTCCGGCGCAGCCCGGAGGAGGTCACGGCGCTGCTCCCGCCCGGCCGGGTGCTCGGCGTGGTGGCCGAGCGACCGCTGCACCGACCGCAGCTCGCGCAGATCGCGCACGCCGCCCGCACCCTCAACGCCCACGTGCTCGTGCTGATCCCGGTCGGCGAGCCGGGCACCGACGGCCTGCCGCCCGAGGTGCTGGTCCGCAGCATCTTCGCGGCGCGGGACCGGATGCCCCCGGCGACCCTGGTCGCGGTGCCGATGGCGCGCCGGGGCGACGAGATCCGGGACGCCCTGCTGCGGGCCCGGGTCGCGGCGGCGTACGGCGTGACCCACCTGCTCTCCACCGGCGAGATGCTCTCCGGCGGCGGCCCCCGGGTGCTGGTGCCCCGGGAACTCGCCTACGACAACCGGGACGGCCAGTGGCGCTGGCGGGAGGACATCCCGCCGCGCAACCGCCGGCTGGCGCTGCGGTCCGAGGAGATCGAGGACCTGCTCGACCGGGGTTTCCCGCTGCCGGAGTGGCACACCCCGCCCGCGGTGGCCAAGGAGTTGTCCCGGGCCCGCCCGCCGCGCCGGCACCGCGGGCTGGTCGTCTTCTTCACCGGGCTCTCCGGCTCGGGCAAGTCCACCATCGCCCGGGGCCTCGCCGACGCGCTGCGGGAGAGCGGCGACCGGACCGTCACGCTGCTCGACGGGGACGTGGTACGCCGCGAACTCTCCGCCGGGCTCGGCTTCAGCCGGACCGACCGCGATCTGAACGTACGGCGGATCGGCTGGGTGGCGGCCGAGGTGGCGCGCCACCGGGGCGTGGCCCTCTGCTGCCCGATCGCCCCGTACGCCCAGGCCCGCTCGCTGGCGCGGCAGATGGCGCTCGCCGCCGGGGCCGGTTTCGTGCTGGTGCACGTCGCCACCCCGCTGGAGGTCTGTGAGCAGCGGGACCGCAAGGGTCTCTACGCCCGGGCCCGGGCCGGCCTGCTCACCGGGATGACCGGCGTCGACGACCCGTACGAGGAGCCGACCGACGCGGACCTGCGGCTGGACACCAGCGACCTGACCGTCGAGGAGGCGGTCCAGGCCGTGCTGGCGCACCTGACCGAGACCGGCTGGGTGGAGCCTCGCCTGCAACCGGCCTGAGCGACTCGCGGTGGTGGGCCGCACGTCCGTCCGGCCCGGCCAGGGGTGCCGGGGGCGTAACCGTGCTCTCAGCCGGCCCGGGCCGGGTCGCTGGGCTGCGGTGTGCGCGCTAGTGTTCGTATCTGTTGGATTTCGTGCGGACCGGTCCGATGGCCGGGCCCGCCCGGGACAGAGGACACCCCCATGAAGCGCACCGCCGTCGAACTGGCCGACGGACGTGAACTGATCTACTTCGACGAGCGGGACGACGCGGTCCGCGAGGGGCTGGACCGGCGCGACCTCCCCCCGCCACCGCCCGCGTCCCAACTGCGCCACGACCCGCTGCTCGACGAGTGGGTGGCGGTCGCGGCCCACCGGCAGCAGCGGACCTTCCTGCCCCCGGCCGACGAGTGCCCGCTCGACCCCTCCACCCCCACCCGGTCCACCGAGATCCCCGCCTACGACTACGACGTGGTCGTCTTCGAGAACCGGTTTCCCTCGCTGAGTGAGCGGCCCGGGGCGCCGGCCGGCGAGATCACCCCGTTCGTCCCCACCCGGCCGGGTGTGGGGCGGTGCGAGGTCGTCTGCTTCACCTCGGACCACAACGCGTCGTTCTCGACGCTGCCGCCGTCGCGGGTGCGGACCGTGCTGGAGGCGCAGATCGACCGGACCCTCGCCCTGTCCGAACTGCCCGGCGTCGAGCAGGTCTTCTGCTTCGAGAACCGGGGCGTCGAGATCGGCGTCACCCTGCACCACCCGCACGGGCAGATCTACGCGTACCCGTTCGTCACGCCGCGGACCAGGGCGATGCTCGCCGCCGCGGAGCGCCACGCCGAGCGTACGGGTGGGCGGAACCTCTACGCGGACGTCCTCGCCGCGGAGCGCGCCGCCGGCGAGCGCGTGGTCGCGACCAACGAGCACTGGACCGCGTACGTGCCGGCCGCCGCCCGCTGGCCGTTCGAGGTGCACGTCGCGCCGCACCGGGCGGTGCCCGACCTGCCCGCCCTCGACGAGGCGGAACGGGACTCGTTCGGCCCGCTCTACCTGGACGTGCTCCAGCGCTTCGACGCGCTCTTCGACCGCCCGATGCCGTACATCTCGGCCTGGCACCAGGCCCCGGTGCACACCGGCCGGGACCTGAGCCACCTGCACCTGCAGTTGTTCAGCATCCGGCGGGCCGCCGACAAGCTGAAGTTCCTGGCCGGCTCGGAGTCCGCCATGGGCGTCTTCATCAACGACATCGCGCCCGAACGCTCCGCCGAACTGCTCCGCCAGGCCCGCTGACCGCGCCCGGCACCGATCCTCGGCCGGCGGGCTCAGCTCCGGTCGAGGATCGCGCGGCGGTGTTGCCAGGCGAGTTCGAGGCACCCGGCGGCGGCCGGAGCCAGGCGACCGCCCGCGAGCAGGTCCTCGATCACCTGACGGGTGAACGGCAGCGCCGAGGTGGGCTTCGTCCTGCCAGTCTGCACCACCGCGCCCTCGTCATTGACGCGGACCATGTCGGCGAAGAGCCGGTCGTATGCCGGGCCGTCGAAGACGGCCACGGTCAGGATCTCGCCCCAGAGGGTCAGCGCGTCCCGGGCGACACCCAGGCAGAAGGCGCGAACCTCCCCATCCGCGTACGCCCGTTGCAGCGCGGCGAGCGGTGGCGCGTCGAAGTCGGCCGGCTCGCCCTCACCGCCGTGCTCGGCGTTGCCCAGAAACTCCTCGCTGTACTCCCGAACCATGTTCCGCCACAGGTCGAAGTCGGCGAGCTGGGCCGCAGGCAGGACGCTGGAGGGCTGGAAGACGCCCGAGGGCATGATGTGCAGCATGCCGCCGGCCACCGCGACCCGGCCGGAAGAGCGGTTGTGCAGTACGAACGAGACGCCGTCCTCGTCCCGGCGCAGGGTCAGTGTGTCGACGGACGCGATCACGGGGGTCCGGAGCAGAGACAGCGGATCGCCCAGCAACCGCCGGAAGGCGAGCCCTCGCCAAGTCGCCGGCCGCGTACCGCCACCGTCACCCATCAGGTGGGAGGCAGCCATCTCGTGCGCCAGCGTCTCACCAATATCCAACCCGCTGAAGTACGTGCCGATGCCGAACGACAGCGTCGAATCCCGTGCCGACCAGCCGACGCCCGTCAACCGCCAGGCGAGCCGGTTCTCCAAGAGGCGAGGCTGCTCGACGTCGCGAAGCGCCAGGCTGTAACGCTGGTGACGACGCCCGTCGCCGCTCAGAGGCCAGGTCTTCGCGGCCGCGTCCTCGGTACCCAAGATCTCGGGCTCCGGCACGTCGGGCGATCGGGTGATCCGTAGATCCCGTAATTCAACCGGTGATCGTGGTAGCCATTCCGGCGCCGCGAGCAAGCCGGTCTCCCCGACCCGCACCGACGGGTCATACAACCGCGCCGCCTCGCGGGCCAGGTGTGCCCGGTGCTGGTTCAACCCCCGACGGACCGCCCGCCACTGGGCCTGGCTGCGCTCGACGTCCGGTCCCGGCGCCATCTGGCCGTCCTCCTGCAAGCTGAAGGCTTCGACGCCCGGCTCCCGGGTACCGATCGCAGGGACAATCATCCGTGGCCGGGTGAGGCCGAGCTGCTCCAGCGATACGCCGAAATGCTCGGCGAGAAGTTGGCGGTGCAGCGGCGATGGATAGGTGACACCTCTCTCCCAGCGGCTCACCTGGTTGGCGGTGATCACTCCGCCGCGCTTCCTGTGCACCGCCAGCCTATTGATCGCGTCCGCGACATCCTGCTGGGTCTGACCGGCGGCGTCGCGCAGGTTGTGCAGGACGTCGTTCGGTACCGCGTTCCGGGCACGGGAGACCATGCCCGCCAGCCTGCCCTATTCGACGATCCGTCACCAGTCCATCACCGACGCGTCGCCACCGTGCCTGCCAGATGCCTAGAAGGCCGCAGCCCGATGCCGAGAACATGTCGTTCAGATGCGAGCCACCTCCTGATGTGCTGATGAGATCCAACAAGCGGGAGTGTGGAGATGAACGAACCTGTCAGGCACCCATCGTGGTGCGAGCCGCCGTGCGAGGTTACGGCCGACCATCCGGCGAGAACGCACCTGTCGAGGGTGCTCATGGTCCAGGCCGTGGGCCACGAACCGCTCCGGTTTGCCGCGATCTTGAGTGGCGCGACCGTGCCGAAGGAGGCACGGGCAACGATGCTGATCGAAGCGTACGACGACGCGGAAGACCCCACGGAACCCTACGCGGTACTCGTGCTCTCGCTCCGGCAGGCCGCCGAACTGGTGCGGAACCTGCAACAACTGCTTGGCGCGGTCCTGCCCGTGGCCGAGCGCCCTGAATCACCGGCGAGCCTCATACCGGCCGCGTGATCAGAACCGGCGGGCGGGATCGGCGGAAGTTCGTGGAACGTAGGTCGGTCCTCGGCCAGCGCGGGCACCGATTTCCAGCAGTAGCGCGAGTGGTCGGCACCCGGACAGGGTCGGGCCGGGCGGAAATGGGCGCGGGGGGCCCGGGACAGGGCCCCCCGCTGGGAAGGGACGGCTGGCTGTGCGCAACAGCCGGGAAGAACGTCCTGCCGGCGCCCACGTCCGGGGGCCGCCCTGGCTGGTCGATCTTCCTGGACGCGACTGGCATCACGTCCACCCAGTTCAACGACGCGGGCCGGGCGGCGGTGACGCGTGCCCGGACGTCGGCGTGGCGTTACCCGGATACGGCACGGCCCACCGGTACGGGTACCGGCGGGCCGTGGCGTTTCGCGAACCGGACTCAGGCGGCGAGCTTCTTGGCCAGGTTGGCGTCGAGCGCGGCCATGAACTCGTCGGTGGTCAGCCACGGGGCGTCGCGCGAGATCAGCAGCGCGAGGTCCTTGGTCATCTGGCCGCCCTCGACGGTCTCGATGCAGACCCGCTCCAGCTTCTCGGCGAAGTCGGTGACCGCCGGGGTGCCGTCCAGCTTGCCCCGGTGGGCCAGACCGCGGGTCCAGGCGAAGATCGACGCGATCGGGTTGGTCGAGGTCTTCTCGCCCTTCTGCCACTGCCGGTAGTGCCGGGTGACGGTGCCGTGCGCCGCCTCGGCCTCGACCGTGCGGCCGTCCGGCGTCATCAGTACCGAGGTCATCAGGCCGAGCGAGCCGAAGCCCTGCGCCACGGTGTCGGACTGCACGTCACCGTCGTAGTTCTTGGCGGCCCAGACGAAGCCACCCTCCCACTTCAGCGCCGCGGCGACCATGTCGTCGATCAGCCGGTGCTCGTACGTGATGCCGGCGGCGTCGAAGTCGGCCTTGAACTCGGTCTCGAAGATCTCGGCGAAGATGTCCTTGAACCGACCGTCGTACGCCTTCAGGATCGTGTTCTTGGTCGACAGGTAGACCGGGTAGCCGCGGTCCAGGCCGTAGCGGAACGAGGCGCGGGCGAAGTCACGGATCGACTCGTCGAAGTTGTACATGCCCATCGCGATGCCGCCACCGGGGAAGTTGGCGACCTCCAGCTCGATCGGCGCGCTGCCGTCGGCCGGCGTGTAGCTGATCGTGACCGTACCTGGGCCGGGGACCACAAAGTCGGTGGCCTTGTACTGGTCGCCGTGCGCGTGCCGGCCGATGATGATCGGCTTGGTCCAGCCCGGCACCAGGCGCGGCACGTTCGACATGATGATCGGCTCGCGGAAGACGACGCCGCCGAGGATGTTGCGGATCGTCCCGTTCGGCGACCGCCACATCTTCTTGAGGCCGAACTCCTCGACCCGGGCCTCGTCGGGGGTGATGGTCGCGCACTTCACGCCGACGCCGTGCTGCTTGATGGCGTTGGCCGCGTCGACCGTGACCTGGTCGTCGGTCTGGTCGCGGTACTCGATCGAGAGGTCGTAGTAGTGCAGGTCGACGTCGAGGTAGGGCAGGATCAGCTGCTCCCGGATCTGCTTCCAGATGATCCGGGTCATCTCGTCGCCGTCGAGTTCCACGACCGGGTTGGTTACCTTGATCTTCGCCATCGGCCGGCGCTCCTTCTCGGGGGACATCTGCTCAAGCAGTACGAGCGTACTGGATTCGAACGGGGAGCCACACGCGGGCCGGCGCCCGCCACCCCGACTGCCACCACCAGGAGTTCGACCGTCTACTCGATCATGAATGGAGGTTAGGTGAACCTTTGCCGGCGGTGAATTCATGTCGATGTCGACTACCGCCCCTGGCGCGCCCCCGTACCGGCTGACCAGCATCGATGGCATGCCTACTTCGTACCCCTTCAGCCGCCGCCGGTTCGTCGCCGCCGCCGGGGCCGCGGGCGCCGGGCTCGTGGCCGGACCGATGCTGCTCGCGCCGGACGGCGCCGAGGCGCACATCCCGTCGAGCGCCGGCGGGCCCCTTCCCACCGGCCTGTTCACCCTCGGCGTCGCCTCCGGCGACCCGCTCCCCGACGGCGTGGTGCTCTGGACCCGCCTCGCGCCGCAGCCGGTGGCGGGCGGCGGCATGCCGGCCCGACCGGTGCCGGTCGAGTGGGAGGTCGCCGACGACGACCGGTTCCGCCGGGTACGCCGCCGCGGCGTCGCCGTGGCGCACCCGGACCTCGGCCACTCGGTCCACGTCGAGGTGGGGGGCCTGCACCCGGACCGCGAGTACCACTACCGCTTCCGGGCCGGACGGGAGATCTCCCCGGTCGGCCGTACCCGCACCGCCCCGGCGCACGACGCCCGGCTGCGCCGGCTGCGCTTCGCGTTCGCCAGCTGCCAGGACTACCAGGCCGGCGCCTACACGGCCTACCAGCACCTGGCCGAGGAGGAGCTCGCCTTCGTCGCCTTCCTCGGTGACTACATCTACGAGAACCGCCCCAACCCGGCCGCCCCTCGGCTGCACGAGGGCATCGACGAGCCGTACTCGCTGACCGACTACCGCAACCGGCACGCCCAGTACAAGACCGACGCCGACCTCCAGCGCGCCCACGCGGCCTTCCCGTGGATCGTGACGCTGGACGACCACGAGATCGACAACAACTGGGCCGACGAGATCCCGCAGGACCCGGACCTGCAGACCCCCGAGGCGTTCCTGGCCCGCCGCAGGGCCGCCTTCCAGGCGTACTATGAGCACATGCCGCTGCGCCGGGCGTCGATCCCCCGGGGCCTGGACCTGCGGCTCTACCGGCGGCTGCGGTTCGGCCGACTGGCCAGCGTGCACGTGCTGGACACCCGGCAGTACCGCAGCGACCAGCCGGCGACGCTGGCCGACGCCGCGAACCCGCGGCTGAGCATGACCGGCCCCGAGCAGGAGCGCTGGCTCGTCGAGGGGCTGCGCTCCTCGGGTACCGGCTGGAACCTGCTCGCCAACCAGGTGATGTGGGCCTCGAACGACCGCCAGGCCGGCGCCGGGCAGACCTTCGACCTGGACAACTGGGACGGGTACCGGGTACAGCGGCGGCGCCTGCTGGAGTTCTTCGGCTCCGGACAGGTCGCCAACCCGGTGGTGCTCACCGGCGACCGGCACTGCACCTGGGTCTGCGACCTCAAGCCCGACTTCGACGACCCCGCGTCGCCGGTCGTCGGCGCCGAGATCACCGGTACGTCGATCACCTCGGGCGGCAACCCGGACGTCGCCGGCTTCCACCGCACGTACGACCCGATCATGGCGGAGAGCCCGCACTGGAAGTACATCGACAACCAGCGCGGATACGTGGTCTGCGACGTGACCGAGGAGCGGATGCTCAGCTCGCTGCGGGTCGTCGACACGGTCTGGGCGCCGACCGCCTCGGTCCGTACGGCCGCCGAGTTCGTGGTCTCGGCCGGGCGGCCGGGCATCTCCGTGGCCAGCCAGGAGTCGCCGGCCGTGACGGCCGCCACCCGGGCCCGGGTGGCGGCCGGCCCGATCTACGCGATCGAGGACGACCAGGACTCCCACCCGCTGCGCTGACCCCGCCGAGCCCGCTGGCCGTAGGGACCCGGACCGGACCGGGTCGGGGCTGGAGTTCGGGTCAGGGCTGGGGCCGGATTGCCCGCGGCGGGATCAAGCCTGACCGCCCAGAGCGGGTAATCCGGTCCCAACCCCGACGACGCGCGGCCCCAGCCCCCACGACGCGCGGTCACCACCCCACGACGGCGGTCTCCAACAGGCACGACGCGGGAGCGCGGGGGCCCGAGTTTCGGGCCCCGCGCTCCGCACGCGTGATCAGAGGTTCGCGACGTCGCCCTGCTTGGCCCGGACCGCCTCGGCCGCCGCCTTGAGGCTGGCGATCTCGTCGTCGTCGAGCGGGGTGGTGACGACCCGGCGTACGCCCTCGCGGCCGATCTCGGCCTCGACGCCCAGGTAGACGCCGGAGATGCCGTACTCGCCGTCGACCCAGGCGCAGACCGGCATGACCTCGCCGGAGTCGGTGGCGACGGCCTTGGCCATCCGCGCGGCGGCGGCCGACGGGGCGAAGTACGCCGAACCGGTCTTGAGCAGCGCGACCACCTCGGCGCCGCCGTTGCGGGTCCGGACGACCAGCTCCTCGATCTGCTCGTGCGACATGACCTCGCGCAGCGGCTTGCCGTCGACCGTGCTCTGCGACGGCACCGGCACCATGGTGTCGCCGTGCGAGCCGAGCGTGAGGGTCCGCACCGAGGCGACCGGTACGTTGAGCGCCTCGGCGACGAAGTTGCTGAACCGGGCGGTGTCGAGCATGCCGGCCTGGCCGAGCACCCGCTGCTTCGGGAACTGGGTGGCGATCTGGGCCAGCGCGGTCATCTCGTCGAGCGGGTTGGATACGACGATGACCACCGCGTTCGGCGCGTACTTGGCCACGTTCTCGGCGACCTGCCGCACGATCTTGGCGTTGGTCTCCAGCAGGTCCATCCGGCTCATGCCCGGCTTACGCGGCAGGCCCGCCGTGATGACGACGACGTCCGAGCCCTCGATCCCCTCGTAGCCCTCGCCGTTCTTGCCGGTGGTCAAGCCGACAATCTTGGTCTCGAAGCCCTCGATCGGCCGCGACTGGTTCAGGTCCAGCGCCAGCCCTTCGGGCTTGCCCTCGATGATGTCCGTGATCACGACGGTGTCGAAGATGTCGTACTCGGCCAGGCGCTGCGCGGTGGTCGAGCCGTAGAAGCCGGCGCCGACGACGGTGACCTTTTTACCCATGCCGTCCCACTCCCTGATACCAGTCGGTTTTTCCGGACCGTATCAGTCATGGTGGCACCGATCGGGTCAGGGGCGACGGCCGTTGGCCGGATCACCGTTTCGTCGATCTAGGGCAAATCGTCGTGATTGGAGATCAAACAGCGGGGATTTGCCCTAGATCGACGGGCGCTCGGCGCGTTCGACCACGTTGGTCAGCAGCATGGCCCGGGTCATCGGCCCGACGCCGCCGGGCATCGGGGCCAGCGCGCCGGCCACCTCGGCCACCTCGGCGTCGACGTCGCCGGTGTACCGGCCCTTGCCGTCCGGCCCGATCACGCGGGTGATGCCGACGTCGACGACCACGGCGCCGGGGCGGACCATGTCCGCGGTGAGCAGCCCGGGTACGCCGGCGGCGACGATCACGATGTCGGCCCGGCGGGTGTGCGAGGCGAGGTCGAGGGTGCCGGTGTGGCAGAGGGTGACCGTGGCGTTCTCGCTGCGCCGGGTGAGCAGCAGCCCGAGCGGACGCCCGACGGTGTTGCCGCGGCCGACGACGGCGACCTCGGCCCCGCGCAGCGGCACGTCGTGGCGGCGGAGCAGCTCGACGATGCCGCGCGGCGTGCAGGGCAGCGGGGCGGGGTAGCCGAGCACCAGCCGACCCAGGTTCACCGGGTGCAGCCCGTCGGCGTCCTTCTCCGGGTCGATCAGTTCCAGCACCCGCTGGGTGTCGATCTGGCTCGGCAGCGGCAGCTGCACGATGTACCCGTGGCACGCCGGGTCGGCGTTGAGTTCGGCGACGACGGCGTCGACCTGCTCCTGGGTCGCGTCGGCCGGCAGCTCGCGCCGGATCGAGGCGATGCCGACCTCGGCGCAGTCGCGGTGCTTGCCGTTCACGTACGCCTGGGAGCCGGGGTCGTCGCCGACCAGGACCGTACCGAGCCCGGGAACGATCCCCCGCTCCGCGAGCGCCTTCACCCGGGCCCGCAGCTCGTCCTTGATGTCGGCCGCGGTCGCCTTGCCATCCAGAAGGGTCGCCGTCACGAACAGATCGTCTCACGACCGGCGCGCCGCCTTTCCGGCTACCCGATACCGACCTGCCCGCGACCCGTGAAGCATCGATCTTATGTGACTTTGCGTAACCGTGTAATTCGTCACTCTGCGTGAGGACAACGGGAGCGCAGGCGCCCGGGGCGGCACGGACGGGCACGGACGAGCCCAAATCTCCCGGCCCACCCCCGGCCCGGTCTGGCCGGAACGACGCCCAGCCAGCGCCGCTTTTGACCGGATTACCCCACACCCGAGCCCGTCGCTGGCCGCCGCGCCCACTACCAAGAAGGAGAAGAAGAAACAAGACCATGACGGGTGCACTGTTATGCAGTCGTGATCGTGACGTGGACGAGGGCGATATTCCGGCCTACCTTTGCCCAGCGTTGCGCAGCGTTACCTTCCCTGGCCTGCGACTGCGCATCGTGAGGAGATGAGGAGACCCAATGCAGGTTCGTAGGCTGGCTGCCTGGACCGCGCTCCCGGTCGCCGCGACCCTCGGCCTGGCGGCCTGTGGTGGCGGCAACGGTGGCTCCGGCGGGGGCGGCGCCAATCAGGCAGTTTCCATCGCGATCGTCGAACCCCAGCACCTGGTGCCGACGAACGTCACCGAGGTCAACGGCAACCAGGTACTCGCCGCGCTGTTCGCCCCGCTGGTCGACTACGACGCGCAGAGCAAGCCGTACGAGGTGGCCGCGCAGTCCGTCACCACGACCGACAACAAGGTCTGGACGATCAAGCTCAAGCCGGGCTTCACCTTCCACAACGGCGAGAAGGTCACGGCCGAGAGCTACATCGACGCCTGGAACTACGGCGCCTACGGCCCGAACGGCCAGGACACCAACACGTTCTTCGACAAGATCGCCGGCTACGACGACATGCAGTCGGTCGACCCGGACGGCGATGGCCCGCAGCAGGCACCGGCCCCGAAGGCCAAGACCCTCTCCGGGCTGCGGAAGGTCGACGACAACACCTTCACGGTGACGCTCTCGGCGCCGTACGCCGACTTCAAGACCGTGCTCGGCTACAACGCGTTCTACCCGCTGCCGCAGGCGGCGTTCTCCGCGCCGGGCGTACTCAAGGACGGCTACGAGAACGCGCCCATCGGCGACGGCCCCTTCAAGATGAAGGGCACCTGGCAGCACGACTCGAAGATCGAGGTCGAGCGGTACGACGCGTACCCGGGCGACAAGCCCAAGGTGGGCGCGATCGAGTTCCGGATCTACCAGCAGCTCACGGCCGCCTACGCGGACCTGCTCTCGGACAACCTGGACGTGCTGCCGACGATCCCGACCGAGAACCTGAGCACCGCGCAGACCGACCTGGGCGACCGGTACCAGACCAGCCCGATGTCGGCGTTCCAGTTCCTGGAGTTCCCGACCTTCCAGAAGGAATTCAGCAACCCGGACGTGCGCAAGGCCGTGTCGATGGCGATCGACCGTGACGCCATCGTCAAGTCGGTCTTCAAGGGCTCGCAGACCGCGGCCCGGTCGTTCGTCTCGCCGGTCGTCTCCGGCTACCGGGACGACACCTGCGGCGAGGCCTGCACCTACGACCCCGCCAAGGCGAAGGCGCTGTACCAGCAGGCCGGCGGCCCCGCGAAGATCCAGATCACGTACAACGGCGACGGCGGCCACAAGGACTGGGTCGACGCCACCTGCAACCAGCTCAAGGCCAACCTGGGCGTGGACTGCGTCGGTACCGCCGAACCGAAGTTCGCCGACCTGCTCACCAAGCTGCAGAAGAAGCAGCCGGTCGGGCTGTTCCGCAGCGGCTGGGTGATGGACTACCCGTCGATGGAGGACTACCTCGGCCCGCTGTACTCGACCGGCGGCTCCTCGAACTACTCCGGGTACAGCAACCCGCAGTTCGACAAGCTGGTCAAGGAGGGCAACGCGGCGCCGACGCCGGAGGCGGCCCAGAAGAAGTACCAGCAGGCCGAGGACATCCTCGCCAAGGACCTGCCGGTCATCCCGCTGCGATTCGGCGAGAACGTCTTCGGCTCCTCGACGAAGGTCAGCAACGTGCACGTGGACCTGTTCCAGCGGGTGAACCTCCTCCAGCTCCAGGCCAGCAACTAACGGAGCCACGCCTGGCACGCGCGGTTCGGGCCACCCGGTGATCCGGGTGGCCCGACCGTAGGCGCCGGAGCCGCCACCGCTACCGCCCCCTTGGGAGAGATCGCTAGAAATGTTGCGCTTCATCGTGCGGCGCCTGCTCCAGATGGTCGTGGCGTTCTTCGGCACGACGCTGATCGTGTACGCGCTGATGTTCGCGGGCCAGGGCGACCCCATCCAGGCCCTCGCCGGGGAGCGCCCGGTCAGCGCGGCACAGCGGGCGTACCTGACGGAGAAGTACCACCTCGACGCGACCGGGGTCGGCGGGTTCTTCTACCGCTACTGGGACTACCTCACCAACCTGCTCAAGGGAAACCTCGGGCAGTCGCTGACCGGACGGCCCATCGGCGGGATCCTCGCCGACGCGTGGCCGGTCACCGTCGAGCTGGCCTTCATCGCGCTGGCGGTGGCGGTGGTGCTCGGCGTCACGGCCGGCGTCATCGCCGGCATCCGGCGGGGCAGCATCTTCGACAACTCGACCCTGCTGCTCACGCTGCTGGTGCTCGGCATACCGACGATCGTGCTGGCCCCGCTGGCCCAGTACCTGCTCGGCGTGAAGTGGCAGATCTTCCCCGCCACGGCCGGGGCCGACCCGACCGTGTACGCGTTGCTGCTGCCCGGCATCGTGCTCGGCTCCCTCTCGCTCGCCACCGCGCTGCGGCTGACCCGTACCTCGGTGGCGGAGAACCTGCGCGCCGACTACGTACGGACCGCGCGCTCGAAGGGGCTGCGGCGGCGGCGCGTGGTCAGCGTGCACGTGCTGCGCAACTCGTTGATCCCCGTCGTCACGTTCCTCGGCGTGGAGCTGGGCAACCTGATGAGCGGCGCGATCATCACGGAGGGGGTCTTCAACATCCCCGGCGTGGGCTTCAACCTCTTCCGCGCCATCCGGACCGAGGACGGACCCCTCGTGGTGGGGATCGTCAGCGTGCTGGTCCTGGTCTACCTCCTCTCCAACCTCGTCGTTGACGTCCTCTACGCCGTACTCGACCCCAGGATCCGCTATGAGTGACTTCGAAACGGTCGCCGCCACCGAGAACCCCGCCGCCCGGCCGGGCCCGACCGGCGAGCCCGGCGATGCGCGACGGGGCGGCACCGCCGCGCGCAGCCTCGCCGGCGACGCCTGGCGCGACCTGCGCCGCAACCCGATCTTCTGGATCTCGCTGGCCCTGGTCGTGGTGGTCGCCGCGATGGCCGCCGTCCCGGCGCTCTTCACCGGCAGCGACCCGAACGACTGCGTCCTGTCCCGGCAGCACGCCGGGCCGTCCGGCGCGGCCATCTTCGGGTACGACTTCCAGGGCTGCGACGTCTACGCCCGGGCGGTCTACGGCGCCCGCGCCTCGCTGCTGGTCGGCGCCCTCTCGGCGCTGCTGACCGGGGTCATCGCGGTGGTCGTCGGGATGCTCGCCGGCTACTTCGGCGGCTGGGTCGACTCCGCGCTCTCCCGGGTCATCGACATCGTCCTCGGCATCCCGCTGCTGCTCGCCGCCATCGTGCTGCTCAAGCGGGTCAGCAGCGACAGCCCGGGGCTGCGCCTGGCCGCGGTGATCCTGGTGCTGGCCGTCCTCGGCTGGACCACGGCCGCCCGGGTGGTCCGCTCCTCGGTGATCACGGCGAAGGGGCAGGACTACGTGGCGGCGGCGCGGATGCTCGGCGCCGGCCACGGCCGGATCATGTGGCGGCACATCCTGCCAAACGCGCTCGCGCCCGTCCTGGTGGTACTGACGATCGCGCTCGGCTCGTTCATCGCCGCCGAGGCGACGCTCTCCTTCCTGGGCATCGGGCTCAAGGCGCCGACCATCTCGTGGGGCATCGACATCGACGCCGGCCGTACCCACATGCGGGAGTCGGCCACCCCGCTGGTCGTACCGTCCGCGTTCCTCGCCCTGACCGTACTGGCGTTCATCATGCTCGGCGACGCGATCCGCGACGCCTTCGACCCGAAGCTGCGGTGACCTGCGATGACGACAACCTCCGTACAGCCCACCCCGGCGCCGGCGCCCGCCGGCGGTGAGGGGCACCTGCTCGACGTCCGCGACCTGCACGTCGAGTTCCGCACCCGCGAGGGCGTGGCCAAGGTGATCAACGGTGTCTCGTACCACCTCGACGCCGGCGAGACCCTGGCCGTGCTCGGCGAGTCGGGCTCGGGCAAGTCGGTGACCGCGCAGGCGATCATGGGCATCCTCGACATGCCGCCGGCCGTCATCACCTCCGGCGAGATCCGCTACCGGGGCGAGGACCTGCTCGGCATGCCCGAGGGCCAGCGCCGCCAGGTACGCGGCAAGGAGATCTCGATGATCTTCCAGGACGCGCTCTCGGCGCTGAACCCGGTCTTCCCCGTCGGCTGGCAGATCGGCGAGACGCTGCGCGAGCGCGAGGGTCTCTCCCGGGCCGAGGCCCGGCGGCGCGCCGTCGAGCTGATGGAGCTGGTGAAGATCCCGGCGGCCCGGCAGCGGGTCGGCGACTACCCGCACCAGTTCTCCGGCGGCATGCGGCAGCGCGTCATGATCGCGATGTCGCTCGCGCTCAACCCGCGGATCCTGATCGCCGACGAGCCGACCACCGCGCTCGACGTCACGGTCCAGGCGCAGATCATGGACCTGCTCAGCGACCTGCGCCGCGACCTGAACATGGCGATGATCCTGATCACCCACGACCTCGGGGTGGTCGCCGGCGTCGCCGACCGGATCGCGGTCATGTACGCCGGCAAGATCGTCGAGCACGCCGACGTGCGCTCGCTGTACCGCAGCCCGGGGCACCCGTACACCAAGGGGCTGCTGGAGTCGATCCCGCGCCTGGACCAGCGCGGCCAGCAGCTGGCGACCATCAAGGGCCTGCCGCCGAACCTGATGCGCATCCCCTCGGGCTGCCCGTTCCACCCGCGCTGCCCGTTCGCCCAGCCGGTCTGCGCCGACGTCGCCCCGCCCGAGGTGGCGCTCGGCGACGGCCGGACCAGCCGGTGCCACTTCGCCGAGGAGGTCCGCGATGGCCGGATCTGAGCAGAGCAAGGTACGAGGCGAGACGATCCTGGAGGTCGACCACCTCGTCAAGCACTTCCCCATCACCCAGGGCGTCGCGCTCAAGCGCCGCACCGGCGCCGTACAGGCCGTCGACGGGGTGAGCTTCGAGCTGCGCCGGGGCGAGACGCTCGGCGTGGTCGGCGAGTCCGGCTGCGGCAAGTCCACGCTGGCCAAGCTGCTGATGCGGCTGGAGACGCCGACCTCCGGGCGGGCGCGGCTCGACGGGCGGGACATCTTCAAGGTCTCCGGTGCCGAGCTGCGCCGGCTGCGCCGCAACATGCAGATGGTGATGCAGGACCCGTACACCTCGCTCAACCCCCGGATGACCGTCGGCGACATCGTCGGCGAGCCGTTCGAGATCCACCCCGAGGCGGCGCCCAAGGGCGAGCGACGGCGGCGGGTGCAGGAGCTGCTGGAGGTGGTCGGGCTCAACCCCGAACACATCAACCGGTACCCGCACCAGTTCTCCGGTGGTCAGCGGCAGCGCATCGGCATCGCCCGGGCGCTCGCCCTCCGACCGGAGATCATCATCTGCGACGAGCCGGTCTCGGCCCTGGACGTCTCGATCCAGGCCCAGGTGATCAACCTCCTGGAGCAGCTCCAGGACGAGTTCGGGCTCTCGTACATCTTCATCGCCCACGACCTGTCGGTGGTGCGGCACATCTCCGACCGGGTCGCCGTCATGTACCTCGGCAAGATCGTCGAGATGGGGACCCAGGAGGAGATCTACGAGCGGCCGAGCCACCCGTACACCCAGGCGCTGCTCTCGGCCGTGCCGGTGCCGGACCCGGAGGCCCGGGAGGAACGGGAGATCATCCGGCTGACCGGGGACGTGCCGAGCCCGGCCGACCCGCCGTCGGGCTGCCGGTTCCGTACCCGCTGCTGGAAGGCGCAGGAGATCTGCGCCCAGCAGGAGCCGCTGCTGGTCCGGCGCGCCGCCGAGCCGCACCCGTCGGCCTGCCACTTCGCCGAGCCGAAGCACCTGGTGGGCTGAGCCCGCGACCGCGCCGGGAACCCGGCGCGGTCGTGGCGGCTCGTCCCGGTGTGGAGACGAACCGGGGATCCCGCCCTGCCCACCCCGGCCGCACCGCCCTGGTCGGATCGATCGCGCTGACCGTGCTGGCGGGTTGCGACGGGGGTACGCCCATCGCGCCCGCCGGCGGCGGGCGCGGCACCCCGGCGGCGGGAGGATCCGCGAGCGGGCGCGGCGCCCCGCCGGAGCCGACCGCGAGCGGTCCGAGCGCCCGGGCGCCGGACGGTCCCGCGAGCCCCGACGCCTGCCCGCCCGGCGACCGCTTCCCGCCACCGTCGGCGACCGGGGTGTCCGAACTCGCCGGCACCAGCCCGGACGCCACGCTCTGGGCGCTCTTCTTCCCGACCGAGGGCGGCCGGATGCGGGCGGGCGCCGAGCTGAAGGTCGTCTGGCGGATGACCGGTACCGGTGACCTGACCATGACGGCGAGCGGCCCGGGCGGCGCCACGGTGCGCCCGGTCTGGGGGCCGGAGCCGCACGACGGCAGCAGCTGGCACCGCCCCGGCGACGAGTGGGGCACCGGCTGGTCCTTCCCGACCCCGGGCTGCTGGACGGTACGGGCCGTCCGCACCGGCGGCGCCACCGGCATCCGCACCCTGCGGATCGGCCCGGCCTGACCGCGCCCGCCCGGCCGCCCGGCCGACGGGTGCACGGCCCGGGGACCGGGCGACCACGTCCGGGGACGTCAGTGCGGCGACGTCAGTCCGGCCGGGCGGGGTTGGTCAACACGAGGTCGGCGATCCGCCGGGGCAGTCCGGGCGAGAAGAAGCCGTGCCCCATCCCCGGTACGAGCTCCAGCCGCGCCCCCGGCACCTGGGCGGCGATCGCCCGGGCGTGCGGCACGGCGAAGATCGGGTCCTCGGTGCCGTGTACGACCAGGGTCGGTGCCGTGATCCCGGAGAGCGGGACGAGCCGGTCGGGGGTGAGCCGTCGCCCGGCCAGGTCGTGGTTGCCGGCGGCGGCGGGGTTGCGGGCCCGCTCGTGCGAGCGCGCGACGTACCGCCGGGCCGCCGGTTCGTCGAACGGCAGCGCGGGCCCGTTGAGCACCCGCAGGGTCGCCAGGTCCGCCTCGATCCGTTCCTCGGCGGTGGCCCGGGGCGTGGTCGCGGCCCCGAGCACGTGCCGGAGGAACTCGGCCGTGGGTGGTGGCAGTTCGTCCGGCGCGGGTGGCTGGCCGGCCATCGCGCGCGCCCAGGCGGGCCCGGCGTTGTTCCCCATCGGGGAGGTCATGAGGGTGGTGAGGGTACGCACCCGCGCCGGGTGGTGCACCGCGAGCCACTGGGCGATGGCGCCGCCCATCGAGGCGCCGACGACGTGGGCCGCCTCGACGCCGTACCCGTCGAGCACCGCGAGGCTGTCCGCGGCCATCTCGGCGAGCGTGTACGGCCGCGTCGCGAAGTCGACGTGGTCGGACCGGCCGGTGTCGCGGTGGTCGAAGCGGATGACCTGCCGACCGCCGGCGACCAGCCGCGCCACCAGCTCGTCCGGCCAGCCGATCGCCTGGGCGGCGGTACCCATGATCAACAGTGTCGAAGGGTGGTTCGGATCCCCGGAACGTTCGGTCCAGAGCCGCAGCTCTCCCGAGTTCACGTATCTCTCGTCGGTAACGGACATGCCGGCAACGTAGCGGGGTGCTCCGGGCCGGGAAGCGGCCACCACCTGCGGCTACGTAAATATAGAATGGTATAATAATACCGAGATCGGGCGCGGGGAGCGCTCCGGCGACGGGCGCCGCCGGAGACGACCCGGGCGCCGGTCCGCTGGACCGGCGCCCGCCGCTGTGACGATGAAACCCCGCCGGGGCCGTGGAAACCGCTGGCGGATCAGTGGAAGAAGTGCCGGGTACCGGTCAGGTACATGGTGATCCCGGCCGCCCGCGCGGCGGCGACGACCTCCTCGTCCCGTACCGATCCGCCCGGCTGCACCACCGCGCGCACCCCCGCCTCGGCCAGCACCTGCAGCCCGTCGGGGAACGGGAAGAACGCGTCCGAGGCCCCGACCGCGCCACGGGCCCGGTCGGCACCGGCCCGGGAGACCGCGAGCTGGGCCGCGTCGACCCGGTTGACCTGACCCATGCCGACCCCGACGGTGGCGCCGTCGGTGGCGAGCAGGATGGCGTTGCTCTTCACGGACCGGACGGCCCGCCAGGCGAAGGCCAGGTCGCGCAGGGTTTCCGGGTCGGCGGCCTCGCCGGTCGCCAGCCGCCACGTCGCCGGGTCGTCGCCCGCGGCGTCGATCCGGTCCGCGCTCTGGGCCAGCAGGCCGCCGGTGACCTGCCGGAACTCCACCGGCGCCGGCTGCCAGGCCGGCGCGCGCAGCAGCCGCAGGTTCTTCTTCGCCGTCAGCACCTTGAGCGCGGCCTCGTCGAAGGCCGGCGCGACGACGACCTCGGTGAAGATCTCCGCGACCTGCTCGGCCAGCTCGACGGTGACGGTGCCGTTGACCGCGATCACGCCGCCGTACGCCGACACCGGGTCGCAGGCGTGCGCCTTGCGGTGCGCCTCGGCGACGTCGGCGCCGACCGCGATCCCGCAGGGGTTCGCGTGCTTGATGATCGCCACCGTCGGGGTCTGCGGCCCGAAGTCGTTGGCCGCCCGCCACGCCGCGTCCGCGTCGACGTAGTTGTTGTAGGACATCTCCTTGCCGTGCAGCTGCTCGGCCTGGGCCAGGCCGGCCGGCGCCGCCGGGTCCAGGTAGAGCGCCGCCCGCTGGTGCGGGTTCTCGCCGTACCGCAGCGTCGCGGACCGGCGCAGCGCGAACCCGGCGAAGTCCGGCCACCGCGTGCCGCCCTCGGTGGTGACGGCCTCCTCGGCGGCGTCCGTCCCGTCCGCCGCCACCAGGGTCTCGGCGCACCAGCGGGCCACCGCGACGTCGTACTCGGCGATGTCGGCGAACGCCCGCGCCGCGAGCCGGCGCCGCTGGGCGAGGGTGGTGCCGCCGGCCTCGATCGCGGCCAGCACCTCCGGGTACGCCGATACGGCGGTGACCACCGCGACCGAGGCGTGGTTCTTCGCGGCGGCGCGTACCATCGCCGGCCCGCCGATGTCGATCTGCTCGACGCAGGCGTCCACGTCGGCGCCGGAGGCGACGGTCTCGGTGAACGGGTACAGGTTGGAGACGAGCAGGTCGAACGGGCGGATGCCGAGCTCGTCCAGCTGCGCCACGTGGCGGTCGAGCCGCAGGTCGGCGAGGAGGCCGGCGTGCACCTTCGGGTGCAGCGTCTTGACCCGCCCGTCCAGGCACTCGGGGAATCCGGTCAGCTCCTCGACCCGGGTCACCGGTACGCCGGCCCCCTCGATGGTCGAGGCGGTGCTGCCGGTCGAGACGATCTCCACCCCGGCCCGGTGCAGCGCCTGGGCCAGCTCGGTGAGTCCGGCCTTGTCGTAGACGCTGACCAGCGCCCGCCGGATCGGGCGGCGTCCCTCGGTGACCCCGGCGCTCATGCCGCCACCTCGACTCGCGCACGGTACTGGGTCATGGGATCGAGACCTTCCTTCCGCTGATGGTCCAGCCTTCGCGTACCAGGCGGCCGACCTGCTCGACGAGCTGGCGCCGCTCGGCTTCCTTGATGCGTTCGGTGAGCGTCTCCTCGTCGTCGGTGTCGAGCACCGGCACCGCGACCTGGGCGATGATCGGTCCGGTGTCGACGCCCGCGTCGACGAAGAAGAGGGTGGCCCCGGCGAGCTTCACGCCGTAGGCGAGCGCGTCCCGCGGCCCGTGCATGCCGGCGAAGGCGGGCAGCAGCGAGTTGTGGGTGTTGATGTACCGGTCACCGAAGGCCGCGAGGAAGTGCGGACCGACCAGCTTGAGGAACCCGGCCGAGACGACCAGGTCGGGCCGGTGCTCGGCGACGTGCGCGGTGAGCGCGGCGTCCCAGTCGCCCCGGGACGGGTAGTCCTTCACCCGGTCCACGAAGGTCGGTACGCCCGCGGCGGCGGCCCGGTCCAGACCGGCGATGCTGTCCCGGTCGGCGCCCACGGCCACGACCCGCGCCCCGTAGCCGGGATCGGCGCCCGCGTCGAGCAGGGCCTGGAGGTTGCTCCCACCGCCCGAGACGAGTACGACGAGGCGGGCGGCTGGCGCGGCGTCAGTCACCACCGCACCCTATCGGGCAGCTCAGACCGGGTCTCAGGCGGCTCGACCCGGCGGTACCGGCGTCGATGCGGGCCGCGCCAGGGCCGGGGCGGAGAGATCGTGACGGATTTGTCGGCATGTCGGCGCACGGCAGGGCAGCCCACGGTGGATTCGGGCAGGTACGCTGCCGGACGCTCGGGCAACGACAGCCCGTGCGCCAACACCCTTCCATACTGCCCCCGCATGCCGCGCGGGTGGCGCTCTCAAGGAGTCATTCCGACATGCAGCCTGGATACCCCTCCCAGCCGCCGCCGCAGATCGACAACAACATGACGATGTCGATCGTCTCCATTTTCCTCTTCTGGCCGCTGGCGATCCCTGCGATCATCAACGCGTCCAAGGTGAACCCGCTGCTGCAGCAGGGTGACTGGGCGGGCGCGCAGGCGGCGGCCGCCGAGTCCAAGAAGTGGTCGAAGCTGGCGCTGATCATCGGTCTGATCGGCTGGGCCATCTCGATCATCTGCTGCATCATCTACGTCGTCGTGATCGCCGCGGCGGCCAACTCCGGCAGCAGCTACTAAGTCCCACAAGGAGGCAGCACATGCAGCCCGGCCAGCCCGGCCAGGACCCGTACGGCCAGCAGCAACCCGGCCAGTCGGATCCGTACGGCCAGCAACCCCCGCCCCCGGACCCGAACGCGCCACAGCCGCCGGGTTCCTACGGGCAGCAGCCGTACGGACAACAGCCGACGTCGGGCCAGCCGTACGGGCAGCCGACCTCGGGCCAGCCGGCCTACGGTCAGCCGCAGTACCAGGACCCGTACGCCCAGCAGCCCACCTCGGGCCAGCCCTACGGACAGCCCACCTCCGGGCAGCCGTACGGGCAGCCCACCTCGGGCCAGCCGGGCTACGGTCAGCAGCAGCCCACCTCCGGGCAGCCGTACGGCCAGCAGCCGGGCTACGGTCAGCCGCAGTACCAGGACCCGTACGGTCAGCCCGGCTCGGGCCAGCCGTACGGGCAGCCGGGCTACCCGGCCGGGGCGTACGGGCAGCCGGCCTCCCAGCAGAACAACACGCTGGGGCTGGTGGCCATGATCCTCGGCATCGCGGCGTTCCCGCTGCTCTGCTGCTACGCGGCCATCCCGGTCGGCATCGCGGGGGTGGTGACGGGATACCTGGGCAAGAAGCGGGCGGACCAGGGCCAGGCGACGAACCGGGGGCAGGCGATGGCCGGCCTGATCTGTGGCGCCATCGCGGCGGCCCTCGGCATCCTGCAGATCATCCTGATCGTCGTCTTCCAGGTGGGGATGGCGGGAGTGCCGGGCACCAGCTGATCCTCCCCGCCGGCCGTGTCACCGGCCGGACGCACCGCCGTCGGGCGCCCCGGAACTCCTCCGGGGCGCCCACGTCGTTCCCTCCCCGGCCGCCCGGGCCCCGAGTCCCGGGTCGGGTTCAGTCCCGGGGCGAGTTCGGCATCGGGGCGGCGACGGCCCGGCTTCCGGCCGCGCCAACCGTCGCGCCCACCGCGACCACGATCGTCGCCATCGCCGCCACCTGCCAGCCGACCGGCCCGATCTCGGCCAGTCGGCCCCCGGCGAGCGGCCCGCCCGACGCCAGCGCCGCGCAGCCGAGCAGCACGCCCGCGACGGGCCCGCTGACCATCGCGGCGCCGATCAACCGACCCCACCCGACCCCGGTCCGCTCGCGGTCGGCCGACCGGAGCAGCCGGCGGGTGTAGAGCCATCCCGCGCTCATCCCGGCGAGCACGGGCACGGTCAGCAGCGCGGCCCCGAAGCCCTCGACCGGCCCGTGTGGCAGGCCGGCCAGCAGCGGGACCGCCGGCAGCGCGCCGAGCGACACCTCGGTGGTGCGCACGACCGTGCCGGTCCCGACGGCGAACCCCGGCCCGAGCAGGTAGGCGGTCGACCAGACCGCGGCGTTCGGCGCGTACGCCGCGCTGACGAGCGTGATCCCGGCCTGGCCGGGAACCCCGGTCCGGTAGGCGCCGATCATGTCGCTGGCCGCGCCGCCGCCGGTCGCGACGGCCAGACCGGCCGCTCCCGCGCCCGCGCCGATCAGCAGCAGGGCCGCCACCACCCCGGTCCGGATCCCGTCGCGCAGCACGGGCGGCAGCGCGCGGGCCACCGGGCCCAGCGCCCCGGTGGTACGCAGGGCGCCGACCAGCGCGGCGAGCGTACCGAAGACGGTGAGGGTGAGCCCCGCCCGCAGCGGGGAGGCGTCCGGGCCGCCCGCGGAGACGACGGTCGCGGCGAGCGCGCCCAGGACCCCGTACCCGACACCGATCGTGCCGGCGACGGAGAGCGCCTGGCCCGGCGTGCCCCGGTGCCGCGCGCCGATCGCGCGGCTGACGTGCACCCCGGCGCGGGACACCCGCCAGGCCGCGAGCACGGCGAGCGCGAGCGGCGGCAGGCCGAGCGGCCCGGCGGCGGTGCGCAGCGGTACGCCGTGCCCGAGCAGCCATCCGGCCAGCCCGACCCGGACGGCGCCGGCGAACGTGGCGGCGTGCTCGAAGAGCGGCGCCAGGCCGGTCACCACGGCGACGGGCAGGAACGAGACGATCGCGGCCCAGGCGGTCGCCACCGAGGCAGCCACCCAGAGCGGGGCGCGTCCGGAGCGGCCCCGGTCACCGCGCCGCTGAGCCGGAGGCCGCGCCGGCACGCGGGAACCCCGAGGCGTTCCGGCGAAATCTCGGCTGGCGACCTCGGCGGGCGGTGGAGCACCGCTCTGCGGTTTGTCAGGGATGGCTGCCATCAACCACTACTCTTGCATGACCGAACCGGACAGGAACATCGACACCCACGGTCGGATAACGAATAGCCCTCGTCCGCGCGCGCTGTACCGGGTGCGTCCATTGACATATTCCACATCGTCGCCGGAATTGTCGCGACCGGAGCCGCATTCGACGTTCTTCTCGGAAGCGGTGAGGGCCCGAGAACGCTCGGTGGTCACACACCACGAAGGGGCCCGGCCGCACGCCGGCCGGGCCCCTCACGTATTCGCGGTTCGCCGGCTCAGCTGCCGGACATGATCTCCCGCATCAGCTTGGCGGTCTCGGTCGGCGTCTTGCCGACCTTGACGCCGACCGCCTCCAGCGCCGCCTTCTTCGCGTCGGCGGTGCCGGACGAGCCGGAGATGATCGCACCGGCGTGGCCCATCGTCTTGCCGGGCGGGGCGGTGAAGCCGGCGATGTAGCCGACCACCGGCTTGGTCACGTTCGCCTTGATGAACTCGGCGGCCCGCTCCTCGGCGTCGCCACCGATCTCACCGATCATCACGATCGCGTCGGTCTCGGGGTCGTCCTGGAAGGCCGCGAGGGCGTCGATGTGGGTGGTCCCGATGATCGGGTCGCCGCCGATGCCGACGCAGGTGGAGAAGCCGATGTCGCGCAGCTCGTACATCATCTGGTAGGTCAGCGTGCCGCTCTTGCTGACCAGGCCGATCCGGCCCGGGCCGGTGATGTCGGCCGGGATGATGCCGGCGTTCGACGCGCCCGGGGAGGCGATGCCGGGGCAGTTCGGGCCGATGATCCGGGTGCGCCCGCCCTGCGCGAGGTTGTACGCCCAGAAGGCGGCGGTGTCGTGCACCGGCACGCCCTCGGTGATCACCACGGCGAGCCCGATGCCCGCGTCGATCGCGTCGAGCACGGCCGACTTGGTGCCCGCCGGCGGCACGAAGATGACCGTGGCGTCCGCCCCGGTCTCCGCCATGGCGTCGGCCACGTTGGCGAAGACGGGCAGCTCGACCCCGTCGAAGTCGACGCGCTGGCCGGCCTTGCGGGGGTTCACCCCGCCGACCACGTTGGTGCCGGCCGCCAGCATCCGGCGGGTGTGCTTGGAGCCCTCGGCGCCGGTCATCCCCTGGACGATGACCTTCGAGTCCTTGGTGAGCCAGATTGCCATGTCAGACCCCCGCAGCCGCGAGCTCGGCGGCCCGCTTGGCCGCTCCATCCATCGTGTCGACCCGCTCGACCAGCGGGTTGGCGGCCTCGTCGAGGATCGCCCGCCCCGCCTCGGCGTTGTTGCCGTCCAGCCGGACGACCAACGGCTTGACCACCCGCTCGCCGCGCTGTTCGAGCAGCGCGAGGGCCTGGATGATCCCGTTGGCGACCTCGTCGCAGGCGGTGATGCCGCCGAAGACGTTGACGAAGACGCTGCGTACCGAGGGGTCGGAGAGGACGATCTCCAGGCCGTTGGCCATCACGGCCGCGCTCGCGCCGCCGCCGATGTCGAGGAAGTTCGCCGGCTTCACGCCGCCGAACTCCTCACCCGCGTACGCGACCACGTCGAGCGTGGACATGACCAGGCCCGCGCCGTTGCCGATGATGCCGACCTGGCCGTCGAGCTTGACGTAGTTGAGGTCCTTCTCCTTCGCCCGCTGCTCCAGCGGGTCGACCGCGGCCTGGTCCACCAGCGCCTCGTGGTCCGGGTGCCGGAAGGCGGCGTTGCCGTCGAGCGTCACCTTCGCGTCGAGGCAGAGCACCTCGCCGCTGGCGGTCTTGGCCAGCGGGTTGACCTCCACGAGCGTGGCGTCCTCGGCGACGAACGCCTGCCACAGCTTGAGGGCGATCTCGACCACCTGGTCGGCGACCTCGGCCGGGAAGTTGGCCTTGGTGACGATCTCGCGCGCCTTCGCCTCGTCGACCCCGACGCTGGCGTCGATGGCGACCTTGGCCACCTTCTCCGGGGTCTCGGCGGCGACCTGCTCGATGTCCATCCCACCGGCCACGCTGGCGATGGCCAGGAACGTACGGTTGGCCCGGTCCAGCAGGTAGGAGAAGTAGTACTCCTCCGCGATGTTCGCGGTCACGGTGATCATGACCTTGTGGACGGTGTGCCCCTTGATGTCCATGCCGAGGATGTCGTCGGCCCGGGCGGTCGCCTCGTCGGCGCCCTCGGCGAGCTTCACTCCGCCCGCCTTGCCCCGGCCACCGACCTTCACCTGCGCCTTGACGACCACCCGGCCGCCGAGGCGCTCGGCGATGGCGCGGGCCTCCTCCGGGGTCGTGGCGACGCCGCCGGCGAGCACGGGCAATCCGTGCCGCTCGAACAGCTCGCGCCCCTGGTATTCGTACAGGTCCACGATTACGCGTCCCGTCCCGTCTCCGCGGCGCGCCGTCGCGCCGCCGCCAGCGTGAATTGAGTTGACGCCTGTCGACAACGAAAACAGGCCTTCGGCCGCAGCCTAGCGAGGTAGGCACCAGCGGCAACCGACCGGGTGCGCGGTGTGCGGTAATGCACAGGATGCCAGGGTCGGGGGCGCGGGCTAAGAGATCCGGCAGCGGCCCGCCGAAAAGTGGGTGATCGCCTGCATGATCTCCTGCTCCGAACGGTCCGCGAAGTTGACCGTGGCGGTGAGACCGGTACCGAAGACGACCTGTTGCATCCCGGAGTCCAGCGCCGTGAAGGCGCCGAGATTGCTCCCGGTACGCGGGTCACGCGGTTTCACACAGACCATCTTCTCCAACGCCCAGCGACGCCGGTAGATCTGGTCGATCGCCTCCCAGGGCAGCCAGATCGCCTGTCCCCGGGTCGGGCGGGTTTTGATCCACAATCCGGCCGGGCCGACCGCCAGCACGGGACCGCCCGAGGTCACCAGCCAGAGCTGGAATCCGAGGGGCAGGCCGACCAGGAGGGCGAAGAAGGCGAGCCCGCCGAGCAGGACGATGAGGCCACCGTCGTTGCTGGCCGCCAGCCCGAGCGGACAGGCCAACATCAGCAGTACGAACAGCAGCAACCCGCCGAGGAACAGCGCCCGCTTGCGGACGCTCGGTCGGGCGACGAACGGCTGGTCCTCCGGGATCCGGTTGGTCACCGGCAACTGCGGCGGCGGTGGCGCCCAGCCGCCCGGCGGCGGTCCTGGCTGCCCCGGCCAGCCCCCGGGGGACGCCCACTGCGGGTTCGGCGGCTGCGGGGCCCAGCCCGGCTGCGGCGGCACCGGCTGCTGCGGCCAGCCGGGCTGGGCCGCGTCGGGCTGCGGCGGGCCGGGCTGCGGCGGCGGGCCGGACGGACCGGGCACGCCCGAGGGCTGCTGCCACCCGGCGGGCGGTCCTGGCGGTTGCTGCGGGGGAACGGTCACGGTCGGCTCCGGGCGGACGTACGCGAATGGTGATCGGGAGACCCGAGAGTACGGCCGCCGTCACCGCCGGGCCGTCCCGTCCGGGCCCAATTCCGGGATCTTTTCCTCGGGCCGCGTAACCACTCCCGGCAGGCGTCGTTGAGTCAAGTGTCAGAGCGCGGGAGCGCGATGACGGGAGACGGCCGATGCCCTGTCGGTCGAGGGGTGGCGGCGGGGCATCGCGCATAGAGAGGCCGGGCGTGTGAGGGGTGCGTCCGGCCTCTCCCCCGTCTCCGGGCACCCTCCCCGGCCGGGCGAGGCGTCCCCGGACGTTCGCGGGTGACCCGAGTACCCGTACGCGGTGCTCGTACGCGAGCCGAACCGTCTCAGACGGTCTGCGCCGAGATGTTCTCCCGTACCCACTCGACGATCGACTGGGTGGTCGCTCCGGGCGTAAAGATCTTGGCAACGCCGAGCCGTTCCAGTTCGGGGATGTCGGCGTCCGGGATGATCCCGCCGCCGAAGACGACGATGTCCCGGGCGTCGCGCTCGGCGAGCAGCTCGATCACACGCCGAAAGAGGGTCATGTGCGCCCCGGAGAGCACGGAGAGCCCGATCGCGTCGGCGTCCTCCTGGATCGCCGCCTCGACAATCTTTTCGGGCGTCTGGTGCAGCCCGGTGTAGATGACCTCCATGCCGGCGTCCCGCAGCGCCCGCGCGACCACCTTGGCGCCGCGATCATGCCCGTCGAGACCGGGCTTGGCGACGACGACGCGAGTACGAGAACTCATCAGCGCAACATCCCTTCCAGGCCGGCCGCGGCAGCCACCTGAACGAACGGTAACCCGGGCACCCCACTTCCCGACATCCGGGATCGCGACGCGGGCCGGGCCCTCCCTGACACCCCTAGGGACCCCTTAGGGAGCCCCGATTCGGGCGACGACGAAAAGGCCGGTTCGGCTACGTTCCGTAGCAGCCGGGGTGACCAAGCGCCATTAACGAGCCTAGTCATAAATCGTTACGACACGCCGCAATCCACAGCGGACACGCACAGATCGTCGCGGCATTTTCGCGGGGCGGCTTGTGACTCGCCTAGGGGTTGGTTACCGTGGCCCACGGTTGTCATCTAGCCGACGGCGTGATGACGACGCGGTCGACCAGCTCCGGCAGGACCCGCCGGCGCCGGCACCGGCCACATCATTGACCCGATACGGAGGATGTGCGTGCGTCAGCGCTTGTCGTCTGAGCCCGACCGATATCGCGGGCGCCGTCGCGTACCCACACCCCCTCGCAGCCGCTACGCGGTCGTCGTCACCACCGCCTTCGTCGGCGCCGGCGTGGTCGCGCTGGGCGCCCAGGCGATGCCCGACGCCAAGACCGTCAGCCCCTCCGCGCTCGCGGCCGACCTGCAGAACGCCTCGGCGACCAGCCAGGACGTGGCCGACCGTGCCGCCGACGCCGACCGCGCCTCCCGCGACACCGATCGCGGCGCGCTCGAGTCGACGCTGGCCAACACCGAGGACACCTGGTTCCTCCCCCTCCGGGGCTACACCTTCACCGCGCCCTACGGCCTGCGCTGGGGCAAGTTCCACGCGGGCGTCGACCTGGCCGCCACCGAGGGCACCCCGTACCGCGCGATCCACGACGGCACGGTCGAGAAGGCCGGCTGGTACGGCGGCTACGGCAACTGCGTGATCATCAGGCACACGGACGGCACCGAGTCAATCTACGGCCACTCCTCGCGGCTCCTGGTCAAGGAAGGCCAGCAGGTGAAGGCCGGCGACACGATCGGCCTCGTCGGGAGCACGGGCCACTCGTACGGCTCCCACCTGCACCTGGAGATCCACGTCAAGGGCGAGCCGACCGACCCGATCCCGTGGCTGCGCAACAAGGGCGTCGACATCCAGATGGAGACCCAGCCGATCGCGGCCGACGCCGCCGCCTCCTGAGCACCCCAGCTTCCCGTCGTCGCCTCCCGGGCGACGTACGCTGATCCGGCCCGCCAACGGCGGGCCGGACGCGTTTCCGCCCCGGGGCAGAGACCGACGCAGGACCAGCCCGCTCCCGCCCCCGGGCAGCGCCGCAGGGCCGACCCGGGCTCAGCCCGCTCCCGCCCCGGGCAGGGCCGAGGCGCGGGCACGTGACCGGTCGGGCGACTGGCACGGTCCACGGCCCCGCTCCGGACGGCTCTGGCCCGCCCGGAGCGGCGGTCGGAACTCTTTCCCGCCCGGGCGGGGCTACAGCTTCTCGGGGGGCTACAGCTTCTCGATCGGGGCGTGCCGGAGCACGAGCCACATCGTCTCGGCGCCGAAGTCGATCTGGGCGCGCGCGCCCGGCCCGTGCCCCTCGACCGCGAGCACCCGGCCCAGGCCGTATCGCTGGTGGTTGACCCGGTCGCCGACGGCCACCTTCGGGGCCTGCGGCAGCTCGCTGGCCGTGGCGAGCCGGCTGCCGTCGATGCCGAGCCGCTGCGCGAGCTGCGCCGCCTTCGGCGTACCCCCGGCGAAGCCGCCGCCGCGCCCGGCCGCCGCGCGGTCGGCGCCGCCGGCCCGGCCTCCCACGCCGCCGCCCGTACCCGACCACGACGTGTAGGCGCCCTCGGTGCGCTCCCAGCGCACCAGGTCGCCCGGCAGTTCCTCGGTGAAGCGCGAGGGCGGGTTGTAGGAGGGCTGTCCCCACGCCGACCGGGTCACCGCCCGGGAGAGGTAGAGGCGCTGGCGGGCCCGGGTGATGCCCACGTAGGCGAGCCGCCGCTCCTCCTCCAGTTCCCGGGCGTCCCCCAGCGAGCGCAGGTGCGGGAAGACGCCGTCCTCCAGCCCGGTGAGGAAGACCACCGGGAACTCCAGCCCCTTGGCCGTGTGCAGGGTCATCAGCGTGACCACGCCCTGGTGGTCCGGGTCGTCCGAGGGGATCTCGTCGGCGTCGGCGACCAACGCGACCTGCTCCAGGAAGCCCGCGACGGTCGCCACGACCTCCTCGGACTCGGCCTGCGCCTCGGCCCGCTCGGTGTACTCGCGTGCGACGCTCACCAGCTCCTGGAGGTTCTCGACCCGGCCGGCGTCCTGCGGGTCGAGGCTCTCCTCCAGCTCGCTGAGGTAGCCGGAGCGGGTCAGCGCCGCTTCGAGCACCTCCTCCGGCGGCGCGGTCGCGGCAAGTTCGCGCAGCCCGTCGAGGAGCGCGACGAAGTCGGCGATACCGTTCGCGGCCCGGGTGGAGATCCCGGGCGCGCCGTTGGCCCGCCGCAGCGCGGCCCCGAACGAGATCCGGTCGCGGGAGGCCAGCGCCTCCACGCACGCCTCGGCCCGTTCCCCGATGCCCCGGCGAGGGGTGTTCAGGATGCGCCGGAGGCTGACCGTGTCGTCGTCGTTGACCACGGCGCGCAGGTAGGCCAGCGCGTCGCGGACCTCCTTGCGCTCGTAGAAGCGGACCCCGCCGACCACCTTGTACGGCAGCCCGACCCGGATGAACACCTCTTCGAAGACACGGGACTGCGCGTTGGTGCGGTAGAAGACCGCCACGTCGCCGGGACGCGCCTCGTCGGCGTCGCAGAGCCGGTCGATCTCGCGGGCCACCCAGTCGGCCTCGGCGTGCTCGGTGTCGGCCACGTAGCCGACGATCTGCTCGCCGGCGCCCTGCTCGCTCCAGAGCCGCTTCGGCTTGCGGGACGCGTTGTTCTCGATAACGGCGTTCGCCGCGCTCAGGATCGTCTGCGTCGAGCGGTAGTTCTGTTCGAGCAGGATGGTCCGGGCGTCGGTGAAGTCGCGCTCGAACTCCAGGATGTTGCGGATGGTCGCGCCGCGGAAGGCGTAGATCGACTGGTCCGCGTCGCCGACCACGCAGAGCTCCGCCGGTTCGAGACCCGGCGTGCCGCCGACCAACTCCTTGATCAGCATGTACTGCGCGTGGTTGGTGTCCTGGTACTCGTCGACGAGCACGTGCCGGAACCGCCGGCGGTAGTTCTCCGCGACGTGCGGGTGCGACTGGAGCAGGTGGACCGTCGTCATGATCAGGTCGTCGAAGTCGAGCGCGTGCGCCTCGCGCAGCCGCCGCTGGTAGAGCGTGTACGCCTCGGCCAGCGCCCGCTCGTTGGGGCCCTTCGCCCTGGCCGCGAACTCCTCCGGGTCGACCAGCTCGTTCTTGAGGTTGGAGACCTGGGCCGCGAGCCCGCGCGCCGGATAGCGCTTCGGGTCCAGATCGAGTTCCCGGGCGACCAGCTGCATCAGTCGCCGAGAGTCGTCCGCATCGTAGATCGAGAACGTCGACTTCAGCCCGGCGTGCTCGTGCTCGGCCCGCAGGATCCGGACGCAGGCGGAGTGGAACGTCGACACCCACATCAGCCGGGCCCGGGGCCCGACCAGCGCGGCGACCCGCTCCTTCATCTCGCCGGCGGCCTTGTTGGTGAAGGTGATGGCCAGGATCTGCCCCGGGTGCACCGGCTCACCGTCCAGCCCGGTCCGCGTCGCCAGCAGGTACGCGATCCGGTGGGTCAGCACCCGGGTCTTGCCCGAGCCGGCGCCGGCCACGATCAGCAATGGCGAGCCGGAGTGGGTCACGGCGTCGCGCTGCGGTCCGTTCAACCCGGTGAGCAGGGCCTGCGGGTCGAGCCCGGCCGTCGGCCGGGGACGGGTCGAAGGGTGCACCGGCGGGGTCGACTCACCCGGCGGAGTCGGTTGGACCGGCGGGATTTCGAAGAGAGCATGCATCGCTAGCCGAGTCTATGTCGCCGGACCGACATGCCGGCACCGCGCCGCCCCCGAAGGCCGCGCGGCGCGCTCGCGGGGCACCGCCCCGGCGCGACGCGGCACGTCGGCGGCCGGCGCCGGCGGGGCGCCGAGCCCGGCACCGCCACGGTCGCCGCCGCCGTGGACACCCCGCCATGATCGGCCCCGCCGTAACGGCGCCGGGCCGTCCTCGCCGGGTGGCAACCGTGCCGTCATCCGCCGGTGGTGGCGTCGCCGTGCCCGATCGAGAAGCATGTCGGGATAGCAACGTCGACACCCGTTCCCTGCCCGCCCGGCCTGATTGCGAGGATCCGATGAGCCGACCCCGTACGCGCCCCTGGGCCCTGCTCCGCTTCCTCGCGGCTCCGGCCCTGGCGGTGGCGGCCGTCGTCGCCGCCCTCCCGACCCATCCAGGTCCCGCCACGCCGCCACCGGCACCGGCCGGTGCCGGCCTGCGCCCGGTCTCGGTCTCCTCCGGCCTGCCGGCGGCCAGCCCGGTGAAGGGGAACTTCCTCAGCTACAACGACTTCCACGGCGCGATCGACCCGCCGACCGGCAGCGGCGCGACCGTGAACGGCACCCCCGCCGGCGGCGTCGAGTACCTGGCGACCTGGCTGGAGCGGCTGCGGGCGCAGGCCCGGGACGAGGGGCGTACCAGCATCACCGTGGGCGCGGGCGACCTGGTCGGCGCCAGCCCGCTGGTCAGCGCGGCCTTCCACGACGAGCCGACGATCGAGCTGATGGACCAGATCGGGCTGGAGGTCAGCTCGGTCGGCAACCACGAGTTCGACGAGGGCGTCGCCGAGCTGCTGCGGCTCGACCGGGGCGGCTGCCACCCGGTGGACGGCTGCCAGGACGGCGACGGGTTCCGTGGTGCCCGCTTCTCGTACCTCGCGGCCAACACGGTCAGCAGGACGACGGGGCTGCCGGTCCTCCCGCCGGTCGACATCCGCCTCGTCAACGGGGTACCGGTCGGGTTCGTCGGGGTGACCCTGGAGGGGACCCCGGGCATCGTCAACCCGGCCGGCATCACCTCGGTCACCTTCACCGACGAGGTGGAGACCGCGAACAGGTGGAGCGCGCTGCTCAAGCTCTTCGGCGTGAAGGCCCAGGTGCTACTGATCCACGAGGGCGGCGCGCAGTCCGCCCCGCCGAGCACCCCCGGCGTCTCCGACTGCGCGAACTTCTCCGGTCCGATCGTGCCGATCGTCGCCGGCCTGCGCCCCGAGTTCGGCCTGGTCGTCTCGGGCCACACGCACCGCTTCTACTCCTGCTCGCTGCCGAACTCCTCGGGGGCGGGCACCGTGGTGACCAGCGCGGGCAGCAACGGACAGCTGGTCACCGACGTCGACTACACGCTCGACCGGCGGTCCGGGCGCTTCACCGACATCACGGCCCGAAACGTGGTCGTCGAGAACGGCGTACGCAACCCCGACGGCAGCTGGCAGCAGACCACGCCGGGCAGCTACGTGCGCAACCCGGAGCTGGTGGACCCCGGCGCGAAGGCGCTGGCGGACCGGTACCGCGCCGCGGTCGCGCCGATCGCGAACCGGGTCATCGGCCGGATCACCGGCGACATCGTCCGGGACCCCGGCCCCAACCAGGAGAGCCCGTTGGGGGATGTGATCGCCGACGCCCAGCTCGCCTGGACCCGGGGCGACGGGGCCCAGCTCGCGCTCATGAACCCCGGCGGCATCCGGGCGTCGCTGCCGTACGCCAGCTCCGCCGGGGGCGAGGCGGACGGTGAGATCACCTACGGGGAGGCCTTCACCGTCCAGCCGTTCAACAACCTGGTGGTGACGCAGACCCTGACCGGCGCACAGCTCAAGGACGTGCTGGAGCAGCAGTTCCCCGGGTACGAGGGGCAGACCACGCAGCGGGTGCTCCAGGTCTCCGCCGGCTTCGGCTACTCGTACGACACCCGGGCGCCGGCCGGCCAGCGGGTAAGCGCGCTGACGCTGGGCGGTACGCCGATCGACCCGGCCGCTACCTACCGCGTCACCACGAACGACTTCCTCGCCAACGGCGGCGACGGTTTCACCCTGCTGACCCGCGGTACCGGACGGACGACGGCGCCCGGCTTCGACATCGACGCGCTGGTGGGTCACCTCGGGGCCGGCGCGCCCGTCGCACCGGGACCGGCGGACCGGATCACCCGGCTCGGCTGACGTGGCGTGTCCCGCTCCACACCCGCGAGGAGCTTGCGCCACCCGAGGCGGGCTGGGCATACTCGACCACGTGATCCAGCCGACCACCTGTTACTACTTTTACTACGGCCCCGGGAGTCCGGCAGCCGTAGGTCGCGCTTGATCGACAAGCCTACGAAAGCCCCGGGCTCCTGGAGCCCGGGGCTTTTTCTTGCCCGGGATCGGGGGACCGGGGCCCGCGCCTCAGGGGGTAACCGATGATGACAGACGTGGTGGAACAGCCCGGCGAACCGAGCACCGGGGCCCGTGATGCCGTGGCCGGCGACGCGACGGGCCGGGCCGCGGACGCGGGCGACGACCGTCCCGCGGGCGGCCAGGAGACCGGTACGGAGGTACCGGACGCCGCCGAGCGCATCCTGGAGATCCGACGCCGGATCGACGAGATCGACAACTCGCTGATCGCGCTCTGGCAGGAGCGGGCCGCGCTGTCGCGTGAGGTGGGGGCGATCCGGCGGGCGGCCGGCGGTACCCGGCTGGTGCTCTCCCGCGAGCAGCAGATCCTCGAACACTTCCGGGAGGCGCTCGGTGCCGACGGTACCCAGTTCGCCATGCTGTTGCTGCGGGCGGGCCGCGGCCCGCTGTAGCACGGAGATCCCCTGCCCGCCGGCGCCGCGAGCGGCGCCG
>NZ_JBFAPK010000018.1:0-4571 GCF_040676675.1 Micromonospora sp. NPDC049559 | reverse complement strand
AACCCCCTGCCGGCGTGCGGGCGGCGGCGCCCCCCCCCCCCCCGTCCGCCGCGGCCCCCCCCGGCCCCCCCCGCCCCCGCGAGCGGCGCCGGCGGGCAGGGACGGCTCACGCCTCGTGCGTGGCGACGATCTCCCGCTTCTCGGCGAAGTGGCAGGCGCTCGGGTGGTCGGAGTCCTTGCGCTCGATCAGCGCCGGCACCTCCCGGGCGCAGATCTCCTGCGCCTTCCAGCAGCGGGTACGGAACCGGCAGCCCGACGGCGGGTCGGCCGGGCTCGGCACGTCCCCGGTCAACCGGATGATCGCCTTGTTCTCCCGGCTGGTCGGGTCCGGCACCGGCACCGCCGAGAGCAGCGCCTGGGTGTACGGGTGGGTCGGCCGCTCGTAGATCTCGTCGTCCGAGCCCGTCTCCACGATCTTGCCGAGGTACATGACCGCGACCCGGTCGGAGAGGTGCCGCACCACTGACAGGTCGTGGGCGATGAAGATGTACGAGAGTCCGAACTCCCGCTGCAACTGGTCCAGCAGGTTCATCACCTGCGCCTGGATCGAGACGTCCAGGGCCGAGACCGGCTCGTCGCAGACGATGATGTCGGGCCGCAGCGCGAGCGCCCGGGCGATGCCGATGCGCTGCCGCTGGCCGCCGGAGAACTGGTGCGGATACCGGTTGATGTGCTCGGGGTTGAGCCCGACCACCTCCAGCAGCTCCTGCACCCGACGCCGCCGGTCACCCTTGGGCGCCACCTCGGGGTGGATCTCGAACGGCTCGCCGATCAGGTCACCGACGGTCATCCGGGGGTTGAGCGAGGTGTACGGGTCCTGCATGACCAGCTGGATCTGGCGGCGCATCCGGCGCTGCTCGGCGGGGCGGAGCGCGAAGACGTTCTGCCCCTTGTAGCTCACCGCGCCGGACGAGGGCTTCTCCAGGTTCATGATGACCCGGGCCAGCGTCGACTTCCCGCAGCCCGACTCGCCGACCACGCCGAGCGTCTCGCCCTGGCGCAGTTCGAGCGAGACCCCGTCCACCGCCTTGACGTGGCCGACGGTCTTCTTGAAGACCACGCCACGGGTCACCGGGTAGTGCTTGACCAGGTCACGGACCTCGAGAATGGTCTCAGCCATTGTTCACCAGCTCCTCGGCGAAGTGGCAGGCGCTGGCCCGGGTGGGACCAAGCTGCAGCAGCGGGGGCACCTTCTCCCGGCAGATCGGCTGGGCCATCGGGCAGCGCGGGTTGAAGGGGCACCCGGGCGGGATGTTCAGCAGGCTCGGGGGCAGCCCCTTGATCGTCCGCAGCTGCTGGCCCTTCTCGTCGATCCGGGGGATCGAGTCGAGCAGGCCGAGGGTGTACGGGTGCGCCGGCTTCGCGTACAGCTCGTGGACGTTGGCCTCCTCGACGATCCGGCCCGCGTACATCACCGCGATCCGGTCCGCGACGTCGGCGACCACGCCGAGGTCGTGGGTGATGAGGATCAGGCCCATCCGCCGCTCGCGCTGCAGCTCGGCGAGGAGGTCCATGATCTGCGCCTGCACCGTGACGTCGAGCGCGGTGGTCGGCTCGTCCGCGATCAGCACCTCCGGGTCGAGGGCGAGCGACATCGCGATCATGACGCGCTGCCGCATGCCACCGGAGAACTGGTGCGGGTAGTTGTTCACCCGCCCCTTCGCGTTCGGGATCTGGACCAGGTCCAGCATCTCGATGGTGCGCTTCTTGGCGTCCGCCCGGCTCATCCCGCGGCGGATCCGGAACTGCTCACCGATCTGGAACCCGACCGTGAAGACCGGGTTCAGCGCGGAGAGCGCGTCCTGGAAGATCATGGCGATGCCCTCGCCCCGGATGCGGCGCCGCTGCTCGCTCGACATCGCGAGCATGTCCCGCCCGTGGAAGCGCACCTGCCCGCCCGTGACGTAGCCGGGCGGGGTGTCGAGGATGCCCATGATCGTCTGAGCGGTGACGCTCTTACCCGAACCGGACTCGCCCAGCACGGCCAGCGTCTCGCCGGCGTCCACGTGGTACGTCACGCCGTTGATGACCTTGGCCACACCGTCCCGGGTACGGAACTCGACGCGCAGGTCGTCGACCTCGAGCAGTCGCCCGGTGGGGCGCCCGGAGGCGTCCGATGCGGACTGCTCGGACACGAGAATGTCGGACACAGGAATCTCCTACCGGAGTTTCGGATCGAGAGCCTCGCGCACGGCCTCGCCGAGCATGACGAAGCTGAGTACGGCGATGACGAGGAACGTGGCCGGGAAGAGCAGCAGGTGCGGTGATACCCGGATGTAGTTCTGCGACTCACTGATCATGATGCCCCAGGAGACCACCGGCGAGTGCAGGCCGACGCCGAGGAAGGAGAGCGTCGCCTCGGCGCCGATGAACGAGCCGATGAGGATCGTCGAGTAGACCAGCAGCGGCGCCAGGCAGTTCGGCAGCAGGTGCTTGAAGACGATCCGGGCCGAGCTGGCACCGAGCGCGCGGGCCGCCACGATGTAGTCGGCCTCCTTGGTGGCGAGCACCGAGGAACGCATGATCCGCATCGAGACCGGCCAGGTCAGCACGACGAGCGAGACGATCACCAGCATCATGATCTTGAAGGTGCTGTTGCTCGACCCCGGCTTGTTGAAGGTGAAGAGGATCACGATCGCGCCGAGCACGAACGGCAGGCCGAAGAAGATGTCGGCGATCCGGGAGAGCACCGCGTCCACCCAGCCGCCGCGGAAGCCGGCGAGGATGCCGATGGCACCGCCGATGAGCACGGTACCGATGGTGGAGAGCACCGCGACGACGATCGACGCCCGGGCCCCGTAGATGACCCGCGCGTAGACGTCCTGGCCCTGCACGTCGTAGCCGAACCAGGCGGAACCCGACGGCGCCACCCGGCTGCGCTCCAGCAGGCCCTGGGTCGGGTCGGTGTGGGTGAAGAGTTGCGGTACCGCGGCCATGACCACGAAGATCAGGATGAGCACGGCCGGGATCCAGAACATCGGCCGGCGGCGCAGGTCCAGCCAGGCGTCGCCGAGCAGGCCGCGCGGCTTGCCCTGGCGCTGCTTGCCAGCGGGCAGGCCGGCGTCGGGCGGCGCGGTACCGCCGGCGACCGCGGGGTCCTCGGCGGGCGGGGTGGTCACCATCGAACCGATCGTCGGGTCACTCATAGCGGATCCTCGGGTCCAGGGCCGCGTACAGCAGGTCGACCACCAGGTTCATGATCAGATACACGAGCACCAGGATCACGACGATGGAGACCACCGTCGCGCCCTCCTTGGTGACGATCGCCCGGTAGACCTCTCGGCCGATTCCATTGATGTTGAAGATGCCCTCGGTCACGATCGAGCCGCCCATCAGGCCACCGAGATCGGTACCGAGGAAGGTGAGCACCGGGATCATCGAGTTCCGCAGCAGGTGCACCCCGACCACCCGGCGCATGGGCAGGCCCTTGGCGATCGCCGTCCGTACGTAGTCGCCGCGGCGGTTCTCGGCGATGCTCGTCCGGGTCAACCGGGCGATGTACGCCATCGAGGTGCTGCCCAGCACGAACCCGGGCACGATCAGCTCGTTGAAGGGCACGTCCGAGGAGACCGTCGGGTTGATGATGTGCCACTTCGTACCGAGCAGGAACTGCAGCACGAAGCCGGTGACGAACGTCGGCAGCGCGATCAGGAACAGGGTCGAGACCAGAACCAGGTTGTCCATGAAGCCGTTACGCCGCAGACCCGTGAGCACGCCGGCGGTGATGCCGATAATTCCCTCGACAGCGAGCGCCACAAGTGCCAGTTTTAGCGTGTTGGGGTAGGCGGCAGCGATCAGGTCGTTGATGGAGCGGCCACCGAAGGTCTGGCCGAAATCGCCCCGCAGCAGGTTCTGCATGTAGTGCAGGTACTGCAGGAAGACGTTCTCGTCGAGATGGTACTTCTCGGTCATGAACGCGATGTACGAGTCCGGACAGCGCCGCTCACCGCACTTGCCGGCGAACGGGTCGCCGGGTACGGCCCAGACGAGCCAGTAGATCAGGAATGTGGTCCCGAAGAAGACGGGTATCAGTTGGAGCAGCCGTCTCACGACGTAACGGCCCATGGATCCTCCAGAGGGGGCGCGCCTGGGGGGCGACGCGGGTGGTGGAAACACGCCAGGGATGCGGCAGCCAGCAGGTGCCGCATCCCGGCGGAAGCGAGCCCGGGCCGGGTCACCATACGGTGTGCCCGACCCGGGGTGAAGCCACCTACTTGAGCACGACCGACGAGAGGTCGAGCTCGCCGACGTTGGTGGTTTCGGCCTTGCTCAGCTTGTCGGAGATGCCCCACTGCTCGTTGTAGAAGTAGACCGGGATCGACGGAACGTCCTGGTCCACGATCGCCAGTGCCTGCTGCAGCTTGGCGTGCGCGGCGTCGGCGTCCGGCGCGGCCTGGGCCTCCTTGGCGAGCGCGTCCACCTGCGGGTTGCTGTACAGGCCGTCGTTGGAGGAACCGCCGGTGACGTAGAGCGGGTTGACCCAGTTCTCCACGTCCGGGTAGTCCTGCTGCCAGGCCGCCCGGTACGGGCCCCGCATCTGGTGCGCGTTGATCATCTGGCGGAAGGTCGCG